>JALWGN010000024.1 GCA_027013575.1 Desulfurobacteriaceae bacterium
CCTCTCCTATTTTCTGGAGTATCTTCCTGTCGGCCTCTGTAAGGCCTGCCCTTGCGTCTATGAGGAAGAGGATTATGTCTGCGTCGGGAATAACGCTGAAGGCTATTTCGTTCATGTACCTGTTCAGCTCAAACTTCTCTTTGTGGATTCCGGGAGTGTCTAGGAAGACTATCTGAGCTCCCTCCATGTGTTTAACGCCAACTATCCTGTGGCGGGTTGTCTGGGGTTTGTCTGTAACTATTGCAACCTTTGTTCCAAGGAGGCTGTTTAAAAGCGTTGACTTACCGACGTTAGGCCTTCCAAGAATCGCAACGTAACCGGACTTAAATCCCTTACTCTCCTGCTCCACAGTTTGACCTCCAAAACTCTTTTAGATTTTCTAAATCTAATTTAATCTGGTTTACCAGCTCTTCAACCGATTTAAAACGCCTTTCAGGCCTTAAAAAACTCAGGAATTCTACCTTAACCTGCCGGCCGTAAAGGGAGGGGAGCTCCTCTTCAGGAACGAAGACCTCAATAAGCGGCTCAGAGTTTTTCAGAGTGGGAGCTCTCCCGTAGTTGGCAACTCCCCTGTAAGTTTTCCCGTCAACTGTAAGGTTTACAGCGTAAACGCCAAAAGGAAGGGGAAGTTCTTTAAACGGCTTTACGTTCACCGTAGGAAAGCCTATCTCTCTACCCTTTGAGCTACCCCTTACAACCACCCCCGTTACAAAGTAGGGAAAACCTAAAAGCCTGTTAGCCTTCGCCACCTTTCCCTGAGAGAGGAGCTCCCTTACTCTACTCGTCCCTATCTTCTCTCCGTTTTCGGTTTCAGGGGGAACTGTAACAACCTCTATTCCAAACTCCTCTCCTAAAGCTCTGGCAGTTTCTACATCTCCCTCTCTTCCCCTTCCAAACCGCCAGTCCTCCCCAACGACCAGAACGCTACACCCCCACTCTTTCAACCGCTCAAAGAACTCACGGGCAGAGAGGTTCTTTACATTAGAAAAGGGGACGTTAAGGAGCTCCACCCCAAGCTTTTCTGCAATCTCCCTCCTCTCCTCGTCTGTGAAGAGCTCCTCTCCTTTTCCCCTTATTGATATTACCTTAACGGTACCACACAGCTCTTTGGCCTTCTCAATCAGCTTCCTGTGGCCTCTGTGGAAGGCCTCAAACTTACCAACCGTGCAGCAGCTCTTTCGCAATTTCAACGGCCGAGCTCGTCCCAATCCTGTCCGCTCCCGCTTCAAGGAACTGTCTGGCAAGGTCTAAACTCTTTATTCCTCCGGCAGCCTTAACCTTCACTCTACCTTCAGAACACCTCAGGAGAAGCTCAACGTCTCCAACGGTGGCGCCGTAAGTCCCATAGCCTGTAGAGGTTTTAACGTAGTCCCAGCCGGTTTCAACTGCCAGGCGGCACAGAGTTACCTTCTCTTCTTCTGTAAGGTAACAGCACTCCATTATCAGCTTTAAAACTCTGTCTGAAAGGTTGTTCCTCAGCTCCACAAGTTCCTCTTCAACTCTCTTCCAGTTCCCCTCTTTAACGGCTCCAAGGTCAACAACAACGTCAAGCTCTCCTGCTCCCTCCTCGGCGGCAAAGAGAGCCTCGGCCAGCTTAATCTGAGTGGGAACCGGCGAAAGGGGAAAAGCTACAACGGAGCAGACCTTCTCCTCGGGAAGGAGAACCCTTGCTACCCTGATGTGCTTGGGAAAGACGCAGAGAGTAGCAAAGCCGAGCTCCTTTGTCTTCTCAGCCGCTTTAAAAACCTCTTCTTCCGTCGTTGTGGCCTTTAGAACCGAATAGTCTATCTTTGATAGAAGCTCTTTTTCGCTTTCCATAACGGCCTCTGATAGTTGTTAACACTAATTTTAAACGATAAGGAGGAGATCATGCGTTTAAATAAGTTTTTAGCATACGCAGGTTTCGGAGCAAGGAGAAAGGTTGAAGAGATAATAAAGCAGGGAAGGGTTGAGGTAAACGGGGAAGTTGTTATAAACCCCGCCGTTGAGGTTGACCCGAAGAAGGACGTTGTAAAGGTTGACGGCGAAAGGGTGAGGCTTCCTAAAAAGTTCGTTTACATTGCGTTTAACAAACCACAGGGAGTTCTTACGGCTATGGAGAGAGCTCCCGGCGACAAACGGCCGATAGTTGCCGACTACTTCAGGAAGTACCCGGTTCGCCTCTTCCCCGTTGGTAGGCTTGACTACAACACAGAAGGCCTCCTCATAATGACAAACGACGGAGAGCTTGCAGACAGGCTCGCCCACCCCAGATACCACGTTCCAAAAACCTACATAGCCAAAGTGAAGGGCAGGGTTAAACCGGCAGAGATTGAGAGGATGAAGAAGGGAGCTCTCCTGGTTGACGACAAGGGTAAGAAGTTCTTCATAAAGCCGTTAGACGTTAAGCTCCTTCACCCTTCCAAAACGGGAAGGAACACCTACGTCCAGATAACCATAGACCAGGGAAAGAACAGGGTTGTGAGGCGTTTCTTTGACAGGTTTGACCACGGCGTTCTAAAGCTTAAAAGGGTAGCCGTTGGCCCCATTAAACTGGGAGACCTGCCGAAGGGAGCCTACAGGGAGCTCACCCCAGAGGAGGTTAAGAGGCTCAAAAAGGCCGCCGGACTGGAGAAGGAATGATAGTAATAGCAGGACCGTGCGTTATTGAGGACAGGGATACGGTTTTTCAGGTTGCGGAGGTTGTGGCGGAGCTCCAGCGCCGTTTCCCGCAGCATACGTTCATTTTCAAAGCCTCATTTGACAAGGCCAACAGGAGCTCCATTAAGTCCTACCGTGGCCCCGGCCTTGAAAAAGGACTTGAGATACTTGCGGAAGTTAAGGAAAGGTTCGGCCTTCCCCTGACAACAGACATCCACGAGAGCTGGCAGGCAGAACCGGTAGGAGAGGTGGTTGACGTTGTCCAGATCCCGGCATTCCTGTGCCGCCAGACAGACCTCTTAATTGCCGCCGCAAAGACGGGAAAGACAGTAAACGTTAAGAAAGGCCAGTTTATGGCTCCGTGGGATATGAAAAACGTCGTTGAGAAGTTAAAAGAGAGCTCCGCAAAAGAGGTGTGGCTGACAGAGAGGGGAACAACCTTCGGGTACAACAACTTAGTTGTTGACTTTCGCTCCCTTCCCGTAATGAGGGAGTTTGCAGACAGAGTGATCTTTGACGCCACCCACTCAGTCCAGAGGCCGGGAGGCCTTGGAAGGGCAAGTGGAGGAGACAGGGAGTTTGTTCCCTACCTCTCAAGAGCCGCAGTTGCCGTCGGAGTTGACGGGCTTTTCTTTGAGACCCACCCTGATCCGGAAAAAGCCCTTTCAGACGGCCCCAACATGGTTCCCCTGAAGGAGTTCCCGGAGTTAATTGGTAAACTACTGAAACTCAGGGAGTGTGTAGATGGCCTTGAAGGAGAGCGAGAGGATAAGGAAAATCGTTGAGATACTGAGAGAAGAAAAGAAGAAGTGGAACGTCCCCATAGTAACACTTATGTCTCAAACTGGAAGCGACCCGTTTAAGATACTGGTTGCAACTGTCCTCTCTCTCAGAACGAAAGACGAGGTTACGGCAAAGGCGGCCGAGAGGCTCTTTCAGGTTGCAGACACACCCGAAAAGCTCTTAAAACTTGAAGAGGACGAAATAGCCTCACTTATCTACCCGGTAGGTTTTTACAGACGCAAAGCCAGGAACCTCAAGGAGATAGCAAAGATACTCATTGAGAAGTACGGCGGAAAAGTTCCAGACGACTTAGAGGAGCTCCTCAAACTCCCCGGCGTTGGAAGGAAAACGGCAAACCTTGTAATAACCCTGGGATACGGAAAGCCGGGAATCTGCGTTGACACCCACGTCCACAGAATAATGAACCGCTTAGGCTACGTTAAGACGAAAACCCCCGAGGAGACAGAGTTCGCCCTGAGGGAAAAACTCCCCAGGGAGTTCTGGATAGAGATAAACGACCTGTTAGTCTCTTTAGGCCAGCACATCTGCCACCCAACCTCTCCAAAGTGTTCTCAGTGCCCCGTTGAACCCTACTGCCCCAAAATCGGAGTGAAAAGGAGCAGGTAATGAAGACCTCACCCCTCTTTACAGACCTATACCAGCTTACAATGATGAACGCCTACCTGAAGGCGGGAAAGAGGGAGATGGCCTCGTTTGAGCTCTTTGTAAGGAAGCTCCCAGAAAACAGGAACTACCTGGTATTTGCAGGACTTGAAGACGTTGTGGAGCTCCTTCAGGACTACAGGTTCTCCGAAAGCGACATTGACTACCTCTACTCCCTCAACCTCTTCTCAGACGACTTCTTAGACTTCCTGAAAAACTTCAGGTTCACAGGTAAGCTCTACGCAATGAGAGAGGGTGAGATCTTCTTCCAGAACGAGCCCGTTCTAAGGGTTGAAGCTCCCATATACGAAGCCCAGCTATTTGAAACGGCGATTATGAACCAGGTTCACATCTCCTCTCTCATAGCGACAAAGGTGGCAAGGGTCTTCTCTGTTGCAGAAGGGAGAAAACTTGCAGACTTTTCCCTCAGAAGAACCCACGGGTTTGACGCAGGAATGAAGGTTGCACGGAGCTCCTACCTAACCGGCTTTGACGGAACTTCAAACGTTCTGGCAGGGAAGGTTTACGGAATTCCCGTTGTCGGAACCGTTGCACACTCTTTCATAATGTCCTTTGAGAGCGAGGAGGAGGCCTTCAGAGCCTACCTTGAGGCCTTCCCCAACAACGGCGTTCTCTTGGTTGACACCTACGACACCGTTGAGGGAGTTAAAAAGG
>JALWGN010000025.1 GCA_027013575.1 Desulfurobacteriaceae bacterium
AAATGGACCTTTGCAAAGCCAATAACAACCATTAGCCCGGAGGCAAGAAGGGAAAACAGGGAAAAAACGAAGTGACGTTTTTTGTTGGCATTATTCTCCATAAAATTTCACCTCCGTTTTTATTTTTTATCAATGATGAATCCATTTATACCATCCAACGAATTCTTTCATTATGCCAATAAGTGTTCTTAGCCCTGGGGAGACTTTAGCATACTCTCCTGCTTGAATAGCAGCTTTCATAGTTGAAAGTTCCGCAGGCACTCCTTTAAACAAAAATATGTTAATCCCGATATCGGCGGCTACCTCATAATTGTTCTGCGTTATCTGACCTGAGCCCCTTAGTGTAAAGGTGGGAGTGCTCCCATTGTTCAAATGTATGTCGTAGGAACTTGTTATTGTTATAGTAGTTAGTCCAAAGGCTAAGAAAAGAAACAAGATGTTGATCTCAGACATTTTCATAGTCTGTTTCCTCCTCCTGTTTCATCATCTCACGAACCCATCTTAGTGTAAGGAAATACACCAATAACAGCATCCCTCCCAAAAGAAGCAACTTCGGACGATTCTGGAATTCAACAAGAACCGTTACCCCAATTGATGCCGGGTACAATACCGCAAGGTAAATGGTCTTTGCAAGGCTTAACCCGTAAAGCAACGTGGAAACCACCAAGGGGATTAAGATAACCCCGCCATGTGTGAAAAGCCACATCCCAAATGTTACTAAGCCAAATATTAAGAAGTTCCCCCAGTTGATTTTTACCTCAGTCCTTTTCCACGGATTTTCGCGGAGTATCAGGAAGCGCCAGAGGTCGTAGGTTATGGAGGTCGCAGGGACAAAGTAAAATATCCAGCTGAACCAGAGCGGAACTACGATGACGTAGCTGGAGTGTTCTCTGAGAAAATCGGCTATAACCATAAAATCCGGAGTAAAAAGAGAGAAAGAGAGAGTAACCAAGATAATCCATCTCTGTTTCATCTCTTCAACCATAAGATCCACCCCACTATCTCCTTTCCAATGGCTATGAAATCTCTGGCAACACTACCGAGTTCAGTAGATTTACCGAGGATTATAACTGCCTTTATGTCGTTTCCAACCCCCTTAAACAGGAAAATGTTAACTCCAATATCAGCGGCTACCTCATAGTTGTTCTGTGTTATATAACCAGAGCCCCTTAGTGTAAAGTTTGGAGTGCTTCCGTTGTTAAGATGAACATCATAAGGAATCGTTATTGTATAGTAGGTTCCCAAGTGATATCTATCCTCCCACAGTTTCTGACCATTAACCAGCTTATAAAACTTGACAGTATAATCTGCCTTCCTGCCCGAGCAGTCTACAAGAAAAGTAAAAGAAGAACCCTTAAGAATATCCCAAGCTTTATTATCCCTAAGATATATTCAATTGGTGTAAACTTAGATTAGGGAAAGTAACAAAAGCCCCGTGCGTAGAATGTTCAAAAGTAGTAAAAATTCTAGAGGGGAAATGCCTGCCCATTGTTCTAAGCACTTTTTTGCATATCCTTCGGAAGTTACTTCCCAT
>JALWGN010000026.1 GCA_027013575.1 Desulfurobacteriaceae bacterium
AGTGGCCGAGGTCGTGGGTGAGGGCTGCAAGTTTTACGGGGAGCTCCAACTCTTCCCCAAAGCGGTAACCGTTCATCTTCAGGTAGTTAAAGGTCTTCTCTGCCAGCCAGTAAACCCCCAGCGAGTGTTGGAAACGGGTGTGTTCTGCTCCGGGGTAGATAAGGTAGCAGGGGCCTAACTGACGGACGTAACGGAGCCTCTGGAGGAGGGAGCTCCTTAAAACCCTCTCAACAGGAGACCCCCTCTCAACCAGTATAAACTCCTCGTAAACAGGATCCATTAAGAGCTTATACTTCTTCACCTTTACACTCTTTGCAGATTCCGTAACAGATAGCCGTACAGCTTACAGGTTCTCCTACAGACTTGATACTTTCGGGGTTTACCTCCGGAACGACGTCAATGTCGTAGATCCTTCCGCACTTCATACAGATGAAGTGGCTATGGGGTTCAACCCTTGCGTCGTACCTCACTTTGTCTTTAAGTGTAGGAACCCTCTGGACAAGTCCTACCGTTTCAAGGCTTGAGAGGGTTCTGTAAACCGTTGTAAGTGAAATCCCCTCTATTTTCCCTTTGAGCTCCTCGTAGAGCTCCTCTGCAGAAGGGTGGTCGTGTCTTGACGCGATCGCTTTATATACGGCGATTCTCTGAGGTGTAACTTTAAGACCCAGAGCTCTGGCCTTCCTTCTGAACTCGTCAACTCTCTTTTCAAGATCCATCTTTAACTCCTATTAACTATTTTAAACTCGTTATATATTTAAATATAGTACTTTATGAACCAAACATATCACCCTTTTTGATTCTGTATCCCCTTACAAACTCTTCGCCAGATATCTCCTTTCTCCCTTCAGGCCGCAGCCTCTCTATTTTAAGTGCTCCTTCTCCGGTGGCAACGATAAGGTCTCTGCCGGCCTCTATAACTTCTCCCGGCTCTCCGGTTCCCTCTACAGGCTCACCTTCCAAAATCTTTACCCTTTTCCCTCTGAAAGTTGTGTAGGCCGAAGGCCACGGGGTAAAGGCTCTGATTTTGTTGAATATCTCCTCTGCGCTCTCTCTCCAGTCTATCTTCCCCATCTCTTTCTTTATCTGGGGGCAGTAGGTTGCCTCCTCCTCGTTCTGTGGAACCGGTTTTAGCTTTCCGGAGACGTAGAGGGGAAGCGTTTCAACAAGGAGCTCCGCTCCCACCTCTGCCAGTTTGTCGTGGAGGGTTTTTGCGTTGTCCTCTTTCTCTATCTTTACTCTTCTCTGACTTATTATGTCTCCCGCGTCAAGTTCTGGAATTACCTTCATTATGGTTACCCCTGTTTCCTCCTCTCCGTTGAGGAGAGCCCACTGAATGGGAGAGGCTCCTCTGTACTTTGGAAGGAGCGAGGCGTGAACGTTTACAGTTCCGTACTCTGGAAGGTTCAGAAGCCACTCAGGGAGGATTTTCCCGTAAGCTGCAACTACTATCAGGTCTGGCTCCACCTCAAGGAGTTTTTTCTTTAGCTCGGCGTTCTCCTTTACCTTTTCAGGCTGGTAAACGGGTATTCCGAGCTCTTCTGCAACCACCTTCACAGGAGGAGGGGTAACCTTTTTTCCCCTTCCTGCAGGTTTGTCGGGCTGGGTTACAACCAGCTTTACGTCGTAACCGCTCTCAACCAGTTTTTTCAGTGAGGGAACGGCAAAGTCGGGGGTTCCCATAAACACGACTTTAAGGTTTTCCACCAAATACCTCCAGAACTTTCTCAAATGGGTAGGCTCCTTCCCGCAGGAGCCGGGGTTTCCCGTTAAGGAGAGAGACTATTGTTGAGGGTTTTCCGTAGGCTCTTCCCTCTACGCAGAGGGGAACTCTCCCTTTAAAGTACGAGTAGCACTCCTGGCAGCTCTCTGCCGGCTTTTTTCCCTCCGGGTTTGCGCTGGGAGCAAAGAGGGGGTGGGAGAGCTCTATAACTTTCAGAAGGAACTCGTCTTTTGGGATTCTCAGCGCAAGGTCTTTCCTTCCCGTAACTCTGTTTAACGGGGAGTTCTCCTTCAGGGGCAGGATAACTGTAAGCCTCTCCGGGAAGATTCTCTCAAGTTTCTCCTTTACCCCCTTCGGGAAAACGACCCCTAACTCCTGTGCCGAGTCAAGGGAGTTAAAGAGAACTATAAGGGGTTTCTGCGGGTTTCGGCTCTTTATGGCGTAGAGCTCTGAAAAGACCCGCCTTGAGAGGGAGCTCCCCAGAAGTCCGTAGAGAGTATCTGTTGGGGAGCAGACAACCCTTTCTTCCCTTATAAACCCGGCAACAACAGGGGCGTTTTCCAGCCTCTTCTCAATCCTCTCCATTCTCCTCTTTCATCTCAAGGAGGTGTTTGTTGTAGAGGAATACAAGGTCTCCAACGTTGCAGCGGAGCTCTAAGGCAACGGGTTCACACTTTGCCTTCAGTATGAAGAAGATGTCTTTATCGTCTACTCCGTCTAAGGTCTCAAAGTTTGCCTGACCCTTTGAGATTACGAAGTAAGCCCTTTCCCAGGCCTTTTTAAACTCCTCTGATGCAAACTCAAAGTCAACACCTATGTAGTCTTTCCCCGTTGTTATCAGCTCGTCTGCTATCTCGTTTGCCCCCGTTTTTACTGCGTCCTCTACGGTTGCGTCGTTCAGTATGGGACCTCCCCTTACGGCAAGAACGACTCTTAGTCCCCTCTCCTTTAGCTCTCTCATCAGGAACTTGTCAAAGACTATTTCTCCTGCGTTGTCTGCAACGTAGAGGACTGTCTTCCCGGGAACCAGGAACCTTTCAAGTATCGCCTCGTCAAAGTAGGCAAAAGGAGTTTTGAAGAAGTTCTTTATCTCCTCCTCAAGGTCAAAGGCGTTGGGAACTGCAAAGTCTATAACGTTTCCAAGGGCAGCAAGTTTTATTGCCGCTGCCAGTCTGTCTTCCGCCTTTTCGTATATCTCTTTCCTCAGCTGAGGTTCCAGTTTCAGGGCTATTGAGTTGTACTTGTCCTTCAGTATCCTGTAGGGGTCTTCAACCCCCGACATCTTCTTAAAGATTCTGTGGATGTAGGTGGCGTTGTGTCCCGGGGACTTCTCCGGCTCAAGCTCTTTCCAGATGAACTTTGCTGCAGCTCTCTCTATCTCTATCGTCTTTTCACGGCTCAGTCCTGCAACTTCTGCCGTTTTCCTTACCTGGTTCAGAAAACAGGGGAGGCAAAGCGGGTAAACCTTCATCTTAACCCTCTAATACTTTTTTCTTCATCTCTTCTCTGTACTCTTTGAGTTTCTGGCGGAGCTCTGGATACTTAATCGCCATTATCTCTGCCGCTAAAACGGCTGCGTTTTTTGCTCCTGCCTTTCCTATCGTTACGGTTGCAACGGGAATTCCCCCGGGCATCTGGACAATTGAGAGGAGGGAGTCAATACCTTTCAGGGGAGATGCGTCAAGTGGAACTCCTATTACGGGAAGTGTTGTCTTTGCCGCTATTACACCTCCAAGGTGTGCTGCGTAACCTGCTGCAGCGATTATTACGTCGTACTCCTCTTCTGCCTTTTCACAGAAGGCTATAACCTCGTCTATCGTTCTGTGGGCAGAGAGGACTTTAACGTCGTAGGGAATTCCAAACTCCTCAAGGGTTTTTGTACAGGTTTCCATTACGGGCATGTCGGACTTGCTTCCCATAACAACTGCAACCTTTTTCATCTCACCACCTCCGCCACTGTTGGTTTAGACCTGTTTCCCGCTTTATCAACGGCAACAACCTCTGCTCTTTTCGGGCAGAACGGGAGAGTTAAGTATATCCCACTAACCTTTACCTCTCCTTCTTCCGTTTTTACAAGGTAGTAGGTAACGTCTTTTGAAGGGGAAGGATCCCATACTACTGTACAGATTTTCTCCTCTATCAGGTAGGCGTGGGAAGGCGGAAGGGGAGGTGTTCTATCTTGGGGGATTACCGTTACAGGAGCTGTGAGTTTCCCCTTTAGGTTCCCTTTAGAGAACCTCAGTCTGTAGGTGTAGGGTGTTCCGTTTTTTACTCTTCTATCTGTAAACTCTTTACCGGTGAACGTTGCGTAGGGGGTTATGAAGGGCGGTTTCTGGTTTCTGAAAACCTCCACGGTGTACTCGGGGTTTTCAACCTCTATAACCACTTTTTCGTCTTCTCCTTTAACTGTAAAGCGAGGAACCTCTTTTATGGGCTCTTTCCCGATAATACAGGTGGGTTCGCTGGGGGAGCTCTCCCTCCCTTCGTAAACCGCCGTAACCGAGTAGCACCGTTTCTCTTTCGGTTTTATCGGAAGGTCAACGATGTAGTTTTTGTCCGTTTCCAGTTTTCTCTTTCCAAAGTTTACTGTAACGATGTACTTTACCTCTTCAGGAGCAGGAAGTTTTCTGTCGTCTCTGTAAGTTTTTACCCTTTTCCAACTCAGTAAAGGTCTGTTAAAATCCTGAAATAGCGTAGTAACTTCAGGAGTGGACGGGTCTTTTGTAAGCGGTGGCAGCGGATTCCCCCTGTGGCCACAGGTGGAAAACGAGAAGAGGAGAGGGAGAAAGAGAAGTAGAAACTTTTTCAAGTTTCCTCCGATACTCTTAAGTTTGTTTTGCTGTTATAATTTTCCCAAAACAGAAGCAGGAGGTCTAAAGGTGGCTTCTATTGATGTTAACCAAATTGCAAAAGGTATGAAACTGGAGATAGATGGAGCTCCCTACGAAATAGTTGACTACCAGCACGTAAAACCGGGAAAAGGTCAGGCTTTTGCCAGAATAAAGTTAAAAAACCTTAAAACCGGAAACGTGGTAGAGAAAACCTACAAAGTAGGTGAAAAGCTCCAGCTTGCCGACTTTGAAGAGAGGGAAATGGAGTACATCTACAACGACGGAGAGTACTACTACTTTATGGATACGAAAACTTACGAGCAGGTTGGAGTTCCTTCTGCTGCTCTCGGAGAGAGGGCAAAGTTTCTGAAAGAGAACACCCCTGTAGTCGTTCAGTTTTATAAAGGAGAGGCCATTTCGGTTAAACTTCCCAAGAGTATCGTCCTTCAGGTTGTTGATACAGAGCCGGGATTCAAGGGAGATACCGTTTCTAACGTGACAAAGCCTGCAACCCTTGAAACGGGAGCGGTTGTTCAGGTTCCGATGTTTATAAACGTTGGAGATATGGTTCGCGTCAACCCTGAAACCGGAGAGTACATAGAGAGGGTGAACGTTAAGTAGGAGGAACAGTTGGCTGACATAGAGAAGGTGAGGGAGCTCCTGAAGAGCCTTGAAGCCTCTTCAGTAGAAGAGCTTGAAATTGAAACAGAAGGTCTGAAGCTGAGAGTGAAGTTTAAGAGAGGAGAAGCTCCTGCTACAGCCGTAGAAAAAGTTCCTGCCACAACAAACGTTGAGGTGGTTAAGGAGCCTGAGGCTGAAGAGAAACCCGAGGAGAACTACTTCGTCGTAGAGTCTCCTATGGTTGGAACCTTCTACAGAGCTCCGGCTCCCGGAGCTGAGCCCTTTGTTAAAGAGGGTGATTACGTTGAAAAGGGACAGACCCTATGTATAATTGAAGCCCTCAAAGTGATGAACGAGATAGAGTCTGAAGTTTCAGGAATCGTCAGGAAGATACTCGTAGAGAACGGCCAGCCTGTAGAGTACGGACAGCCCCTCTTCTACATTGAACCTAAGTAGGGAAAAGAATGTTTAAAAAAGTCCTTATAGCAAACAGAGGCGAAATAGCCGTAAGGATAATAAGGAGCTGCAGGGAGTTAGGTATTAAAACCGTTGCCGTTTACTCAACTGCAGATAAAGACTCCCTTCACGTTTACCTTGCCGACGAGTCGGTCTGTATAGGTGGCCCTCAGCCTCAACAGAGCTACCTGAACATACCTGCCATAATTGCTGCTGCGGAGCTCTCGGGAGCCGACGCCATCCACCCGGGGTACGGTTTCCTCTCTGAGAACCCGGGGTTTGCAGAGATCTGCAACGCCTGCGGGATAAAGTTCATAGGTCCCTCTCCTGAGACTATGCTGGTTATGGGAGACAAGGCAAAGGCAAGGAAGATAGCTCAGGAAGCCGGAGTTCCCGTAGTTCCCGGGAGTGGAGTGTGCCGCAGCGTCCAGGAGGCTCTGAAAGCCTTAAAGGAGATAGGCGTTCCTGCCCTGGTAAAGGCTGCCCACGGTGGCGGCGGAAGGGGAATGAGACTCATAACCTCACTTGAAGAGGCAGAAACACTCATTGCAACTGCAATGGCCGAGGCCGAAGCGGCCTTTGGAAACGGCGAGGTTTACGTAGAGAAGTTTATAGAGGAGCCCCGCCACATAGAGATACAGGTGATTGCAGACTCCCACGGAAACGTCTACACCTTCGGAGAGAGGGAGTGTTCACTTCAGAGAAGGCACCAGAAGGTGGTTGAAGAGGCACCCTCTCCCTTCGTTGACGAGAAGTTGAGGGAGGAGCTCTCTAAAGCTGCAAAGCGTTTAGCCGAATATATAAACTACGAAGGTGCCGGAACGGTTGAGTTTCTTGTTGACAAAGACAGGAACTTCTACTTTATAGAGATGAACACGAGAATTCAGGTTGAACACCCCGTTACAGAGATGGTTACGGGGAAAGACTTAATAGCTCTTCAGTTAAAGGCAGCCTCAGGAGATGAACTTGACCTAAATCAAGTGAAACTTGAGGGGCACGCTATAGAATTCAGGATAACCTGTGAAGACTATAAGGAGAACTTTAAGCCTGTTCCCGGAAAAATAGAAAAACTTCTCCTTCCTGGAGGTTTTGGAGTAAGGGTAGATACGCATATTTATGAAGGTTACAGAGTTCCCGTTTACTACGACTCACTCCTTGGAAAGCTTATAGTCTGGGGAGAGACCCGGGAAGAGGCCGTTAGCAGAGGGAAGAGAGCTCTCTCTGAATTTGTTGTAGAAGGGAACCTTAAGACGACGATTCCTTTCCACTTAAGGTTACTTGAGACAGAGCAGTTTGTTAAAGGGAACTTCAACACCAGAACCCTGGAAGAGGAAATACTGCCTGGCTTGGAATAATGATTCTCACTTAAAACTGTTTCTGGAGGAGAGATGTCTTCTCAATCAAAGTCTGAAAAAGTTAAAATTTGGTTAAAGGAATACTTAAAGGAGTTTGGAGAGTACAGCGGAACTTTAGAGGAGCTGTCTGGTCTTACAGGGGCTTCTCCTTACCTGATAAAGAAGGTCTTAAAAGAACTGGAGGAAGAGGGTTTTCTTAAATCTGAGACGAAAAGGGGGAAAGGTCTTCTTATAAAGCTTCTTTCTTCTGAAGAAGAACCTAAGCAGGCTCAATTAGAGGAGGGAAAGATGGAGGAGGAGAAGGAGGTTCAGAAAGACGAAGTAAAGAAGAAGGAGAAGAAGAAATCTCTCCAGGATACTGTTTTGACGTCACTTCTGGGGAAGGATGTAACAGTCTTTCTTATAAGTGGTACTAGGCTTGAGGGGAAACTCCTTGATTTTGACAACTTTACCCTTGCAATGACTGCTCCAAAGGGAAAATCTTTAGTCTATAAACACGCTGTAGCTACAATACTCTTTGATGTGGATTAAAAATGAAAAGGTACAGGACTTTAGAGGAAGCTCAAATAGCTCTGATTGAGCTGCTGGAAGAGAAGGGAGAATTCAGGGGAACCGTTGACGAGCTGGCCGAGGAGCTCTCTGTAAGGCCAGAGCAGATAAAACCTCTTCTTCAGCTCCTGAAGTCCTCAGGAGATGTAGTTTATGAGGAGCTGGAAGATGAGGTTATCGTTCGTCCTGCCAGTATGATGGCCTCTCTTCCCCCGCCCGTTCTAACCCAGGAGCAGCAGAAAGAGGTTGAGGAGAAAGTAAAACAAGGCTATAAACTTATAGCCTGCTCAACTATGGGTGGTGTCCAGAGCAGAGAACTCCGCTCTGCCCTGGGAAAAAGAATTACAGTTTACTTCAGGAACGGTAGTAAGGTAGAGGCAAAGTTAAAGGGTTTTGATAGATTCTGTTTAAAACTTAAGAACTACAAGGGATACATCCTTGCCTATAAGCATGCCATATCAACTATTGTTTACAAACCGTAGTTGAGGGAGTAGCCCTCTGACCTGTGACTCTTTATCTCAAGGTTGGGATCTATCTTCTTTAATGTTTTTCTTAGGGTGGATATGTAAACCGGAAGGCTTTCTTCCTTAATCCCCAGTTTTAAGAAACTGTCAAACTTTACTACCTTGCCGGGTTTGTCAAATAGCTCTTTAAGTACAAGGGCCCCTCTGTAGGAAAGGGGTTCTTCCGTTTTCAGTTTATTGTTCTCAATCAGCTCCAGCTTTGATTCAGGCAAACTAAAGGTGAGTTTAATCAGTTTACTGCTGGGTAATTTCAGTTTTATGTTCTCAAAACTCCTTACCAAAGCCTTTAGAACTGCTTCTATAGATTTTTTATCTTGACAGATGAAGAAAATATTTTCTCCATCAATTTGAAGATTTGAATTCCCAGCTTGGACGATCAATATTGGGGTGTTTACTAATTCTTCAACTGTTACGCTTGGGATTAGAGTGTCACTGAGCATGTAGATATCTATTGCCAGGCTCTCTGTTAGCCTACTGCTTAAGTGGAAGTGGCTAATCTCTAAACTGTAATCGCTAATAGGACCGATTTTACTTATTAGTTGAGAAGCAACAGTGTCCTGTTGACAAATACTTAATGTTATCACTTTTTTCATATTAAGCCCCCTCATAGTATTTTTGTAGTGAGCTTGTTTTTTTCCATCAGTTATTCTAACAAAGCATCTATTCTAATGGATTAATTTTTATTACTTAATCGGCAAACATTTACATATGAAATGTTTACACAAGGTTTTATCCCACAAAGTATAATTTGCCTCAAACTCAAGGTAAGGAGAGAACGTGACAGAACTCCTGTCAAAACTTAACGAAAGGCAGAGGGAGGCAGTTCTCTACTTTGATTCCCCCCTCCTCATACTTGCAGGGGCAGGTTCCGGTAAAACGAGGGTGATAACCTACAAGATTGCCTACATGGTAAAGGAGCTCGGTTTTCAGCCGGAGAGGGTTCTGGCGATAACCTTTACAAACAAAGCCGCCCGCGAGATGAAGGAGCGGGTTGAAGGGCTCCTTGGGAAGGAGGCTCCGGTTCTCGTTTCAACTTTCCACTCCTTCTGCGTAAGGCTTTTAAGGTCTCATGCCAGAAGAGTTGGCTACTCCCCCAACTTCGTTATCCTTGACACCGACGATAAGAGAAGGCTTATAAAAGAGGTTCTTAAAGAGCTCAACCTTGATTCAGAGCAGTTTAACCCTTCTGCCATCTCTTCGGTTATCAGTAATGTGAAAAACGGCCTCTTTTCGCTTGAGTCGGCAGAGGTCTTTTACGAGAAACTGAAGCCGGTTTACGACCTTTACAACAGGAAGCTTAAAGAGATAAACGCTCTGGATTTTGACGACCTTCTCCTCTACGGGAGGGAAATCCTTTCAGACCCCGAACTGAAGTCGTACTACTCCCGTTTCTTCCAGTACGTTCTGATAGACGAGTATCAGGATACAAACAGAGTTCAGTACGAGATAGCAAAAGCTCTGACGGAGGAAAAGGGAAACATCTGCGTTGTTGGAGACGAAGACCAGTGTATCTACTCCTGGAGGGGAGCCAACATAGATAACATTCTCTCTTTTGAGAAGGACTTTAAGAACGCAAAAGTTATAAAGCTTGAGAAGAACTACAGGTGTACCGGAACGATCCTTGAGGCGGCAAACGCCGTTATAGAGAACAACAGGCTGAGAAAGGGGAAGCGCCTCTACACCGATAACCCCAAAGGGCAGCCTATAGGTCTTTTCAGGGCTGAGTCAGACCTTGAGGAGGCTCTCTTTGTTGCAAAAACTGTTAAAAAGCTCGTTAACAGGGGAGTAAAACCTTCTGAAATTGCCGTTTTCTACAGAACCAACTCCCTCTCCAGGGTTTTTGAAGACGCCTTAAGGAGAGAGGGAATCCCCTATCAGATAGTTGGGGGAGTAAAGTTCTACGAGAGGAAGGAGGTTAAGGACATCCTCGCCTACCTGAGGCTCTCTGTTTTTGACTCCGACGTTCTCTCCCTCTTCAGTATTTTAAACACACCGAAGAGGGGGCTGGGAAGTGCAGTTGAAGAGAAGCTCAGGAAGATTGTTGAGGTGGAGAAACGGTGGGATAGGGCTCTTCCAGAGCTCTCCTCTCAGCTGAGGCTTGAGAAACAGAAGAGGGCTGTTGAGGAGCTGTACCAGCTTCTCGTTACACTGAGGGAGAAGAGGGAAGAGCTCCCCCCTTACGACTTTGTGAAGTTCATCTCTACCGTAACGGGTTACAAGGATTTCCTTAAAAGTGAGTACCCCGACGACTGGGAGCAGCGGCTTGAGAACGTTGAGGAGCTTGGTAACACCCTTCAGGAGTTTGCCGAGAGGAGCTCTTTGAAGGGAGAGGAGCTCTACGCCGAGTTTATAGCCTCTTTAACCCTCTCGTCTGACCAGGACGAGATAGAAGAGGGCTCCAGGGTTACGCTTATGACGGTTCACGCCTCTAAAGGGCTTGAGTTTCCCGTAGTCTTTGTAACCGGCCTTGAAGAGGGCACCTTCCCTCACGTAAAGTCCTCTGAAACCTCTCAGGAGGTGGAGGAGGAGAGGCGTCTCTTCTACGTTGCCGTAACGAGGGCGAAAAAACAGCTCTTCCTCTCCTACTCAAAGAGGAGGCGCCTGTTTGGAAGTTACCGTACGATGAAGCCGTCCCGTTTCATATCTGAAATTCCTTCCCACCTCATCAGGGAGGTTGAGAGGAGGGGAGAGAAAGCTCAGCTTAAAAGTGCAGCTCCCCCTTCAGAGGCCGTTAAAGAGAAAAGGCCCAAAATCGTTTTCCACAAAAAGTTTGGAAAGGGAGTTGTAAGGAGAGTTGAGGGAGCTGGAGAGAGTGCAAAGGTTACGGCTTTCTTTGCCAACTACGGCGAAAAGACGATAATAATGAAGTTCTTAAAAGTTCTCGGATAGGAGGTTACCTTGAAGCCGATAAAGAAGAGACTCCTTACTCCAGGTCCAACTATGGTTCCAGAGAGGGTTCTTGAAGCCCTTTCCCGCCCCACCCTCTACCACCGTTCCCCGGAGTTTAAGGAGATATTCCTTGAAACCCGTAAGCTCCTTAAGGAGGTAATGAGAACAGAGGGTGAACCGCTCATTCTTACCTCTTCGGGAACGGGGGCTATGGAGGCCGCCGTTGCCAACCTGTTTGAGCCGGGAGACAGCGCCGTTGTCGTCGTTGGCGGTAAGTTCGGTCAGAGGTGGGAGGAGCTCTGCAGGGTTCACGGCGTCCACCCTGTTGTTGTAAGCGTTGAGTGGGGTAAGGCGGTAGACCTTAAAGATGTTGAGAGAGCCCTTTCAGAAAACCCCGGCGTTAAGGGAGTTTTAGTTCAGATATGCGAAACTTCAACGGGAACAGTCCACGACGTTCGTGGGATAGGGGAGCTCCTTAAGAACTTCCCCGAAGCCCTCCTGATAGCCGACGGTATAACGGCCTACGGCGTTTACGACATTCCAACCGACGAGTGGGGTATTGACGTTGCTATTACCGGTTCTCAGAAAGCTCTTATGACTCCTCCGGGTCTTGCTGTTATAACCCTTAACGAGAGGGCAGTAAACAGGCTCGTTGAGAGTCCTAAAACCTACTACTTCAACCTTAAGAAGGAGTTAAAACAGCAGCAGAAAGGTCAGACAGCCTATACGACAGCAACAAACCTTGTAGTTGCCCTGAACGAAGCCCTGAAGATGATAGTTGAGGAAGGGGTTGAGAGCGTTGCCAGAAGACACTCCCTCCTTGCCGAGGCCACGAGGGCGGGGGTAAAGGCACTCGGCCTGGAGCTCCTCTCAAACAGCCCTGCAAACGGCGTAACTGCCGTTCTCTCCCCTGAAGGAGTAAACGGCCAGGACGTCGTAAAGGTTGCCAGAGAGAGGTACGGAATAACCATTGCCGGAGGTCAGGAACACCTGAAAGGAAAGATCTTCCGTCTTTCCCACATGGGCTACGTAGATCAGTTTGACGTATTGACAGGATTAGAGGTTGTAGAGCTTGCCCTTAAAGAGCTTGGCTACGACAGGTTTAACTTCGGAGATTCGGTAAAAGCGGCTATGGAGGTTTTCTACTCTTCAAATCTGTAGTATAGTGGCTAATAGTAAGCTTAAACAAAGGAGAGATTATGAAGAAAGTTCGCTACACAGTTGACTACACCCTTACCGCTCCCGACGGAACAGTTATTGACTCAACGGAGGGAAGGGAGCCCTTTACCTTTACTGTAGGTGAAGGAGAGGTGATTTCCGGTTTTGAGAGAGAGGTTTCCCAGATGGAGGAGGGAGAGGAGAAGACCTTTACCCTTCAGCCTTCAGAAGCCTACGGAGAAAGGAGGGAAGAGCTGGTAGAAACCCTTCCGCGCCATCTGTTTCAGGGAATAGACCTGCAAAAAGGGCAGACCCTTCAGGGAACAACTCCAGATGGTCAGACCTTTCTGGTGAGAGTTGTTGACTTCAACGACGAGAGCGTAACCATTGACCACAACCACCCTCTTGCGGGAGTTCCTTTAACCTTTAAAGTCAAGGTTCTTAAGAAGGAGGAGGTTGAGTAGTGGAGAGTCTCATCGTTTCTGAGGCTCCTCAGCAGCTTGTAAGCAAACTTATATTCAATACTGTGGTTCCCAGGCCGATAGCCTGGATAACAACTGTCTCTAAAGAGGGGGCTGTTAACCTTGCCCCCTTTTCTTTCTTTAACGCGATAACAACAAAGCCGCCGCTCCTTTTCGTTTCAGTTGGAAAGAGAAAAGACGGCTCCCTTAAGGACACCGCAAGGAATATTCTGGACACAGGAGAGTTCGTCGTTAACGTAGTTTCAGAGGAGTTCCTTGAGAAGATGCACCTGTCAGGTAAAGACTTTCCTCCCCAGGTGAGCGAAGCGGAGGAGCTTGGCGTTGAGCTTGAACCCTCAAAAGAGGTGAAACCACCAAGGGTTAAAGGCGTTCCTGCGGCTCTTGAGTGTAAGTTGAAGGAACACCTTCAGCTGGGTTCAACCCCTATGGACGTCTTTATAGGGGAAGTAGTGGCGGTTCACTACAGGCCGGAGCTCCTTGAAACCCAGGCCGGTATAGTAGGGAGGCTTGGCGGTAAGAGGTACTGCGTAGTAAGCAGTGAAATAGACCTTTCAGATCTATCGTTATAGAAAAGGGGGCTTAAGCCCCCTACAATTAGGACAGTAACTTCTTGTTGGTTCTTGTAGCTGGCAATTATTATATGACAACTTTATGTGGTTTGTCAATATATAACCTTCCTAAACTCCCCAGCTCCAGGGGTTCTTCTTCTCGGGGGGAGAGGGCAGCCCCAGTTTGTCCCATATTTCATCAACTTTTCTCTTAACCTCAGGATCCATCTCAATGTCTGGCGGCCAGTCTCTTGTAAATCCTTCGCTCTTCCACTTCCTGGTTGCATCAACTCCCATCTTACTGCCGTAGAAGGGTAGAGGGGAGGTGTGGTCTAAAGCGTCAACGGGGCCTTCAGTGAAGATAACGTCCCTCTTCGGGTCAACGTTGTTTCCCCACCTCCAGATTACTTCTCCTATGTCGTGAACGTTGGTGTCTCTGTCAAAAATTACGATGTTCTTGGTAAAGCTCATCTGACCCAGTCCCCACAGGGCGGAAATTACCTTCTTTGCGTGTCCCGGGTACCGCTTGTCTATGGAGATAAAGGCGAAGTTGTGGAAAACCCCTTCAATGGGAAGGCACATGTCAACAATTTCAGGTAGCTGTGTTTTTAGGAGGTAGAGGAATATCCTCTCGGTTGCCTTTCCGATGTAGCAATCTTCCATGGGCGGTTTACCTACTATCGTTGCAGGATAGATTGGGTCTCTTCTGTGGGTTATGCAGGTTACGTGGAAAACGGGGTAGAAGTCCGGCAGGGAGTAGTAGCCGGTGTGGTCTCCAAATGGACCTTCAAAGCGGAACTCTTCCGTGTCAACGTAACCCTCTAAAACGATCTCTGCGTTTGCCGGTACCTCTAAGTCAACAGTTTCACACTTTACCATCTCTACAGGTTTTCCCCTAAGAAACCCTGCAAAGACCATTTCGTCAACGTCTTCAGGGAGGGGTGCCGTTGCCGAGTAGATTACCGCCGGGTCTGAACCTATAGCAACTGCCACGGGGAACTTTTTTATTCCCATTCTTTTAGCTTTCCAGAAGTGTTTTGCTCCAACCTTGTGCCAGTGCCAGTGCATTCCTGTTGTGTTCTTGGAGTAGACGTGTAGTCTGTACATTCCGCAGTTTCTCTCTCCGGTTTCGGGGTCTTTGGTGAATACGAGGGGAAGGGTGATGAACCTGCCGCCGTCTTTTGGCCAGCAGAAGAGGATGGGAAATTTTGAGAGATCTGGCTCTTTCATAATAACTTCCTTACAGGGAGCCTTTTCTCTCTTAACCTCTTTAGGGAATATGTCGGCTATCTTTTTCAACTCAACCAGTTTTTTTATCTTGTCAATAAATCCTGTGGGCTTTTCGGGTTTTAGGAGTTTTGCAGCTCTCTTTCCAATTGAGTCCGGGTCGTCTTCAAGGGCTAAAACCATTCTTCTGTAGCTTGCAAACAGGTTTATTGCAACCGGGATTTTCCCTCCGTCAACGTTTTTAAAGAGGAGCGCCGGTCCGCCTGCCTTAACGGCTCTGTCTGCGATCTCCGTTATCTCAAGGTAGGAGCTTACGGGGAGCTCTATCTCCTTCAGCTCCCCTTCCTCTTTAAGTTTCCTTATGAAGTCTCGCAGGTCTTTATAAGCCATTGTTTACTTCTCCTTTCAATTTTGTAGAATTCTACCACCTTCAAGGAGAGGAGAGATGGCTAAGCTTAAAGAGATAACGGCTTTTCTGG
>JALWGN010000027.1 GCA_027013575.1 Desulfurobacteriaceae bacterium
TAAAGTTCAGGAAGCTAACGGTTGTCGTTCCGTAGTGTCTCTTCTCAACGAGCCACTCCTCGTCTTCCGGAATAAAGGGGTTTTTCTTCGGCTCTTCCAGTATCAGGAGGCCGTCTCTGTCTAAAAGACCCAGCTTCCTCACCATGTTTACTATTCTGGTGTAGTAGCCTTTCTCGTAGGGTGGGTCGGCGTAGATGAAGTCAAAGACCTCTCCCCTCCTTGCCAGCTTCTTCAGGGCGTCTGTGTAGTCGGAGCAGATAATCTCATACTTCTCCTTGGGAACTCCCAACTTCTTCAGGTTCTCCCTTATAAGGTTGCAGAACCGCCTGTCGTTCTCAACGAAAACCACCTTATCGGCTCCACGGCTCAACGCCTCTATTCCAACGGCTCCCGTTCCTGCGAAGAGGTCTAAGAACTTTGTTCCCTCAAGGTAGTTGTTGAGTATTGAAAAGACAGACTCCTTAACCCTTTCGGTTGTTGGCCTTAGAAGTTTCGTATCCTCTCTCTTTGGCATTGACTTGATAACTCTGCCTCTATACTTTCCACCTACAACCCGCATTACTTCTCCCTTTTAAGGGGTTTCACTTAAATTTATCGGCCTGGAGGTTGTTGTGAAGGCCTTCTTCTCTACCCTGCTGTTCCTGTTTCTCTCCCTTCCCGTTTACGGCGGGGAGCTCCCCAAAACCCTTTTAAACCTCTTTAAAGGCGTAAAGACCGCAGAGATAACTTTCAGCCAGAAAACCTTCGTTCCCGTTGCCGGAAACGAGGTTACCCTCTACAGAGGGGAGATTTTCTACAAATGGCCTCTAAAGTTCCTCTGGCGCTACACCTGGGGAAGCAGAATGGAGATAGTCTCAAACGGTAAGTTCCTGGAGACCGTCTTTGACGACGGCTCCTGTCAGCTGACGCCTTTAGAGGGGAACCTGAACATGTTTCCCCTTCTGCTCCTTGCAGAGTCCCCCGAAGAGTTCCTGAAAGAGTTTAAGGTTGTAAGCGACGAGAAGAGGGAAGGAGTAGAGGTTGTTACCTGCGTGGCAAGGGGGAAAGATCCGTTCTTCAGGAAGTTCATCTTCTTCTTCAAGGGAGGCAGGTTAGAGGGGTTAAAGGCAGTTCAGAGCGACGGAACTGAAGAGACCTTTGTTATAGAGAGGCTAAAGCTGAACATACCTGTTAAGGACTCGCTGTTTAAGTTGAGGCCGTGTAAAGAGTAGGCCGGCCGCAGCCGGCTAAGGAGGGTACCATGGGAACTGGAAGGAGGGAGGGTAACGGGAAATATAGGCGGTCTATTATAAAGTGTCAAGTGTTGTAATTTTAGTTGTGTTCTAATATTCGGTATATACTAAATCTGTTTTGAACTTTCCTGCTGTGTTATCTTTAACTCTCCAGACCGGCTTCAGGAGGAGCTCTTGAAGAGAACCGTCTGCACTTACTGCGGAGTGGGCTGTGAGCTCGGATTCAACGGTAACGGAAAGGCCGTTCCCCTCAAAGAGGGGGTTGTAAGTAAGGGGAAGCTCTGTAT
>JALWGN010000028.1 GCA_027013575.1 Desulfurobacteriaceae bacterium
GTTACACCCTGTGGTATCTCAACAGGAAGCCTTCCTATCCTAGACATCGCCACACTCCTTTAGTGGTTTTACCAGACGTAGCAGAGAACTTCTCCGCCAACTCCAAGCTTTCTGGCCTTGTAGCCAGGAATAATTCCCTTGTTTGTAGAGAGAATAGCCACTCCAAGGCCGGCCTTGACGAGAGGGATCTCGTCCTTACCGACGTAGATACGCCTACCGGGCTTTGAAACCCTCTTAATCTCGTTGATAACCCTCTCCTTGTTGGGACCGTACTTCATGTGGATCCTGATAATCTTCTTCTTGTTCTCAGGGTTCTTAGCCCTCTTAAACGGCTCCTCAAGTATCTCGTAATCCTTGATAAAGCCCTCTTCCTTGAGAATCTTAGCTATCGCCTCGTTAACCTTTGAATAAGGAGCATCTACAGTTTCATGGTAAACAAGGTTTGCGTTCCTTATACGGGTAAGGAAGTCTGCAACGCTATCCATCATCATGGCTCTTCTACCTCTCCTACAAGTTTTTACCAGCTTGCCTTTCTAACGCCAGGGATCTTACCCTGAAGGGCAAGTGTTCTAAAGCAGAGCCTGCACATTCCAAAAGCTCTGATGTATCCCCTTGGGCGTCCACACAGAGGACACCTGTTATACTTCCTGACCTTGTACTTAGGCTCCTTCTGAGCCTTAACTATCAGTGCTTTCCTTGCCATTTACTCCTCCTGAATTACTTCCTGAATGGGAATCCTAAAGCTTCAAGGAGGGCTTTAGCCTCCTCGTCAGTTTCGGCAGTTGTTACGATAGTAATGTTCATTCCCCTTATCTTGTCAACCTTGTCGTAGTCAATCTCGGGGAAAACGGTCTGTTCTTCAAGACCGAAGTTGTAGTTACCCCTTCCGTCAAAGGACTTGGGAGAGAGACCCTTAAAGTCCCTAACCCTGGGAAGAGCCATTGAGATAAGCCTGTCAAGGAAGTCCCACATCATGTCCCTTCTAAGGGTAACCTTAGCTCCGATAGGCATTCCCTTACGGAGCTTAAAACCAGCTTCTGATCTCTTTGCCCTCCTAACGGAAGGCTTCTGACCGGTAATGAGGGCAAGGTCGTTCATAGCGTTCTCAAGCTCTTTAATGTTCTGAACGGCCTCACCTACACCCATGTTTACGACAATCTTCTCTATTTTCGGAACTTCCATAACGTTCTTGTAGCCGAACTTCTTCATAAGGGCAGGAATTACCTCTTCCTTGTACTTCTTCTTGAGCCTTGGAACGTACTTCTCTTCAGCCATCACTCCTCCTTAGTTAGCGGATTACCGACCCGCCTTCTGGGGTTTGCTTATCTCGTCAATAATTTCGCCAGAACGCTTGGCGTAGCGAACTTTTTTGCCGTCAACAAACTTAATGCCAACCCTTGTAGGCTTACCGGTTTTAGGGTCAACAAGCATAACGTTGCTTATGTGGATGGGGGCTTCTTTCTCAATTATTCCCCCTTCAGGGTACTTTTGGCTAGGGCGGAGGTGCTTCTTCACGAGCCTTACACCCTCAACAATTACCCTCTCCTCTTCGGGAAGGACTTTGAGAACTTTACCTACTTTTCCCTTGTCTTTGCCGGCTATAACAACGACCTTATCGCCAGCCTTTATTTTGAACTTCTTCTTAGCCATTAGATTCCTCCCTTATATAACTTCCGGAGCAAGGGTTGTAACCTTTGTGAACCCTTTCTGCCTTGCCTCACGGGCAACGGGTCCCAGTATACGGGTTCCAAGGGGTTCGCCCTGCTTGTTGAGGAGAACAACTGCGTTGTCGTCAAACTTTATGTAGGTTCCGTCAGGACGGCGAACTTCCTTCTTTGTCCTGACGACTACTGCCCTGTAAACCTCTCCTTTCTTAGCAGTAGCGTTGGGAGCAGCGTCCTTTACAGTAACAACTATCTGGTCTCCAAGGGAGGCATACTTCCTGTTTGAGCCTCCAAGAACCCTTATACACTGAACCCTTTTGGCTCCCGTGTTATCTGCAACGTTGAGGTACGTTTGAACCTGAATCATCGCTACACTCCTTTAGAAGGATTTACTCCTTTGTGGTCTCTGGAGTTTCCTCGGAAACTTCTCCAAGCTTCTTGGCCTTCTCTATAATCTCAACCACTCTCCACCTCTTGTGGCGGGAGAGAGGCCTTGTCTCCATAATTTTGACAACATCCCCTACCTGGCACTGGTTGTTCTCGTCGTGTGCCATGTACTTCTTGGAAAACTTAACCCTTTTACCGTAAACGGGGTGACGGAACTCCCTTGTAACGCGAACAACGACAGTTTTATCCATCTTGTCGCTTACAACGACGCCAACCCTTACCTTTCTCCTGTTAACCCTTTCTGCCATTGTCTCCTCCGTTAAGCCTTAACGCCACGCTCTCTTAAAATTGTGAGGATGCGGGCAATCTGACGCCTGGTTTTCCTGATGTCCATAGGGTTCTCAAGCTGACCAAAGGCGTTTTTGAAGCGAAGTTTAAGGAGTTTCTCCTTGAGCTCCCTTACCATTTTCAGGAGCTCCTCGTTTGACTTCTTCCTAAGCTCCTCTGTGTACTTCTTCATCTCTTACTCCTCACCAGCTGGAGTTTCTTCCCTCTTTACGATCCTACACTTCATGGGAAGTTTGTGGATAGCAAGCCTTAGAGCTTCCATTGCAACGTCTTCCGGAACTCCGGCAATTTCAAACATTATACGGCCGGGTAGAACTTTTGCCACCCAGGTCTCAACGTTACCCTTACCTTTACCCATACGGGTTTCAAGGGGTTTCTTCGTGTAAGGTTTATCGGGAAAGATACGGATCCAGACCTTACCACCCCTCTTCATAGTCCTGGTCATAGCAACCCTTGCAGCCTCAATCTGGTTGGTGGTAACGTAGTGAGGTTCAAGGGCCTGGATTCCGTAATCTCCAAAGGCGAGTTTATTTGCCCTGTAAGACTTCCCTTTAAGCCTTCCCCTCTGCTGCTTCCTGTACTTCGTTCTCCTTGGCATTAACATGGTTACTCACCTCTCGCCATCTCTTGTTTTACTTCCTTCTCAATCTTCTTAAGGAGCTCCTCAGTCTCGTCCTTGTAAACGTCACCTTTGTAGATCCAGACCTTAACGCCGATAACACCGTACTTGGTCTTGGCAATGGCAGTGCCATAATCTATGTCGGCACGGATAGTCTGCAACGGAACCCTACCTTCCCTGTACCACTCTTTCCTCGCCATGTCGGCACCGCCAAGCCTTCCGGCACACTGTACCTTAATTCCTTTAGCGCCGGCCTTCATAGCATCGGCAATAACTCTCTTCATGGCACGCCTGAACGCCACACGGCGCTCTAGCTGTGAAGCAACGTTCTCGGCTACTAGCTGGGCGTTAAGCTGAGGGTACTTAACCTCTTCAATGTTGATGTAAACGCTCTTTCCAGTAAGGTCTTCAAGGAAACGCCTTAAGGCTTTTACTTCAGCCCCTTTCCTTGCGATAAGAAGACCGGGTCTTGCCGCCCAGATCCTGATGTTGATCTTGTCCAGAGTTCTCTCAATATCAATTCTGGCAATACCTGCATGGTAGTACTTTTTCTTAATAAGCTCGCGAATTTTAAGGTCTTCGTGAAGAGTATCTACAAACTTCTTCTTCTCCTTAACTACCCACTTGGACTCCCAGTCTTTGGTGATTCCAAGCCTGAATCCTATCGGGTGAACTTTCTGTCCCAAGGTATACCTCCAGAATTACTTTTTCTCCTCAGGTTTACCTACCACAACGGTAATGTGGCAGGTTCTCCTGCGTCTGATGTTGGCCCTTCCCATAGCTCTGGGTCTAACCCTCTTCATTGTAGGGCCTTCATCTACGTAAGCCCTCTTAACAATGAGCTCCTCGGGGTCTAAACCTTTTTGCTCAGCGTTGGCAATGGCGCTCTTTAAAACCTTCTCAACCATACGGGCAGCCTTCTTTGGGCTGTTCTGAAGAATTGCGAGGGCGTTGTCAACCTGCTTACCCCTGATAAGGTCAACAACGAGCCTCACTTTAGAGGCAGACATCCTTGCTCTTCTCCAGATAGCCCTTGCCTCAGCTGGGGTCTCAAATCCCCTTTCGCCTGCCTGGTAGTAATCTCTCTGCTCAACAGCCATCTTCTACCTCTCCTTACTTCTTCTTAGCTACTTTCTGACCGGCGTGACCGCGAAAAGTCCTTGTAAGAGAGAACTCTCCAAGTCTATGGCCAACCATCTGCTCCGTTACGTAAACGGGAATAAACTTCTGACCGTTGTAAACGGCAAAGGTATGACCGATAAACTCAGGAACTATCGTACAGGCCCTATCCCATACCTTTATAACCTTCTTCTCTCCCGTCTCGTTCATCTTACGGACTTTCTTGAGTATTTTGGGGTTAACGTAGGGCCCCTTTTTCAGTGAACGTCCCATTTAAACCTCCTACTTCTGGTTACGGCGTTTAATGATAAACCTGTCTGAGTACTTCTTAGAACGCCTTGTCTTGTAGCCTTTAGTAGGCTGACCCCA
>JALWGN010000029.1 GCA_027013575.1 Desulfurobacteriaceae bacterium
ACGTTAGCTATAACCCCTGCTACAGCGTCGTCTACGGTTATTCCCCAGCCGCCGGGGAGTTTTTCAAACCACTTTATAGGCGGAGGTTTCATTATATCAACAACTCTGAAGATGATTAGACCTAAAAAGGCCAGCTTTACGTTGTGGGCTGCATGAAGACCCAGGAAGGTTATCTCTACTCCCAGAATTTCGTCTATTACGACCTCGTCGGGGTCTTTGTTTCCGAGTCTCTTTGAGACGTAGTCGGCAGAGATAACGCTGATAACGAAGGTGATTCCAACTATTAGGAGCTGAAGGAGAAGGTTTCCCGGCCAGAAAAAGTAACAGCAGAGAGCTGCAAATATAGAACCCCATGTTCCCGGCATCTTCGGGAGTTTGCCGGTGAAAAGTCCTGTTGCAAGGAGCTCCATCAGAAAGTTCAACCCATCCCTCCAAAAAGTTTTCAGTGAACTACTCCTCATTGAAATGAGGAGCTTCCCGCTTCAACGAGTGCAACTGCACTCTCCACGGGCGTAAGTTCGGGTCGTTCCAGCCCTACCGCTCGTAAGGTGAGCGACCCCTTTAGTATTTTCAGCCCTTCCTTTAGTAGGTTCAGGGTCGCATTGTAGTCCCTATCGTGTTCCTCCCCACAATTGGGACACTTCCACTTCCTATCAGACAGTTTGAGATTCTCGTTCTTGTATCCACACCTAGAGCAGAGCTTTGAAGAGGGATAAAACGGACTTACCTTGATGAGCTTCCTACCGTAGAGCTTCGCTTTATACTCCAGATAGGAGATGAACCTCCTCCAGCTCGCATCTGTTATGTGTTTGGCAAGGTTGCTGTTCTTGAGTAATCCCTTGACGTTCAAGTCCTCTACTATTACGGCTTGGTTATCACCGATTATTCTCTTGCTTAGCTTGTGGAGAAAGTCGTTCCCTTGGTTTACTACCTTCTCGTGAAGTTTCACTATTTTTCCTTGAAGTTTAAGGTATTTATTGCTACCCTTTACCTTCCTTGACAGTTTCCTCTGGAGCTTTTTGAGTTTTTCTTCCGTCTTTAACAGGTTCCTTGGGTTCTCTACCTTCTCACCCGTTGACAGAGTGCAGAAGTGGGTAAGTCCTACATCTATCGCTACTACTCTGCCTGTCTCCGGTAGTGGTTCTATCTCTCTGTCAACGAGAATGTTAAGGTAGAACCTGCCCGATGGAAGTTTGGTTATTGAAATGCTTTTTATCTTTCCCTCTATATCTCTATGCTTTTTGAACTTTATCGGTGTTTTGAGTTTTGGTATTTTGATTCTGTCTCCTTCTATTCGGAAGTGCTGAGGTATTGATACGCTGTTTACTCTCTTTTTGTTCTTGAATTTTGGAAATCCAGCTATTCCTTTAAAGAAGTTTTTGAACGCTCTATCAAGCCATCTTACCGCTTCTTGGAGTGATTGACTGTTGGCTTCTTTGAGAAAGGAGAACTCCTCTTTCAGTTTAGGTAAGAGCTTCTTATACTCGTAGTAGTTCCACTTTTTACCCTCTGCTTCGTAATTATTCTTTGCTATTTCAAGGAGCTTGTTGTAAACAAACCTGCAATGCCCTATCTGACGGTTCAGGAATTCTACCTGTTCCTTTTTAGGATAAAGCCTGAACCGATAAACGTATAGCATTTGCTTATTCCTCAGTCTTTCCAGTTAATTTATATTCAACGCTCAATCAGAACAACGGCTTACGCCGTGCGCTGTATCCCTCCTTTTAAAAGGAGAGGATTAGCGCAAAATTTATCCTAAACCTTACCAAATGCTACTTTTCACCCCGTAGGTAGGAGAGGACTTTTCTGTAGCCCGGGGGGAGCTCCACCCTGAACTCCATCCTCTCCCCCGTTCTCGGGTGGTTGAAGGAGAGGTAGTAGGCGCAGAGGGCGTGCATCCCCATTTCGTCTATCAGTTTCCGCAAGGTTTCGTCCTTTACCCTTGAGGGCTTGTAACCGTAGGTTCTGTCTCCAAGGAGAGGATGGCCTAAAGAGGACATGTGAACCCTTATCTGGTGGGTTCTTCCTGTCTCTAACTTACACTCAACCTCAGAGACGTTGAACTGGGGGAACTTCTCGGTAACCCAGTAGTTCGTTATCGCCTCCTTGGGGGAAGTTGTGTTGGGGGAGAACTTCTTCCTGTCAAACCTGTCTCTTCCAATCGGAAGAACTATCCTGTCTCTCTCTTTTTTTGGAATTCCAAGGAGGAGAGCTCTGTATAGCCTCCCAACGCTCCTCTCCTTAAACTGCTCAACTAAAGACCTCTGGGCAAGGTCGTTCTTGGCAACAACTAAAAGGCCTGCCGTGTCTTTGTCTAACCTGTGGACAATTCCCGGCCTCAAAGTCCCGTTTATCCCCTCTAAGTCCTTACAGTGGTAGAGGAGGGCGTTAACGAGGGTTCCGGAGTAGTGGCCGGGAGCAGGGTGAACAACAAGGCCTGCCGGTTTGTTTACAACTATTACGTCTCTATCCTCATAAACGATGTCTAAGGGAATGTTCTCGGGCTGGAGCTCCAACGGTTCAGGCTCCGGAATCTCAAACTCAACCCTCTGTCCCTCTTTAACCTTCTGGGAGGGCTTTTTTGGCTCTTTTCCGTCAATGAGAACAAATCCCTCCTCAATAAGCTCCTTTGCCTGAGACCTTGAGATGTCTGCAACCTCGGAGAGGAACTGATCCAGCCGTTTGCCTGAGTGCTCTTTTTCAACTACAACTTCCATCTCTCCTGCCTTGATTAAAAGGTTTTTCCGTCTAATTTAAGACGGGAAACTCTATCCTGAGGCAGAAGTGAAAAAGGTAAAGTGTCCTAACTGCGGAAAAGAGACCTCCTGGGAGAACAACCCCTACCGTCCTTTCTGTTCCGAGAAGTGTAAGTTAGCAGACCTCTCTAAGTGGTTAAACGAGGAGTACAGAGTAGAGGAGGAAATCCTTGTCAAAGAAGATAACTCCGGCTCTTAAGCAGTATTTAGAACTAAAGGAAAAGTATAAGGACGCAATCTTAATGTTCAGAATGGGCGACTTCTACGAGATGTTCTTTGATGACGCAGAAGTCGCCGCAAGGGAGCTTGAGATAGCCCTTACAAAGCGATCCTTCGGCAAAGGGGGAGAGAAGGCGCCGATGTGCGGCGTCCCCTACCACGCCGTAGAGGGGTACATTGCGAAACTGGTAAGGAAGGGCTACAAGGTTGCTATCTGCGAACAGTTAGAGGAGCCAAAGCCGGGGAAGAAGGTCGTAAAGAGAGGAGTTGTAAGGGTAATCACTCCCGGAACATACTTTGAGGACGAGACGGAAGACCGCTTTTTAATGGCCATCTACCCGAAAAGGGAAAGGTTTGCCGTTGCCTGGGCAGAGCTCTCAAGTGGAGACCTCTACTTTACCAGCGTGGGCAGGGAGGAGCTCCAGTCCCTCATCGCAAAGTTTAAGCCGAAGGAGATAATCGTTCCCCCGAAGTTTCCCAAAGAGGTTGTAACGGAAGTTTCCCCCGATAGCTTCATTCAGGAGAAGGACGAGACATTCTTCAAAGAGGAGAAAACCCCCGAGGCAACCTGCAGGGAGGAGGAGAAGGCGCTGGGAGCTCTCCTCTCATTTGTAAAAGAGACCCAGATTGAGTTCGTTCCCAAACTGAAAGAGCCAAGGAGATACACGGGGGAGAGATACATCTACTTAGACCCCCACACACAGAGGAACCTTGAACTTGTTGAACCCCTCTACGACAAGCTCTCCTCTGCAACCCTCTTTAACGTTCTTAACAGAACCAAAACCGGAATGGGAAGGAGGCTCCTAAAGTTCTGGATACTCCACCCGCTAAAGAGCGTAAAGGAGATAGAGGAAAGGCTCTCTGCCGTTGAGGAGTTTTTAAACAGTTTCTTCCTTGCAGACGAGCTGAGGGAGAAACTTGCGAAAGTTTACGACGTTGAAAGGCTCTTAACGAAAATCTCTTCAGGAATAGCAAACCCGAAAGACGTTTCAGCACTGAGAAACTCTCTGAAGGTCTTCCCCGAGATAAAGAAGCTCATCTCTGAGTTCCACTCTCCCCTACTTACGGAGCTTACGGAACGCTTTGACGACCTCTACGACATCTACTGTGAGATAGACCGGGTTTTAGTTGACAACCCGCCGTTTACCTCGAGGGAAGGAGGACTTATAAGGGAAGGGGTAAACGAAGAGCTTGACAACCTCAGACAGATAAAGGAGAACGCAGAGAGGATAATAAAGGAGATTGAGGAGAGGGAGAGAAAGAGAACGGGAATTCAGAGTTTAAAGGTTGGGTTTAACAACGTTTTCGGCTACTACATTGAGGTTTCAAAGCCGAACCTCCACCTGGTTCCCAAGGATTACATAAGGAAGCAGACCCTCGTAAACGCCGAAAGGTTCATAACCCCCGAGCTGAAAGAGTTTGAGGAGAAGGTTCTCTCGGCTCAGGAGAGGATTGAGAAGATAGAGTATCAGTTGTTTACAGAGCTCCGCCGCTACAT
>JALWGN010000030.1 GCA_027013575.1 Desulfurobacteriaceae bacterium
AAGATAAAGAAGCTCTTTTCAGAGTCTATCTACTTAAGGCTCCTCAACCACCTGAAAGGTGGAAAACTGACGGAGGAGGGAGTTGAGGAGCTCCTCCTCACTCTAAAGAGCTTTAAACGGCAGGTAGAGGAGTTTAAGCCAGACTGCACCTTTGCCGTTGCAACCTACGTTCTAAGGGTTGCAGAGAACAGAGATGAGATTTTAGAGAGAGTCAGGAAGTTCTTTGACGTTATCCTCCTTTCAGGAGAGGAGGAGGCCTACTACTCCGCCCTGGGAGCTCTCTTAGATGTAAAAGCAGACAACTGCCTCCTCTTTGACATCGGCGGAGGCAGTCTGGAAGTCTGCGAGATTTTAGAGAGGGAGCCAAAAAAGTGCAGGAGCTACCCTTTAGGAACCCTTGAGTTTAAAGAGGCCGTAGAAGACGGAGTTGTAAAAAACGTAAGGCTGATAAGGTGGAAAGTCCGCCACTACGTTAACCCCTACGACTTTGACCTCTCTGAGAGTGAAATCTTAGTTGGTGTTGGTGGAAGCGTTCGGGCGTTGAGAAAGGTTCACGGAAAACGGAGGATAAAGAAAAAAGCCTTAAAGTCTATCGTTGAAAAACTCCTTAAAATGACTCCTGAAGAGATCTCCCGCCTCTACAACATCTCAATAAGCCGTGCCCAAACGGTTTCGGTTGCCGCCGTAGTAGCCCTTGAGCTTATGGATATATTTAAGTGTAAAGAGCTCGTAATCTCCCGTTACGGCTTAAGGGAAGGTCTTATCTACAAGAAGGTAGTGTTAGATGGAGAGTGTTAACCTTAAAGACCCGAAACTTTACATAAACAGGGAGCTCTCCTGGCTTGAGTTCAACAGGCGGGTTTTAGAGGAGGCAGAGGACGAGACAAACCCTCTCCTTGAGCGCCTCAAGTTCGTTGCCATTTTCTTCACAAACCTGGACGAGTTCTTCATGATAAGGGTTGCCGGCCTGAAGAAACAGGTCGCAGCCGGCGTAAACAGACCCTCGTTTGACGGCTTAACTCCAAAAGAGCAGCTGAAGAAGATATCTAAAAAGACCAGGGAGCTCCTCAGAATAACCGAGAAAGATTACAAAAAACTTATAAAGCTCTTAAAAGACGAGGGAATAAAGCTATACACCTACTCGGAGCTCCCGAAGAAACTGAAGAAAAAGGCCGATAAGTACTTTAAGGAGCTCGTCTTTCCCGTTTTAACCCCTTTAGCCGTTGACCTTACCCACCCGTTTCCCCACCTTCCCTCCCTCTCGTTCAACATCATCGTTGAGATGCTCTCAGAGGAGCTCCGCTTCGGCCTCGTTCCCGTTCCAAAAGTCCTCCCCCGTTTCGTAAAGCTTGGAGAGGGGGTTTACGTTTACTTAGAGGAGCTGATACTTGAACATCTGGAAGAGCTCTTCCCCAACCAGAAGATAAGGAGCGTTGCCACCTTCAGGGTAACCAGAGACGCCGACATAGTCATTCAGGAAGACGAGGCAGACGACCTTTTAGAGGAGGTGGAAAAAGGCCTACGCAAGAGGCGGTTCGGCCAGCCGGTTCGCCTTGAAATAAACGGCGGCTCAGAGATGATACTCTCCTTTTTAAAAGACGAGTTGGAGCTCTCCGACGACGACATCTACAGGTTAAGAATCCCCCTCAACCTTTCAGACCTCTGGAGTTTATACAGAGAAGTAGAGAGACCCGACCTCAAATTTCCGCCTTACGTTCCCTACTACCCTCCCCAGTTTGAGGTAGGAGTCTTCACCGCCTTAAAGAAAGGAGAATCCCTCCTTTTCCACCCCTACGAGTCCTTTGACCCGATAGTTGAGCTTGTAGAGGAAGCAGCAGAAGACCCCAACGTCCTCGCCATAAAGCAGACCCTCTACAGAGTGGGTAAAAACTCACCCATAGTTGAAGCCCTAAGTAGAGCCGCCCAGAACGGAAAAGAGGTAACGGCTGTAGTAGAGTTAAAGGCACGGTTTGACGAGGAGAGCAACATCGTCTGGGCCAAAAAGCTTGAGGAAGACGGTGTTCACGTTGTTTACGGAGTTCCCGGCCTCAAAACCCACGCAAAGCTCCTCATGATAGTGAGGAAAGAGGAGAACGGAATAAAGCGCTACCTCCACCTTGGAACCGGAAACTACAACGTAGAGACCGCAAAAATCTACTCAGACGTCAGCTTCCTCACCTCAGACGACGACCTCGGAGAGGACGTCTCAAGGATCTTCAACGTCATAACCGGATACTTCCACCCTCCAAAGCTGAAAGAGATATTCATCTCCCCCGTAAACCTGAAGCAGAAAATCCTTGAGCTGATAGAGGCTGAAGCTTCTTTAGGTAAAAAGGGACGGATAGTTGCAAAGATGAACTCCCTCGTTGACCCTGAAGTCATTGAGGCGCTTTACGGGGCTTCTCAGAAGGGGGTAAAAATAGACCTAATAGTCAGGGGAATCTGCTGTTTAAGGCCGGGAATTCCCGGAGTGAGTGAGAACATAAGGGTTATAAGCATCGTTGGGAAGTACTTAGAACACGCCCGTATCTTTTACTTCGGGAAGAACGATGAAGTCTTCATAAGCAGTGCCGACTGGATGCCCCGGAACTTCCACAGGCGGGTTGAAACGCTGGTTCCCTTAAAGAGTGAAAAACTCAAGGAGAAGCTGAAAGAGATACTAAAGATTCAGCTAAAGGATACGGCAAAGGCCAGGATCCTCCAGAGCGACGGAACCTATACGAGGCCGGAAAAGAGAGACTTCAACTCACAGGAGTTCTTTGAGAAATGGGTAAGAGAGTTTTCCTTGTAAGGCACGCAAAGGCCTTAAAGAGAGAAGAGTGGAGCGGAGACGACTGCCTCCGTCCTTTAACAGAGAAGGGTGTTGAAGAGTTTAAGAGGTTCCTTGACTGGTTGGAACCTGTTCTGCCGAAAAGGGCCTTGGTGGTCTCCTCTCCCTGTGAGAGAGCTCTCCACACGGCAAAACTGATGGCAGAGAAAATAAAAGGGGATTTAAAGGTTGAGGAGCTCCTCTCCCCCGACGCCGAGCCTGAAGACTACGAAAAAGTTCTAAAGAAATATAAAAGGAAACGGAATCTTATCCTCGTTGGCCACGAACCCGACCTTTCTCTCTTCCTCAACTACCTTACCTGTCTGAGCCCCTCAAAACTCGCCTTCAAAAAGGGAGCTGTGGCGGAGCTCCGAAAAAGAGAAAACGGCTACAGACTTTTTGCCTTTTACAACCCAGGTTCTCTGTTTCTATAATTAAACCTCATCAACAGTGATTTACCGTTCAAGGAGGAGGAGTGTCTTCCAGTTATCAGAAAGTTCTAAACTCCATAAAGTCCAGAGCCTTTTTCAGGGAGCTCTCAGAAAAACTTAGAGAGAAAAGAATCATATTCACAGTAACAACCGGTCGTAGCGGGACGGGTTACCTGGCAACTGTTCTTTCCCACCTCCCAAACGTTCACGCCTTTCACGAGCCAGAGCCCAACTTTGTCTGGGTCATGAGGAGAGCAATAGAAAAACCGGAAGTAGCTCTAAAATTCCTTGCCTACAAAAAACTGCCTGCAATTGCAGAACTTCCCTATCCTGTATACTGCGAAACCAGCCACCTCTTCTGTAAAGGCTTCTTCCATCCACTTCTTGATTTAGGCCTTCTTCCCGAAATCGTCATATTAAAGAGAGAGAGAAGGAAAGTGGCAAAGAGCCTCTTTGAACTTAATACAATACCCGGAAGAACACCTTTAGCACTCTCTTACTACCTGAAACCAGATGATAAAGGAGTATACCTTCCCATAAAAGAGTGGAACAGGCTACACGACTACCAGCTGTGTTACTGGTACTGTCTAGAGATAGAGAAACGGATGGAGATCTACAAAGAAGAACTTCTCTCTAGAGGTGGAAAAGTCTATCAGGTCAATCTGTTAGAGCTTCAGAACTTAGAAACCCTTCTCTCTTTTCTCAATAACCTTAACCTGCCTCTCACTGAAGAAACGATAGAACTTCTCAAGAAACATGTAGGTAGAAAAGTGAACACCAAAAAAGATGTAAAGGTACGGCGCCTTGAGTCAGAACTTACTCCTGAACAAGTGGAAGAGCTTGAAAGAGAAGTGGAGAAACTGGTAGAGCAGAACGCAAACAGAAGTTTCTGAAAAAAGGTAGATACTACTTGACACCTTACAGCTGCCATCCTATATTACCCAGCGTCAGTTGAATAGGCGGTGAAAACCCCTCGGCAAGCGGGAAAAGCCCCGACGAGCCGAGAAGGGGTTGACAGCCGAAAAAAAAGGCATAAATTCAAACATCGCCGCAAAAAACGGTCTTTGACAGGAGAATAAGGGACACGCGTCCTGCGGAAGAGCGAAAGCCCTTAATGGGCTTGAGATTGAGGTGTTCCGCAGGTTTTGTTAGCCTTGCGATGGTTAATTGAGCCAGAAATAGCTTTCCGATACTTTTGCTGGAGAGTTTGATCCTGGCTCAGCGCGAACGC
>JALWGN010000031.1 GCA_027013575.1 Desulfurobacteriaceae bacterium
CCGACAGCTGGGTAAGGTACATGTCAACGTCGGACTTTGTCAGTTTGTGTCCCGACTTTACAAGTCCCTCAAGGTCCTTGAGGAACTTCCTTGCTTTCTCTTCGTTCTCGGAGCTCCCGTTTATCATAATCTCGTTTCCCCGGGAGCCCATCTTCACCCCGAGTATCTGTGCAAGCTTCCTCAGGTTCTCCTCGTGGTGGCCTACAATCGTGTAGAAGTCTTCAGGTTCAAGTTCCAGAATCACTTTTATCAACTATACCTCCGTTACTCGGTTTTTCTATCTCAACTTTTAAACTGTTCCTGAACCAAATATCGTTCTGAGGGAACGGAATCTCAATACCTGCCTCTTTAAGTTTGTACCACGCCTTGTAGTAGAAGTCGCTTACTATGTTCCTGACCCACAGGTGCTTCCTTACGTCTATCCAGAAGATGGCCTTGAAGATGAGGGCGCTGTCTCCCAGCTCCTCAAATCTGACAGCTTTGGGGAGGAACTTTACCGTGTAGGGGAGCTCCTCTATTACCGAGAGGAGTATCTCTTTAACCTTTATGGGGTCTGAAGAGTAGGCAACCCCTACAGGTATTTTGAGCCTTACGTAGGGGTCTTTGTAGGAGAAGTTTACTATCGGTGAGTTTATGAAGGAGGAGTTGGGGATTGATATCTCAACGCCGTCGTTTGTCCTGATTATCGTTGAGAGGATGCCTATATCCTCCACCTTTCCGAAGACGCTGGGAGAGGTTGTTCCAAGCGTCGTTACGGAGATTGAGGGGAGCTCTAAGATGTCTCCAACTTTCAGCTTTTTACTGAAGAGGAGAATAAAGCCGCTAACGTAGTTGTTCATTATCGTCTGAAGTCCGAATCCAAGACCTACGCCTAACGTTCCGGCAACCGGCAGGAGGACTTTCCAGGTGATTCCGAGGCTTGAGAGGAGGACGATTACGTTAAAGAGTACTCCAAGGTTAAATATGAGGGCTTCTGCGGATCCTCCCTCAACCTCTCTCCTCTCCCTGGGGAACGATAGCTTTACCAGCTTCTTCCCGAGGTTCAGCAGGGAAAAGAGTATTACTCCTAAAAAGACCGTATTTATAAGGTTCCCTACTGATATCTTCACGAGGTCTGTGTTGATTATGTAGATGGAGTAGAGTTTCCCGATGAGGTTCCCGAAGTTTGAAAACCCTTTGAGCACGGCTACCAGTACGAGGAGGTAGAGGGCAGAGGTAAGGGCTTTCAGGTTCTGTTCAAAGGATTCAAGGTCTTTCTGAGGGAGCTCCCCTTTCAGCTTCTCCCTTAGAAACGGAAGGACTTTAGAGTTTAGAACCGTAAGGATTGCCGTTAAAAAGACGATTACGGCAATTCCCATAAGGGTTTTAACGTCAAACTTCAGGTACTCAAACTCCCAGAGGATAAAGAGAATTGAGAGGAGTATCGTTCCTGTAACCTTTACCGTTTTTGCAATTATCTGTCTGCTTATTGCAGAGCTCAGCTCCCACACCACCATAAGGGAGCCCAAGAAGATAAAGAACTTCTTTGCAGCCGTTAGAGCCTGAAGGATTCTGTAGTTCTCAAACGGGAAGAACAGGAAGAGGGCAGACGCCGTAAAGGCGAGGACGAAACAGACGTAGGGAAGGAATCGGAGTTTTTTCCTGCTTGTTAACAGGTGGGCAGCCCTTGTTATGTAAACCGCAGAAACGAGGATTGAGAGGTTCCTGAGGAGCTCCCTGTAGTTCCAGTAGGAAATCTGGTTTGAGAGGAGCCACCCCACCGCAAAGAGGAAGATTGAGGAGAGGGTGAGGAAGACCGTATCGGCAAGGGTCTCTTCAACCCTCTTCCTCAGGGCTTTCTTGAGGATAAGCTCAGAGAGAACCGTTACAGAGACGGCTAAGAGGAATAGGAGAAAGGGGGTGATGACCTCAGGCACCTGTTTCAACAACGGAGTAACCTCCGTGGTTTTTTACTCTTATCACCCTGTCTCCTGCCACCTCAAGCTCGGGGTCGTGGGTTACTATGAGCATCTGCGGTATTTTCGTTTTCAGTTTTAAGAGGAGCTCCGTCAGTCCCGTTCTTCTCTGGGCGTCAAGGTGAACGGTAGGTTCGTCTAAAACCAGGAGTTCCATAGACTGGGAGAAGTTCCTCGCCATAGCAAACCTTAAGGCGAGGGCGAAGGCTACCTGCTGACCTCCTGATAGGTCTTCAAGGAGCATCGTTCCCTGTCCGGGCATTCCAAACTCAATAGAGAGGTCTTCAGAGAGGAAGAGGTCTCCAAACTCAAAGTCAAAGGCCGAGAAGAACTCCTTACAGTAGAAGGCTATTCTGGGAAGGAGCATGTTCCTGACCTCTTTCAGGAAACCTCTTTCAGGGTGAACCGTCTCCTGCACCTTCTGGAGAATATAGAGGCTGTCTCTCACCTTTGAGAGGTTTCTCTTTGCCTTTTCAAGCTCTTCCCTCTTCTCTCTCAGCCTCTCCAGGTTCTCTTTACGGCTCTTCAGCTCTCCCTTAATCCTGTTGAGCCTCTCGGCCTTTTCTCTTAAGGTCTCTTCCGTTGACCTTAGAGCTCTCTCTGCGGCCAGGAAGAGGTTCTCTTTAAAGTTGAGCTTCTCAACCTCTGAAGCCGTTTCAGCCTCCCTTTCAGAGAGCTCCCTCTCCTCCCGGTTCAGCTGTTTGAGGAGCTCCCTAAACTCCCCCTCGCTCTTTATCTCGCCCTCTACTCTGTCAAGCCTTTCCTTCTTTTTCTGGAGCTCTTTCAGGAGTCTTTCAAGCTCTCCAAGGGTTCCTACAGTTAGGCCGTTCTCCTCTTTTATCTCTGCAGCTTTTTTTTTAAGCTCTTTTTCCCTTTCAGAGAGCTCCCTCAGCTCCTCCTCTACCTTTTTCAGCTCTTCCTGTTTTGGAAGTTTAGAGAGCTGGAGTTTAACCTCCTTCAGCCGTGCGTTTAAAAGGGCTATCTCCTTCTCTGCTTCAGCCTCTTCTCCCCTTAACTTCTCAAGGAGTTTCTCTTTTTCCAGGAGTTCCTCCTCTTTGAACTCCACCTTCCTTAGCTGTGAAAGCTCTTTTTTTAGTCTCTCTATCTCTCTTTCCGTTCTCTCCTTCAGCTGGAGCTCCCCCGAAACTGCCTCAACTCTTTTCCTCACCTCTGAGAGCCTATCCCTTACCTCCCTCAGCCTCTCCTCTGCCTCCCTTAGCTCTCTAACTCTCCTCTCTATCTCCTCTTCCGACTCTCTCTTCAGCCTCTCTCTCTTCTGTGGCGGGAGCTCCCCTCCACATACGGGGCAGTTGGCACCTTCTCTCTCAAGGAGCTTCAGCCTCTCTTTCAGCTCCTCTACTCTGGTTCTTGACTTCTCTACAGTCTGCCTCAGTCTTTCCTCTTCCTCTTCAAGCTTTTTAAGCTCCTCCTCAAGTGCCTTTAGCTCCTCCGGTTTAACAGAGGGGAGGCTCTTCTTTAGCCTCTCTATCTGCTCCTTTAGAGAGCTCTCCCTTAGAGAGGTTTCTCTGAACGCTTTCTCTATCTCTTTGAGCCTTTTAACCTCTGTTTCAACCTCTCTTCTTTTCTCTTTCAGCTGCTGCAGACTGGCCTTGGTCTCTTTTAGCTTTTCCTCCAGAAGGGGGAGCTCCCTCTCAAGCTCTTCTCTCTTTTTAACCTCTTCTTTGAGTCTTTTGAATAGGTCTTCTGCTCTCTCTCTGTCCTTTGCCGTTAAGGCAAGTTCCCTTCCGATCTTCTGGAGCTCAAGGCACGGCTCAAGCAGCTTTATCTCTTCTTTAAGAGTCGGTATCTCTCTCTTCTTCTCCTCAATGGCCTTAAGTTTTTTCTCAATCTCTTCTCTTCTCTTTCTGAGCCTCTCTCTTTCCCCTTTAACCTGTGAGAGCTTCTCCTTCAGCCTCTCAAACTCCTCCTTTAGCTGGCGCAGTTCCTCAAACTCTTCCCTCTCTTTCTTCAGGCTCTTCTGGAGTTCCTCAACCTCCTTTTCAAGGCGGGAGAGCTCCCCGTTTAACGCTCTCAGCTTCTTCTCTTCTTCCTCAATCTCCCTCTCCACTCCCTCAAGGGAGAGGAACTTACTCTCAAGGACTTTTTCAAACCCTTTGAGTTTCTTTATCTCCTCCTTTAACTCCTGGTGTTTCTTCCCGAACTCCTCAAGCCCCAGGAGCCTGTTCAGTATCTTCCTCCTCTCCTGGGGTCTTCCCTTAAGGAGCTCAACTATCTCACCCTGGGGAACGAAGACTGTGTTTTTAAACATCTCGGGGGCTAAGCCTAACTGCTCCGAGATAACCCCGTTTACCTCCCTGATTCCCCGGGCTATCAGCCTGCCGTCTCTGTAGAGGGTTGCAGTCTTCCTCTTTACAGAGAGCTCCCTCACAACTGTGTAGCTGCTCTCTCTGTGGATAAACTCAAGGGTAACCGTTGAGGCGTTTGCTCTTCTGTTTATCAGCTGCTCTCTCTTTCCCCCTTTCAGGTCTTCTCC
>JALWGN010000032.1 GCA_027013575.1 Desulfurobacteriaceae bacterium
AGTAGCAGAGGTTAACGGGAGCCTCGTAACCGGGAACGAGCCTCTTGTAGGAGTTCACTGTAGCGTTTGTAAAGGCACAGATAGCCTTAGCGTGCTTGATAATTCCACCGATGAAGTAGAGGGCAAGCTCAGAAAGTCCTCCGTAGCTGTCTCCTGCAAAGAGGTTCTCGCCGTTCTTCCAGAGTGAAACGTGTGTATGCATACCGGAACCGTTGTCACCAAAGAGTGGCTTGGGCATAAAGGTAGCAGTTTTGCCAAACATCTTGGCAACGTTTTTAACGATGTACTTAGCCCACTGGATGTTATCTGCCGCCTCAATTATCGTTCCAAAGCGGAAGTCAATCTCACACTGACCACCTGTAGCAACTTCGTGGTGGAGGGCCTCAACAACGAGTCCCGCCTCCTCCATCTTCATAGCCATCACTTTCCTTATGTGATCAAGCTGGTCGTTTGGAGGAACGGGGAAGTAGCCACCCTTTGGCTTAATCTTGTGGCCAAGGTTGGGGCTCTCGTCTGCACCGGTTCTCCACCAGCCTTCTACGGAGTCAACCTCGTAGAAAGCGTAGTTCATTCCAACGTCGTACTTAACGTCGTCAAAGATGAAGAACTCAGGCTCGGGACCGCAGTAGAAGGTGTCTGCAATTCCGGTTGACCTGAGGTACTCAACTGCCTTCTTTGCAATGTTCCTCGGGTCCTTATGGTACGGCTCTTTTGTAACAGGATCAACGATGTCTGCAATTACGACGAGAGTCGGTATCTCTGAAATGGGATCTATAGTTGCAGTTGTTGGATCAAGCTTAAACATCATGTCGCTGGCGTTGATAGGCTGCCACTGTCTGATTGAGGAGCCGTCAAAGAAGAGCCCCTGTTCAAAGCTCTCCTCGGAAATCTCGTGAGCAGGGAAGGTGATGTGGTGCCAGGTTCCAAACATGTCTGTAAATCTGAGGTCAACAAACTTTACACCTTCCCTCTGAATCATCTCTACAACTTCTTTTGCGTTTTGCGGCTTCATGAATCCCTCCTTCCGTTTATGTTTAAATTGCGTTCTCTCCTCTCTCTCCTGTCCTTATCCTTACGGCATCTTCAACGGGAATGACGAAAACTTTTCCGTCTCCAATCCTTCCGGTTCTTGCAGCGTTTACTATCGTTTCAACAACCTTCTCCGCCAGAGAGTCGGGAACGACAACTTCTATCTTCACCTTTGGAATGAAGTCAACAACGTACTCAGCTCCCCTGTAGAGCTCCGTATGGCCTTTTTGCCTTCCAAAACCCTTTACCTCTGAAACGGTAAGACCGTGAACGCCAACTTCAGTAAGGGCGTCTTTCACCTCTTCAAGCTTGAAGGGTTTAATGATGGCCTCTATTTTCTTCATCTTCTCCTCCAGCTGACTTACTGGTTAGCTATTTTACCACTCACAGCAGATTTCAGTTTTACTTTAAAGCAAAGCGGATGCCAAAACCTGGAAACTTTCAAAAGAGGAGCAGATATGAGCCTGTGTGAATAAAAACTGTTCAACTACTCCAATTCTATGCCCTTTTTTTGTGCACACTTTGAACAGAGACCGTAGAACTTGTACTCTATGTCCTCAACAACGTAGCCTTTCTGCTCTACTTTCCTGCAGGTGTAACGACACATGGGGGTTTCAACGTCTTCAATCTTCCCGCAGGACCTGCATATGAAGTGGTGGTGGAAGTCTGTTCTACCCTCAAAGTGGGACTGTTTGTTAACGATGATCTCTTTAATCTTCCCCTCCTGAGAGAGCTCCTTCAGAACTCTGTAGACCGTACCAAGGCTGATGTTGGGAAGCTCCTTCCTCGCCCTTTCATAAACCTTCTCTGCCGTTGGATGGTCGTGGGAATCAAGAACTACCTGGTAAACAACTGCCTTCTGGCGCGTATTCCTCTTTCGCTTCTGTTTTCTCACTTCTGTGTTATTCAAAATTCCTCCTCCTGCCAAAAGTTTGAACTCCTTAAATAATAACTATTCCTTATAAAAAAAGAAAGCCCCCAAAAGGGGGCAGAAGGGGGTGGAAGTGAAGGGGAAGCCCCTATATTTTGACCCTGTCTTCAGGGTAGGCAGTAATCCTGTGAATGGAGAGGTCGGCTCCCTCAAACTCCTCTTCTTCAGAGAGCCTGAGTCCCATAATCTTCTTGAGGGCTCCGTAGAGAATAAAGCCTGCAACAACTGCGTAAACGAGGGTCAGGAGAGCTCCAAAGAGCTGAGCCCAGAAAGAGACTCCTCCAAGACCCCACAGGAACTTTTGACCGAATATCCCGGCTGCAACTCCTCCCCACAGACCGTTGAGGCCGTGAAGGGGAACAACGCCTAAAACGTCGTCAATCTTCAGAACTTCCTGCTCGTAGATAAAGGCCTTAACGAAGATAAACGCAGCTATAAGCCCTATAACAAAGGCTCCCAGAGGGTTCACAATGTCTGAGCCTGCACATATGGCAACAAGGCCGGCGAGAGCTCCGTTGTGGATAAAGCCGGGGTCGTTCTTTCCGAAGAGAACCCCCCCTATTATCCCTCCGGCCGTTGCCATAAGAGAGTTAACTGCAACAAGACCCGAAATGTCCTCAAGCTTCTGGGAGCTCATAACGTTAAAACCGAACCAGCCTATTATCAGAATCCAGCTACCGAGGGCAAGGTAGGGAATGTTACTGATGGGTATAGGTCTTGACTTTCCTTTAACGTAGCGCCCCATACGGGGACCAAGAAGGAGAATTGCAGGAAGAGCTATCCAGCCACCAAGACCGTGAACTACCATAGAGCCGGCAAAGTCGTGGATAGGTGCACCGAAAATGTGCTTAACCCACCCTTGAAAGGCGGGAGACCACCTCTCTCCCCAGATGAGGGCTTCAAAGATAGGGTAAACGACGCCGGCAAGGAAAAAACCTGCAGTTATGTAAGGCCTGAACTTCATCCTCTCTGCAACGCCACCTGAAACTATGGCAGAGATACAGGCGGCAAACATGAGAAGGAAGAAGAACCTGACAAGCTCAAGCCCCTGATCAGCCATAAGCCCTGAGGCCGGCTTTACGAAACAGACCTTATGGGCAATGGAATAACCGATAAGATAGTAGGCAAGGGTAGCAACAGAAACGTCAACGATAATCTTCACAAGGGCGTTAACCTGGTTCTTCTTTCTGACCGTTCCAGCTTCAAGGAAGGCAAACCCTGCGTGCATTGAGAGTATCATTACAGCGCCGGCAAGAAGGTAGAAGATGTTGAGGGACTGGGGCAGGCGCTCAATTCCCACTTCCATTTAAACCTCCTTTCAGGTAATTTCTCCTCCACCAGAAACTTTAAGCAAATCTGGTGCCACTTTCTTTTGGTATTATTCGGTAAATCCAGACAGAGGTGAAAGGATGAGAAAGAGCCTTCTCCTGCTTCCCCTTCTACTGACCTCCTGCGGGATAGCAAGTCTTAACCCGTTCAGTAAACAGGAGGAGCCTCAGTACACCCCCTACACTTCCTACCAGAGCCAGCAGGAGGGAGTTGGCGTTCCCAAAGGAGGGTACAGAAGCGCCGTTTACTACATTAAGCAGTTCTTTACTCCCGTTGAGGGAGAGATAGTGCTGAACAGCTACGACGGTTTCGTGATTGACGTTGGAAAGGAGCAGGGAGTCTCTGTTGGAGACAGGTTTATCTCTGAAAGCGGAGCCGTTTTAAAAGTAAAACAGGTTAAAAAGAACTACTCAATAGCTCTCCCAACACTCGGGAACCCAACAATTGGGGAGAAAGTCCAGAAACTCCTCTATAGTAGAGTTCTCTTTATAAACTTCGCAGGGAAGAGAGGAAAGGAGCTCTACAGGGAACTCAGAAAAGAGGTAAAGAACCTCCACCTTGCACCCTACAGCGAGGGGGAAAAGGTAAAGGAGGAGTTTCACCTTAAGTACCCGGGGGACTTTAGAAGGAAAGTTCCCGTAGATAAACTTACCGGTTACGACGCCTTTATGGTTGTAACCGACGAGGGAGTTGCTCTCTACGACTCAACAAAGCACCTTATAAAGTTCTTCCCGTGGAGGGGAGCACCCCAGAGCTCCATCTCAGTTGCAATAGGCAGCCCCTATAAGGTGGTTTACGACTTTAAAGGCCACGCAACAAGCCTCTTTGTGGCAAACCTGCTGAAAAACCACGGAGAGGCCATACTGGTAAGCGAGGAGAACAGTTTAGACCTCTTTAAACCGACACCTTACGGCGTAAAACTCATCAGGAAGTTTAAAAACCCGTTCCGGGGCTCCTACCTCTTCCACGTCTGCCCGGTTGACGTTAACGGAGACGGAAAGACGGAGTTTGTAGTTGACGGCTTCTACCAGAACTCAAAGAGCGTATCGTCGGGAATCTTCACCCTTCAGGACGGAAAGCTCAGGAAAGTTGCCTCCTCAAACCTCATACTCTCCTGTTTTGACACAGACGGAGACGGGGTAAACGAAACGGTAATGGGGCAGACCGTAAGTGAGGAAGGGGACAAGTTTTTCGGCAAAAAAGTTTACAGGCTCAAGCTTTCGGAAGGGAAACTCGTTAAAGTGAAAAGGGTAAAAGTTCCGGAAGGATTTCAGGTAACCAGCGCCCAGACGTTTAAAAGCGAAGGGAAAGAGCTGTTTGCATACTATGACCTTGACTACTACTTCAACGTCTCCGACGGAGAGAAGCTACTCTGGCGCTCTCCTATCCAGATAGGAGCCTCTCCAAACGCAATATACTGGTACGAGGGCGACAACCTCGTTACCTACTACATCACTCCAAAACCCAAGCCGATTGACGTAAACGGAGACGGCAATCAGGAAGTTCTCTTCTCACAGAACAAAAACGCAGTACCGGGAATCTTGAGGAACATCTACACCTTTGACGGCGGAAGAGTCCTCTTACTCTACAGAAGTGGAGACACCTTTAACTGGGAAGAGGCAACGTCTCCCATCTACAAGCTGGGAGGAATTGAGGAGTTTGACTACCTACCCCAGGAGGACCTGTTTGTCTCAATATTCACAAAGGTAAACATACTTACCAGACCAAAGTCCAAACTGCTCTTCATAAAACCGAAGATTTAGGAGAGGGAGAGATGGAAGCGGCAGAAAAGGTAAAAAAGCTAACAGGAAAGGAACGCTTTGACGTTGCGGTCGTTGGAGGTTCAGGTATTGACTTAGGGGAAGCGGAGGTAGAGGTACCCTACTCAGAAATACCGGGTATGCCTGAGCCGGCAGTTCCAGGCCACAGAGGCCTCCTTAAGGTCTTCACCGTTTCAGGAAAGTCCCTACTCTTCTTTGAGGGGAGGTTTCACTACTACGAGGGGAGAGAAGACTGGGAGATAAGGTTTATCCCAAAACTTGCCGCCTCTTTAGGAGTAAAAGTGTTTATACCAACCTGCGCCTCGGGAGCCGTATCAAGAAGGGCTGTAGATTCGGAAATAGGAGTTATATACGACCACATAAACCTTTTAGGGAGAAATCCCTTAGTTGGGCTGATCAAGGAGTACGGAAGCAGAGTATTTGTAAACGGAAAGAGGTTTTACGACAGAGCTCTGGTAGAGACCTTTATCAGGGCAGGACTAAACGAGGGAGTAAAGGTTATACCTTCTGTTCTTGCAGCAACGCTGGGTCCCAACTACGAAACTTTCTCTGAAGTGAGAATGCTTGAACTGCTTGGGGCAGACTGCGTAAGTATGTCAACGGTTCCAGATGTTATAGCGGCAAACTTCTACGGAATGAGAGTTGTTGCTCTGACGATATTTACAAACGATACCCTACAGGTAGAGGCAAGCCATCAGGACGTTTTAAAGCTCTCAAAGGAGCGAGGAGAGAAACTAAAAACCGTTCTACTGGAAGGTATCAGACAACTTAAACTTTAAAGAAGGCCGAACTGCTTCATAGCGCTGGCAAGCTTCTCTCTACACGAGGGGCAGAAGTCCTCGTTTTTATAGTCTGTATCTGCAAGGGAGTTGGAAAAGTGCATAACGCACTTCGGGTCGGGGCAGTGGGGCAGGCCAAAGACGTGTCCCATCTCGTGGGTAACCTCCTTCCTTACCCGCGAGAAGAAGAGCTCCTCACTTTCCGAGAGGAGCCTAGCGTACGAGACTATACACCCCTTAAAGGGGTAGGCGACGCCAAAAACGAAGTTCAGGCCGTCGGAGTAGAGGTCGTAGGGGGTAACTGCAACGGCGAAGAGGGCATCGGAAGGTTTCAGGGAGAGAACGTTCTGAAGCTGGACTTCTGCAAGGAGCTGAGAGGTTCTTGAACCTCTGGAGTCGGGAGGAACAACCCCTTCAAATCGGGGAGTAAGTCTAAACTTTTCCCTTATAACTCTCTCTGTCTCCTCCTCAACGGCGGGGAGAGAGACGCCAACGGAGAAGAGGGAGCAGACAGCCATCAGTTCTCCCCCTTCTCTTTCTCTTTGATAACCTCCTCTATCTCCTCCGGAGAGAAGAAGTACTCCTCTCCACAGAAGTTACACTTTATTGAGACGCCTCCCTCCTTCTTTAACTCCTCAAGCTCTTCAACGGGCATGGCAACAAGGCTCCTCTCTGCAACCTCCTTTGAGCAGCGGCACCTGAAGGAGAGCTCCTTTAGAGCCAGAAGTTCGGTAGTGAAGCCTTTGAAGAGGAGCTCCGCTATCTCCTCCGGCCTCTTTCCCTCCTTTATAAGGGAGCTGACAGGGGGCATTGACTTTACGTTCTCCTCAAGCTTGGCAATCGCCTCATCTGAAGCTCCGGGAAGCGGCTGGGCAAGGAAACCGCCTGCAGCTTCAACCTTTCCGTCCTCTCCAACCAGAACTCCTATAGCAACGGCAGAGGGAATCTGCTCCGACTTAAGTAGGTAGTAGGCTATGTCCTGAGCTATCTCTCCTGAGACGAGGGGAACGGAGCTCTCGTACGGGGTTCCAAAACCGAAGTCCTTTACAACTGTAAGCGTTCCCTTACCGACAGCTCTGGCTATGTCAAACTTCTTCCTGCCGTTCTCCTCCTTTACAAACAGGGGAACGTCTGGGTTCTGGACAAAACCCCTTACCTCACCTTTTGCATTGGCCTCTGCAACAACGAGACCTATGGGGCCGTCTCCCTCTATCCTCAGGAGTATCCTCTGGTCTGTTCCGTGCTTCAAGAGGGAGGTTAAAAGGATGGCTCCCGTTAGAGCTCTACCGAGAACGGCAGTAGCCATAGGAGAGAGCTTATGTCTGAGCCTCGCTATTTCACACAGGTTTGTCGTTTTAACAACGAAAGCCCTGAGGGCATCTTCTCTCGTTATGGCTATTACGCCGTAATCCCTGTCTTTAAAGTAGTTTTTAAGATCCTCCTTAACCTGCGGAGTCAGCTCCTTTACAAGCTGCTCCCTGGCTGGAAGCTGTTTAAAGTTCCTGTTCTCCTCTCTCTTCTCCATCTCTACCCTCCAGCAGTTTAATCACCTCAGCAGGAACTCTATCTCTGTTTGTAAGGGTTAAATGTATGACTTTGAAGCGCCTCCGTATAAGGGAAACGAGAGGATGAACGTCCTTTATCGGAATTGTTACAAGGGCTGTTACCTCCTCCTCTACCAGACGGGAAACTGCCTTCTGAAAGGCTTTTGAGAGGAGCTCCATCTTTCCCACCTCGTCAACTACAACAACCTTCCCCTCATCTATCGCCTCAACCAAAAAAGGAACGGCAAAGGTCTCAAACCTATCAACAAGAACTCCGTACCTACCGACCCTGTAGGGGGAATCTGCTTCTACAGAGGCAAGGAGCTCCTCCTCCCCGTCTGTTCTAACAACTTTAAACCCCCACCTTCTGCCGTTTACCCTTATCTCTTCCGTCCAGAACCCTTTTGCCCTCCCCCCAAGAAGAGAAACCACCCTTTTAACGGCAGTTGTCTTCCCTATTCCCGGCCTTCCGGTAAGGGCTACCTTCACCTCTGCCTCACAACGGAGAGGGTCTCAAGGTCAAGAATCATGTTGTCGTAGGCGGCTATCACTTTTACTACGGTCTCTTTAGAGATAGAGAGGGCAACCTCCCACGGCTTTGCCGAAAGCATCGTCCTTCCAAAGTGGGTAAGGACAGCAAGCTCGGGCTTTAACTCTCCAACTATTACCCTTGCGTCGTCTGCAGAGAGGTGGTCAACTTTAGGGTTTGGCTTTAAAAGGGTCGTGTTAATTATCAGGAGCCTGGAACCTCTGTAGGCGGAGAGAAGCCCCTCAAAGAACTTAGTGTCTGAGATGTAGCTGTAAACGCTTCCTTTCCAATGAAAGACAACGCCGTAGGTCTCAACACCGTGGATGTGTTTCAGAGGAAAGGAGACGCCAACTTCTGAGGAGAGCTCCAAACTTTTCCCTTCCTCTACAATTTCCGTCCTCTCTATGTGCTGCCTGGTGTACCTGAGAACGACGGGGTCTTCGTCTATACAGTCTGAAGGACAGATTAAAAGTCCTCTTTTCCTCTTTCCTCCCAGGGTCATAGACTCAAGTACGTGGTTAACGTCTGCACAGTGGTCAAGGTGGCGGTGGGAGAGGATAACGGCGTCTGTCCAGTGGGGCTCAATTCCCTTCCTGTGGGAGTGGACGAAGGCACCGGGGCCGGGGTCAACGTGGACGTTAACGTCTGGAAACCCGAAGTAGAGGCCGCCTGCCTGTCTCTCAAAACCGAACGCCACGTAACGGGCGCCTGCAGTTCCCAGGAATACAAGTTTACCTTTGAGTTTCTCCCTGTCTAACTTCAAGCCGGACAGATACCTCTCTTACTCTTCCTTATAAATTCAACCATTTCAAGGACTTCAGGAACGTCCCTGAACTCCTCCTCAACTCTTCCCAGCGATACAAGAAGGGGTTCGTCTGTCTTAAAGATCATCTCAAAGGCGGTGGTGAGAGCTCTTATCGTCTCCCTGCCGAAACCCCTTCTCTTTAAACCCACTATGTTGATACCCTCAAGCCTTGCTCTGTTCCCCTGGGCAACTACAAACGGAGGAACGTCTCTGTGAACGGCAGAAGCTCCTCCAACCATGGCGTGCTTACCTACTCTGACGAACTGGTGAATGCCGGTAAGACCACCTATTACGGCAAACTCTCCTATCTCAACGTGTCCTGCAATCTGAACGGCGTTTGCAACTATGGCGTTTTTCTCTATTCTAACGTCGTGGGCAACGTGAACGTAAGCCATAAGGAGAACGTTATCTCCAACGTAAGTAACGCCTCCACCTCCTTCCGTTCCTTTGTGGATCGTTACGTACTCCCTGACCTTCACTCCGTTACCTATAACAACTTCTGTATCCTCTCCCTTGAACTTTAAGTCCTGGGGAACGACGCCTATGTGGGAGGCGAAAATTTCACAGTTTTCACCGATCGTTGTTCTACCCTCTATAACGGCACCCTTCCTGATAACAGTTCCCCTACCCACTTTAACTCTGCTTCCAACGTGTGCAAAGGGCTCTACTACAACGCCATCGTCAAGCTCTGCTCCTCTCTCTACTACGGCAAGGGGGTGGATCTGAACCATCACTTCCTCGCAATCATGGCCATTATCTCGGCATCACAGACGAGGTCGTCCCCGACGAAGGCCTCTCCTTTCATCTTTGACATCCTCTTCTTTATCACCTTCGGCTCAAGAACGAACCTGACGGTGTCTCCAGGCCTGACCGGCTTCCTGAACCTTGCTTTATCAATTCCCATAAAATAGACAACGTACTCTTCGGGGGAGATGTCAAACGACTTAAACATAAGGATACAGCCGACCTGAGCCATCGCCTCTACGAGGAGAGCTCCCGGGAAAATCGGGTGGCCGGGAAAGTGTCCCTGAAAGAAGGGTTCGTTCATCGTAACGTTTTTAATTCCTACTATTCTCTTTTTTGGCTCAAACTCAACTATCCTGTCAACGAGAAGGAAGGGATACCTGTGGGGAATAACTTTCATTATCTCGGTAATGTCCATTACCAACTTAAGCCTCCTGTATCCTTTTTTAGGAGGACAACGGCCTGGGCGGAGATTCCCTCCTCTCTCCCCTCAAAGCCGAGCCTCTCGGTTGTTGTAGCTTTTACCGAAACCTGAGAGGGAAGTATACCAAGAACGGAGGCGATTTTCTTTCTCATTTCCGGTACGTACGGAGCAAGGCGAGGCCTCTGGGCTACAACAACGGAGTCTACGTTAACAACCTGGTATCCCTGGTCTTTGACGAGGAAAGCCACTCTGCCAAGGAGTTTAAGGCTGGAAATTCCTCTGTACTGAGGGGAAGTATCGGGGAAGTGCTGACCTATGTCGCCGAGGGAGAGAGCTCCCAGCAGTGCATCGCAGATTGCATGAACCAGAACGTCTGCATCTGAGTGACCTTTAAGACCTTTCTCGTGGGGAATTTTAACCCCGCCTATTACGAGGTCGTACCCGGGTTCAAGGGCGTGAACGTCGTAGCCGATACCGACTCTAAACATTTAGGCAAGTCGGCTCCTTATTAGTTTCTCAATCTCTTCCCTTATTATCCGCTCAGCTATCTCAGGGATAACCTCCCAAGCTACCTCTCTTACTATCTGTTCTACTTTCTCCTCAGGAACTGTAATTCCAGATACCTCTTCAGCTTTACTCTTTACCTTCTCTTTCGCCTCTTCAGATACTGACTTTTCAAACACCTTCTCTTCTGTTTCCCCAACAGGTTTTTCAGAGGAGATCTCCTCCTTCTCTGGCTCTTCAAGCTCTACGGGAATAACGGGAACGCTCTCCCTAAACTCTTCCTCTACTGGAACAACGGGAATTCCTTCCTCGTGGGTTTCAGCAGGTACAACCTCTAATGTTTCCTGAGGTTCAGACTCTAAACTCACCAGCTCAAACTCTCCCTCTGAAGAGGGAACCGTAAGCTCAAGCTTCTCCTCAGGCTTTGGAGCCTCTTTCTTAGCTTTCCTTATCAGGTCTAGAAGCTCTTCAACTGTAAACGGCTTCTCTAAAGCTTCGTACGCGCCGAGGGAAAGCGCCTTCTCCCTGTCAAACCCCTCTGCTCTGTGACCTATTACAACAACAGGCACACCTAACCTTAGAATTTCCGGGATAAGTTCGTAAGCAGAAGCACCTGAAATAGAGACGTCTACCAGGGCTAGGTCCGGTTTCTCAGAGGCTGCAACGTTCAGAGCTTCTTTCAGGGTATAGGCATGAAGAACATCTATGCCACGCAACGAGAGGACAATCTCAAACAGCCTATGCCAGGTCTTTTTATCATCTACGTAGAGAAGCTTCATTCCTCACCTCTTCCAGTTTTTTCTTTACCTCCTCCAGTAAAACTACCAACTCCTTTGAGTTAAGAGCCTGATCGTCTAGCTCTTTTACAAGGGAAGTGAGTTCTTCGTTCTTAAAGGAGTTTGCCAGTGCCGTTAGCTCCCCCTTCACAAGGAGCGTATTGAGCCTCTTTGAGAGCTCTATGGCAGACGAAATTGACCCGAGAACTGAATCAAGAGCGGAAGGATCAAGACAGGGAGAGGAAGGTGATGGTGGTGGTGTAGCTGCCTTCTCTTTCAGCTTTAGCATCAGGTTCTCAACGTCATTTCTCAGAATTAAAAGGCTATCCTTTACCTGAGTAAGTAGGGATTCATCTACCTTTGGAAGGTTAAACTCTACCTCCTGGAGAAGGTTCTCTGTCCTCTCTATGGCTTCTATGGAACTCTCGGACAGGTCTAGCTGATGGAGCTCCCTCTTAAGCCTCTCCACCTCCGAAAGTAGAGACTCAAACTCCGACCTGATCTCCTCTATTCTTTCTGACTGAACTCTCTTCAGTTTTTCCTTTATCTCCTCAACGAGACCGTTTATCCTATCTGTAAGCCCCTCTATCCTCTCCTTTAAAGTGGAAAGGTCTTGTTGAGAGGACTCTTTTGCCGAAATCAGTTTTGAAATTATGAAACCAACGACTATTCCAATACCGGCAAACGTAATTGCAACGATTAAGGTTACAGCCCCTAAATCCATCTCCAGATCCTCATCTTTTTAGTTCCAATTCTAATGTAAGTATATCGTAAATTTTTCCAACAGGAAGTCCCATAACGTTGTAATAGTCACCGTCTATTCGTTCTATGAAGAGAGCTCCCTTACCCTGAACGCCGTAGGCTCCCGCCTTATCAAGGGGTTCGCCTGTTGAGACGTACCACTCTATCTCTGAAGCCGTAAGCCTCTTAAACTTTACCCTGGTCTCTTCGTAGGAGGAGACGAGCCTACCTCCTAAAAGGAGTGAGAAACCGGTTATTACGGTGTGCCAGGAACCGGAGAGGCGTTTAAGGTACTCAACGGCCTCTTCAGGAGAGGAGGGTTTTCCGAGAATTTCGTCCCCTAAAACAACTATCGTGTCTGCCGAAAGGCCGACCTCTCCCGGTTGAAGGAGCTCTCTGGCAGCTTCAAGCTTGAGCTTTGAGTTCTCTAAGGCGGTTTCGTAGGGAGAAGGGAATACCTTCTCTTCGGCCTCAACTTTTACAACTCTAAAGTTGAAGCCTGCCATCTCAAGTATCTCTCTTCTTCTGGGTGAAGAGGAGACCAGAGCTATTTTAAGACTTTCCCTTATCACCTATCACCCCCAGAAGCTTGAGCATCTCTTTAGCCGCTTCCTGTTCTGCAGCCTTTTTTGACCTGCCTGTACCAACGGTTCTGAGGTCTCTAACTCTACACTCCACCTTAAAGGTCTTTTCGTGTTCAGGCCCCTCTGCCTCTACGAGGGTGTAGGAGGGGAGCTCCTTAAACTCCTTCTGAGTAATCTCCTGAAGATAGCTTTTAAAGTCTTTGTAGGTAACGGCGTTCTCCAGTATCTCCCACAGTTTCCCTAAGAACTTCTCCCTGAATATCTCCTTGGCCTTCTCAAACCCTGCGTCTAAGTAGAGGGCTCCGAAAACCGCCTCAAAGACGTCGCAAAGGAGCGAGGACTTCTTGCTTCCTCCGCTCCTCTTCTCTCCCCTGCCAAGGTAGAGGAACTTTCCAAGGTCTATAGTTTTTGCAAGCTCAGAGAGTGAGGGCTCGCTGACCAGGAAAGAGCGGATCTGGGAGAGCTCCCCCTCACTCTTTTCAGGAAACCTCTTTATGAGCTCCTCGCTCACTATGAGGCCGATAACGGCGTCCCCTAAAAACTCTAAAACCTCGTAGTTTTCGCCGGTCTCCTTCTCAAAGGCGAAGGAGCGGTGGATGAGAGCTCTCTTTAAAAGTCCCTTATCCTTAAAGGAGTAGCCCAGCTTCCTCTCAAGCTCCGCCAGTTTCTCTCTCCTTATCAACCTTCGTACCTCTTCAGGACGAGGCAGGCGTTTGTTCCACCAAAGCCGAAGGAGTTCTTAAGAACGTACCTGACGTCGGCCTTAACGGCCTCGTTGGGCGTGTAGTCAAGGTCGCATTCAGGGTCGGGCTCCTCGTAGTTAATTGTCGGAGGAATAACGCCGGTTTGAAGGGTCATAACTGACGAGACGACCTCAACTCCTCCGGCAGCTCCAAGGAGGTGGCCTATCATGGACTTTATACTGCTTATCTTCACCTTATAGGCGTGCTCCCCGAAAACCTTCTTTATAGCCATCGTCTCAAAGAGGTCGTTGAACTTCGTTGAAGTTCCGTGGGCGTTTATGTAGTCAATCTCTTCCGGTTTTACTCCGGCGTCCTTCAGGGCGTTTGCCATAGCTCTCGCGGCGCCCTCTCCTTCCGGTGCGGGAGCGGTCATGTGGTAGGCGTCTCCGCTGGTTCCGTAGCCTACGACCTCTGCAAGTATCTTCGCTCCTCTCCTCTTTGCGTGTTCAAGCTCTTCTAAAACAACAACCCCGGCTCCCTCTCCCATAACAAAACCGTCTCTGTTCTTCTCAAAAGGTCTACTGGCCTTTTCGGGCTCGTCGTTTCGGGTTGAGAGGGCTTTAGCGGCAGCAAAACCTGCAACTGCTAAGGGAGTTATACAGCTTTCAGCTCCTCCGGCAACCATAACGTCTGCGTCGCCGTACTGGA
>JALWGN010000033.1 GCA_027013575.1 Desulfurobacteriaceae bacterium
GCCTTCCCGGTATGGACGGGATAACCTTCCTCAAAAAGGTAAAGTCGGAGTTCCCGGAGACAGAGGTCATAGTAATCACCGCCTTCAGCAGCGTTGAAGACGCCGTTGGCGCCATAAAGTCCGGCGCCTTCCACTACGTTACAAAACCCTTTGACCCTTCTGTTCTCATCAACCTGATTGAGAAGGCCTGCCAGTTAGTTACCCTGCGGCGTCAGACCCCCTCAGAGAGCTCCGGCATCGTCTACGCCTCCCGTCAGATGGAGGAGCTCCTCTCTAAAGCCTCACTCTACGCAAAGAGCGACGCTCCCGTTCTCATTTTGGGGGAGAGCGGCGTCGGTAAGGAGCTCCTTGCCCGCTACATCCACAGGGAGAGTGGCCGAAAGGGAAAGTTCGTCTCTATAAACTGTGCCGCAATCCCTGAAAACCTCTTTGAGAGCGAGCTCTTTGGCTACACAAAAGGTGCGTTTACGGGAGCTCTTTCAGACAAACCCGGCCTCTTTGAGGAGGCAGACGGAGGAACCCTCTTTCTAGACGAGGTGGGGGAGCTCCCCCTACCTCTGCAGGCAAAGCTCCTGAGAGTTCTTCAGGAGGGAGAGGTTCGCCGCCTCGGGAGCAACAGAGCTAAAAAAGTTGACGTAAAACTCGTTGCTGCAACAAACAGAGATTTAAAAGAGCTGGTCTCACAGGGTAAGTTCAGGGAAGACCTCTACTACAGGCTCAACGTTTTAACCCTCAAAATCCCTCCCCTGCGGGAAAGACCTGAGGACATTACCGCCCTTACCGGCTACTTTCTGAAGAAGTTCTCTTCAAAGTACGGAAAAAAGGTAGAGATGACCCCTGAAGCCCTTGAAATTCTCCTCTCCTATCCCTTCCCCGGGAACGTGAGGGAGCTTGAGAACCTTATCCACAGGCTCGTAATAACCTCAGATGGCACGGTAAAACCGGAAGACCTGAAAGACCTGACAGCTTCAAAATCCCAAACACCTGAAGAAATCACACTTGACTTCTCTGAACCGCTTCCTCAGAAAGTAGCCCGCCTTGAGAAGATGATGATAGAGGAAGCCCTTAAGAGAACAGGTTACGTTCAGACAAAGGCAGCAAAACTCTTAGGGATAGACGAGAAATCCCTCAGGTATAAGAGGAGGAAGTACGGAATATGAGAAAACTCCTCCTTCCGGCCTCACTTCTCCTTCTCCTCTTTTCGGCCATAGTGGTAAACATCTACCTCCTCCACAAGGAGCTCCAGCAGTTCTACCTCTCTGTAATAAACGAAGAAACCGCCCGGGTTAAGTCTGTCGTTGAGGGAACGATAGCCGGAGGAGGAGACCCTGTAGAGGCCCTCTACTCCTACATGGAACACTCAAAACTCCTCAAAGGAGCCACCTTTAAACTGGAAGGGAGAGAGATAATAGTTCCCGGCTCTGACATCTCTCCAGACTACTACAGGGAAACCATAAAACTGAAACCCTTCACCTTTACCCTCTACTTTGACTTCTCCTACCTTAAGGAGCTCAACAAACACATAACCTACATCTTCATCTCTCTTCTCTCCTTTACCCTTCTCTTTACCCTCGTTACTGTTTGGCTCTTTAGAGAGTACTTCAGGGAAAAGCTCTTTTACGAGAGAGAGAGACAGGAGAGGGAGAGGCTTGAGAGTATCAACCTCGTTATCCACTCGCTCATCCACGAGGTAAAGAACAGATTAAACGTTCTGAGACTTCTCTCCTACAGGCTTGAGAAAAACTGCTCCGGTGAAAGCTGCAGTAACTACCTCTTAAAACTGAGAACCGAAATTGATAACCTTGGAAAATACCTTGAGGAGACAGCAGACCTGAGGCGTCCCCTGAAAATCTCTAAAAGACCCGTTTCCTCTGAACTCCTTCTGAAGAACGCCCTCTCAAAGTTTGAGGAGCTCCTCAAAACAAAAGGGGTTGAGCTTCAGCTCTCCGTTGAGGATGCCACCTTAAACGTTGACCCTGAAAAATTTACCTCGCTCCTTGTTGACCTTATTAAGAACGCCGTTGAAGCCCTTGAGGGAAAGAACAGGAAGATACTGAAGATAGTGGGAAAGAGAGAGGGGAACTTCTACACCTTCTACGTTATGGACAGCGGAGGGGAGCTCCCTAAATCCGACATTTTTAAACCCTTCTACTCTACAAAGGAAAAAGGCTTTGGCCTTGGCCTCTACAACGTTAAACGGATAGCCGAAGCCCACGGCGGAAGCGTCTCTGCCTACACAGAGAAAGGCTGGACTGTCTTCAGAGTTTCCGTTCCTCTAAACTGACGGAAATTTTTCCGATGGGTTGCGCACAGTTCGGAAAATTTTTTCCTCGTGGAAGAAGTGCTGTATTGCTCTCTGATTGTGAAAACCCTTCAATCTCTTGGCTATTCAACTTCTACTTTCTGTTCCGAGGAATGGCACGTTTATTGCTTGTTTAAGTCTGCTGAACTTGAAAAAGAGAGGTTGAAGATGAGATTTGAGAGAGTGAGAAGACTGCTGGGAGTTTCAGCTGCTGCTGTTTTTCTTTTGGGAGCTCCCGCCCTTTCCTCACAGAGTCAGCAGACTTACGGCTACTACTACGTCCAGAGTTTGCCGAAACAGCCTCTAAGTAAGGAGGAAATTGCCGACCTCCTCCACATGAGGGAGGAGGAGAAGCTTGCCAGAGATGTCTATCTAACGCTTTCAAAGTTCTACTCCCTTCCAGTTTTCAGGAACATAGCCCGTTCTGAGGAACAGCACATGAGGATGGTTGGCCTCCTCCTCCGTAAATACAACATACCGGATCCCGTCTCAGAAACGGGAGAGCGGGTAGGAGTTTTTAAGGACAAGAAACTTCAGGAGCTATACAACAGGTTAGTTGCCCAGGGAAAGCGTTCCCTCGTAGATGCCTTAAAAGTTGGAGCAACGATAGAAGACCTTGACATCAAAGACCTTGAGGAGGCTATAAGTAGAACCGACAACCAGGATATAAAGGCCGTTTACCAGAACCTCATGAAAGGTTCAAGGAACCACATGAGAGCCTTTGTAAGACTCCTCAGACGTTACGGCAGCAACTACACACCCCGTTACATCTCAACTGAGGAGTTCAACAAAATACTGTCGGTAAAATACGAGGCCGGTTTTTACAGCTCCGCCGGAACTCCGGCTACCAGCTCTTTCAGGAGAACAGTTTCCGGAACGGTCGTGGGAGTTAAAAAGGTTCCAGGCTTCAGGCGCAGGAATATAACCTGGTGGACCATAGAGGTTAAAACTCCCAGCGGAACTGTTGAAGTTAGGGTTGCTCCAACCTGGTGGTACCCTGACCTCAACATCAGGGAGGGAGATACCGTAGAGGTTGTAGGCTTTACTCCCCCCTTCTGGAAGGTAAAAGGGATAAACGGACTTATGGCCTGCAGGGTAGAGGACAGGACAAACGGCACAGTTTACGACTTCTCAAAGTTCCGCCGTTTCTGCAGAACAGAGTAAAGGAGGTTAAACAATGCTGAGGAAGTACGTAAGCCTTTTCCTTTTCTACTCACTTCTCCTTATGGCGCTTACAGGAACGGTTCTCTTTATAATGCCCCACGGCAGGGTTGCCTACTGGACTGGCTGGCGATTCTTAGGACTTGACAAAGACCAGTGGGACAACCTCCACATAATCTTCGGGTTCCTTATGGTCTTCTTCGGCATCTGGCACGTTGCACTCAACTGGAGGAGTATAGTCAGCTACCTGAAAGGAAAGGCAGGCCTCTTTACCTCAAAAGAGTTCTTAGTAACAACCTTTATCGTTCTCCTTGTTGGAACAGGAACTCTCCTTAACGTTCCTCCCTTTAAGAACTTTATAGACTTTGGAGAGAAGATAAAGAACAGCTGGCCGAAACCTAAAACCATGCCTCCGGCACCACACGCGGAGCTCTTCCCGCTAAAAAGGATTGCTCAGCTTTTAGGCATAACTCCTCAACAGGCACTAAACATACTGAAGTCTAAAGGTTTAAAAGTCTCATCTGTAGACGAAACCTTGAAAGAGATCGCTGCTAGAAACGGAACGACCCCTGCCCGGGTTTACGAGATCCTGTCTGAGTCTGTTCACCCCAGAAAAAAGAGTTCCTCTCTCCTTCAGCCCGGTTCAGGACTTGGTAGAATGACACTTAGGGAAGTTTGCAGAAAGCTCAACATTCCCCTTCAGAAGTGTCTTTCAAACCTTCAGTCCCGAGGTATCTCTGCAAAACCTGATGAGACTCTGAGGGAGATAGCCTTCAGGAATAACCTCTATCCTTACCAGTTAATTGAAATTCTTCAGGGAGGAAAGTAATGAGAAAACTTGAGAGACTGGCAATTAACGACGAGGGTTTCATCTTTGACCCTGAAACGGGAAACAGCTACACGGTCAACAAGACCGGCCTTTTTATCATCAAGCTCCTTAAAGAGGGTAAGTCTGAAGAGGAGATAGTTAAAGCCCTCTCTGAGAAGTTTGATGTAAGCGAGGAGGACGCCAGGAGAGACTTAGTTGACTTTATAGAGCAGCTGAGACTCTACGGCCTTCTGGAGGGTGAGAATGTATAGGGTTGCCGTATCGGGGATAAACGCCGTTGACAACCCGGGTCCCGGCGTCGGTATAGCAAAGGGTTTAAAGGAGGGTTCTTTAGAGATCTCTATCTACGGCCTCGCCTACGACGCCATGGAGCCCGGTATCTACATGAAGTGGCTCTTTGAAAAGAGCTTCATTATGCCCTACCCCTCTGCTGGAGAGGAACCCTTTATAGAGAGGCTTCTCTACATTAAGTCAAACTACGGCCTTGATGCCGTTATTCCCGCCTTAGACGCGGAGCTCCCCCTCTTCATAAAGAGCTCCTCCCTCCTTGAGAGCTACGGCATAAAAACCTTCCTTCCCACAGAGGAGCAGTTTAAACTGAGGGGGAAAGACCACCTTCCCGAAATTGCAGAGAGGATAGGGGTAAAGGTTCCTGAAACCAGGATAGTTACCTCTTACGAGGAGCTCAGCAAAGCCGTTGAGGAGATAGGCTTTCCTGTAATGATAAAAGGTATCTTCTACAAAGCCTACAAGGCCTTCAACATCTCTCAGGCCACCTCCTACTTCAACTCAATTGTCGCCGAGTGGGGATACCCGATAATCGTTCAGCAGGTTGTAACAGGCGAGGAGATGAACGTTGTGGGAGTGGGAGACGGTGAAGGAGGCCACTTTGGGCTTGTAGGTATAAAGAAACTCTGGATAACGAGCCTGGGGAAGATCTGGACGGGAGTAACCGTAAGGAACGAGGAGCTCCTTTCGGCAACAGAGCGGTTCGTCTCTGAGTTTAAGTGGCGTGGAGCCTTTGAGTTTGAGTGTATAGTCAACAACAGGGACATCTACCTTATAGAGGTAAATCCCCGCTTCCCCGCCTGGGTCTACTTTGCAACGGGGGTTGGGGTTAACCTTCCCGACAGGCTCCTCAAAGCAGCCCTCGGCCTTGAGCCAGAGAGAGACTGGGACTACCCTGCCGGTAAGCTCTACGTCAGGTTTACAGACGACTTCGTTACAGATATGTCTGAGTTCCAGAGGGTTGTAACTAAGGGTGAAAACTGAGAAACCACAGAATTTAAAGGAGGTAAAAGTGAAAGAGGCATACGAGAAACCTGTAATACTGAAACTGAAAACCGGAATGATGAACAAGTTCGGTTCGTCTCCTGCCTATATCCGCAAAGTAAGAAAGGAGATAGACGGGGTTCCCGTTGAGGAACTCGTTGAGAAGTTTGGCTCTCCCCTCTTTGTCTTCTCCGAGAAGAAGCTCCGCCAGAAGTTCAGAGAGGTGAAGAACGCCTTTACCCTCAGGTATCCAAACGTTGAGTTCAGCTGGTCTTACAAAACCAACTACCTTGACGCCATCTGTGCCGTTCTCCACCAGGAGGGTGAAACTGCAGAGGTGGTTTCTGAGTTTGAGTACGAGAAAGCCCGCCGCCTCGGGGTTCCCGGGAATCAGATCATCTACAACGGCCCCTACAAACCCTACGACTCCCTCGTTACAGCCGTAAAGGAGGGAGCCCGCATAAACATTGACCACTTTGAGGAGATTGCCGACCTTGAGAGAGTTGCCGACGAGCTTGGCGTAAAGCCCAGAGTCGGCATAAGGCTCAACATGGATACAGGCATCCACCCCCAGTGGAGCCGCTTCGGTTTTAACCTTGAGTCCGGCCAGGCTCTTGATGCCGTTAAGAGGATAGCCTCCGGCGGAAAACTGGAGCTCGTTGGTCTTCACTGCCACATAGGAACCTTTATCCTTGACCCCCACGCCTACGAGGTTGAAGTTAAGAAGATGGTTGACTTTGCCTACAAAGTTGAAGACCAGTTCGGGTTCAAGATTGAATACCTTGACATCGGAGGCGGTTTCCCTTCAAAGAACAGGCTGAAAGGCATCTACCTTCCTCCGGAAGTTGCCGTTCCCTCCGTTGACGAGTTTGCAGAGAGGGTCTGTTCGGCGCTCCTTTCAAGCCTCCGCCCCGGAGACTACCCTAAACTCATATTAGAGAGCGGAAGAGCGATAGTTGACGAGGCGGGATACCTGATAACAACCGTCCACGCCGCAAAGAGGCTCCCTTCAGGCCTGAAGGCCTACGTTTTAGACGCCGGCGTTAACATCCTCTTTACCGCCTTCTGGTACAAGTTCAACGTTGAGATAGACAGGGAAGTTCACGGAACCTCTGAGCCCTGCGTGCTGTATGGTCCTCTCTGTATGAACATAGACGTTGTTGACGACCTTACCTACCTTCCCCCTCTTCCGCGGGGAACCCGTCTCATCCTCTCTCCCGTTGGTGCCTACAACGTTACCCAGTGGATGCAGTTTATCCGCTACAGGCCTGCCGTTGTTCTCATCGGAGAGAACGGAGAGGTTGACCTTATCAGGGAGGCGGAAGACCTTACAGACATCGTAAGACGCGAGAAACTTCCAGAGAGGCTGAAGTTAGAATGGTAGCGGAGCTCCTCTCTCGTTTCAAAACTTTCTCGGTTCCCGTTTTAAAGAGCTACTCGGCGGTTCTCTTTAACTCAAATGTTTTGGGAGGAGCTCTCCTCCTCCTCTTAACCTTTATCAACCCCAACTTAGGCTTCGGAGGTCTTGTTTCACTTCTTTCTGCCTACATCTTTGCAAGGCTCATCGGTTTTAAGGAAGATTTCCTGCGGCTTGACTACTACATCTACAACCCCCTTCTTGTCGGACTATCCCTCGGCTACCTCTTCAAACTGAGCCTTCTCAGCCTCCTCTTTTTAGCTACGGCGGGAATTCTGACGTTTCTTCTAACCTACACCCTCTCGTCCATTTTCTATACCTACCTCCGCCTTCCCGTCCTCAGCGTTCCGTTCGTCGTTGTCAGCTCCACCTTCTACCTTGCCTCAACCAAGTTCTCACAGCTCTTTGTCTCAAACCTCTACTCCCACTCTCCCATCTTAATCTCCCTCAACCTTCCCCTTCCCGTTGAGGGGTATCTCCGCTCCCTTGGAGCCATCTTCTTCCTGCCCTATCCCCTTCCCGGCTTTATTATGGCTCTTCTCCTCCTATCCGTCTCCAGGATCCTCTTCTTCCTCTCTCTCTTAGGCTACTTTTCGGGAACTTTGACCGCCTACCTCTTTACAGGCTCATGGTACAAGGTCTTTACAGACACTTCTGCCTTCAACTACATACTTACCTCTATGGCCGTAGGCGGCGTTTTCCTCATACCCTCCCTCAGAAGCTACAAGTTTGCCCTCACCGCCTCTATCGTTTCCGTTCCTGTTATTGAAGGGGTTAAAGTCTTCTGGGAGAGCTACGGGCTTCCGGTCTTTGCCCTTCCCTTTAACACGGTTTCCCTCCTCTTCCTCTACGTTCTCTTTACGGTTGGCTGGAGTTTTGTGACCAAAATCTACAAGGGAACTCCGGAGAGAACCCTTGACCACTACCTCACCTACTCCCGAAGGTTTCCCTTTACAGGCCGGGAAATAGGTCTTCCCTTTTCGGGGAAGTGGACTGTCTGGCAGTCCTTCAACGGAGAGTGGACTCACAAAGGCCCCTGGAGGTTCGCAGTAGACTTTGTGATAACTGACGACGAAGGAAAGACCTACTCCGGTTCAGGAACTCAGCTGACAGACTACTACGCCTTTGGAAAGCCGGTTCTCTCTCCTGTAGACGGTCAGGTTGTTTCTGTGGTTTCAGACCTTCCCGACAATCCTCCCGGAACTGCAGACAGGGAGAACAACTGGGGTAACTACGTCCTCATCTACGACAGACGGGGTTTCTACGTTCTCATCTGCCACTTTAAGCAGAACTCTATAAAAGTAAAGCCAGGAGATACCGTTGTAAGGGGAACCCTTTTAGGACTGTGCGGAAACTCCGGCTACTCCCCCCAACCCCACATCCACGTTCACGTCCAGCTCCTCTCTTACCTGGGAGCTCCCACCGTTCCCTTCAACTTTACCTCCTACATCTCTCAGAACCGCTTTCACGATGTTGGAATCCCGAAAGAAGGAGAAGTGGTTGAGCCGGTTTACCCGGATAAATCCCTCTACCACCGGCTTAACATGCTGATAGACCAGTCCTTTGACTACCTGATAACGGAAAAGGGAAAAACTTGCCGCTTTACCGCAACTGTTAAGATGGCACCAGACGGGACCTTCTACCTGACAGACGGCAGAGCCAAACTCTACTTTGGAATACAGAACGCCACCTTCTACTTCTACCACTTTGAGGGAGACGTTGGTTCCCCGCTGAAGTACTTCTTCTTCTCGTCTCCCAAAATTCCCCTCTTCTACTCAAGGGAACTCCGCTGGTACGACTACCTCCCCCTTATCTCTGTCTCCTCCAAACTCAGGAGGGAGCTCTACCTATTCCTCTCCTCAGTTAACCAGAACCTCTTTTCTGTATCTACAGAGAGTTCCTGGTTAAAACAGTTCGGCGTGGAAACTGTTATAATCCAGCCAGGTAAGACCCTGAAAGCTCAGGTAGAACTTTTAGAAGACGTAGGATTTGAGAGGATCTCGTTCAACAACGTTGAAATCAGGAGGGTGAGAGATGAAAAAACTTCTATTACCTCTTAGTTTGGCAGTTGCCTTTGCCACACCTTCACTTGCCGCAGAACAGGGCAAAAAAATTTACGCGTACGGAACTCTCTACGGCACCTACTTAGACTACAACAACTCCAAATACAAAAAAGACGGCTACAGCACAACAGGCTACCTGAGCCTTGGAGACGGCCTCCACAACACCCTTCAGCTTGGCGTTGAGTACACCTACATCAACTACAAAGACGGTTACTCAGACCTCAACCAGGAAGACTACACGATCGCCTACTCAAACACGAACCAGCTCCTTAAGAACCACACCTTTACCTTCGGAGCCCACTACATAAACAGCGACGACGACCTTACAGACGGCGGATACACCCTCTTCTTTGACGGAACCTACTCCAACTCCGTCTACCCCTACTACTTCAAGTGGAACGCCGGCGTAGGGCTCTACTACAGCCGCTACACAAACACCACAGACTTCAACGTCTATCAGGTAAACCCCCATACAACAGTTAAGCTCTTCTCAGACTACAGGAGGGGAGCTCTCTACACAGACGTAACCGGATACTACATCCACGTTACAGACTCTGATAAACTGGGAATAGATAAGAGCAACTACTACTCTATAGATTTAGCCCTCCGCTACTACTACGGCAGCTACGACTTTAAAATCGGCGGCTGGGTAGGTCAGCAGGTGTTTGCGGTTAAGAACGGCGGTTTCGTCGTTTACAACCTCAAGGAGAAGTACAAAGGAGGAGCCTACACAGAGGTAGGATACACCTTTAAAAACGGCTTAAGGCTTGCCTTTAACCTATCCGTTAACAGGTTTAGCGAAGAGGGTAACAACGTTACCCAGACTGTTGGAACAGTCTCTGTAGGTTACAGGTTCTAATCTGGAGGTTCCACTTGAGACGACTGATCGTTTCTCTTTTAATGGCCCTGGCTATTCCAGTTTCTGCCTTCTCACTGACCTATACGGAGATAAAAGAGGCCTACCAGCGCTCCTACATCTACGAGAAGAGCGGAGACTACACAGATGCAATTAAAGCCCTTATGCCGGTCTACAAGAGCTACCCAAACGGCTACACCGTTAACCTGCGCCTTGGGTGGCTCTACTACCTAGCAGGTAGGTATGCAGACTCTGAGTACCACTACAAGAAGGCGCTTCAGGCGATACCAACTTCCGTTGAGGCCGTTTTGGGCCTCATGCTTCCCCTTATGGCGCAGGACAGGTGGTCTCAGGTTGAGTCCCTTGCCTACAGGATCTTAAAGACCGACTACTACAACTACTACGGCAACCTGAGGCTCTCTATTGCCCTCAGACACGAAAAGAAGTTTAAAATGGCAGAGGCCGTAGACAGGAAGATGTTAACACTCTACCCTACAGACGTTAACTTCCTCAACGAGCTTGCCCTCTCCCTTTTAGGTGAGGGAAAGAAACTCTACGCAAAGACAATCTTTGAGAACGTCCTCATCCTTGATCCCGAAAACGTTGTCGCCAGGGAATACCTTGAGAAACTGACATCTTCAGAGTCAACTGAGTCAAAGGGAACTTCCTCTGCTAACCAGACTAAACTGCCGGAAAAGACCTCCCCGGTTACAGAGAAACCTACCGAGAAAGGCAGCAGTAAGGGGAGTAATTAGACCGGGGAGCTCCCCGCCTCTTCCCTCTTCTTTACCAGCCACGAGGGATAGTCTGTAGCCATTGCGTCAACGCCATTCTTGAGAGCTCTCTCAAAACTCCTCTCGTCGTCTATCAGCCAGGCTACAACCACCTCTTTCAACCTGTGGGCAAACCTTACGGCCTTCTCCGTTGCTAAAGGCCAGCGAGGGAGGACTATCTCCGCTCCCACCTCCCTTGCCGTTACTATTCCACCGGGAGGCCTTGAGTAGATGAGCCCCGTTGTCAGCTCCCCTTCTATCTCCTTCACCCTCTTTAGAGCTTCAGGGTAGAAACTTATAAGTGCTATCCAGCCTGGGTTTTCAGACAGAGATAAGACTTCCTCAACAACTTTTTCCGTGGTTTCCGGCTCCTTTATCTCAACAAAGAGGCCGCACCTTCCGTTAACCGTTTCAACAACTTCCCTTAGAGTTGGGACAGGTTCCGTTCCGGCTACTCTTATTCTTTCTTTTATCTCCTTCAGCGTCAGCTCTTTTACTCTTGCGTCAACTCCAGCAACCCTCTTAAAGTCCGGGTCGTGGACTACAACCAACTTTCCGTCGGCCGTCTCCCTTACGTCACACTCAACTACGTCTGCTCCGGCCGCTATTCCCCTCTCAAAGGCCTTCAGGGTGTTTTCGGGGAGCTCCCCTCCGGCTCCCCTGTGTCCCACAACGGCAAACGGCTTTACCGTTAACCTTCTGAGTATCTCCTTCAACCTTTAAGCCTTTTAACAGCTTTTAGACCTATGTCTGTTCTGTAGTGCATTCCGTCAAAGTGGATTCTCTTAACGGCCTCGTAAGCCCTCTCCCTTGCCTCAACTATGTCCTTTCCAAGTGCCGTAACGTTTAGTACCCTTCCTCCGTTTGTTACAAGTTTTCCATCTTTTACGGTCGTTCCTGCGTGGAAAACAACAACTGTAGGAACTTTCTCGGCCTCCTCTATCCCCGTTATAACCTTTCCTTTCTCGTACTTTCCGGGGTAGCCTTTAGACGCTAAAACAACGCAGATTGAGGTCTCCGGCCTCCAGTGGAGCTCCTCAACTAGCCTTCCCTCAACAGCACTTAGCGCAACCTCAACGAGGTCATCTTCAAGCCTTCGCAGTATCGCCTGAGCCTCGGGGTCTCCAAACCTTACGTTAAACTCTAGAACTTTTGGTCCCTCTTCCGTTATCATCAGCCCAGCGTAGAGGATTCCCTTAAACGGCATTCCCTCCTGTGCCATTCCCTTCAGTATCGGCTTTATAACCTTTTCCTGAACTTCCCTTTCCATCTCCTCAGAGAGAACCGGCGCCGGAGAGTAGGCTCCCATTCCCCCTGTGTTTGGCCCCCTGTCTCCGTCAAAGACAGCCTTGTGGTCCTGAGCCGTCGCGAGTGGAACGAACCTCTCTCCGTCCGTTATAACCAGGTAGGAGGCCTCCTCTCCCTTCAAACACTCCTCTACAACAACCCTGTTTCCTGCCTCTCCAAAAACTTTTTCAACCATTATTCTGTCAACGGCCTCTATGGCCTCGTCAACTGTTTGTGCTACAACAACTCCCTTCCCTGCTGCCAGGCCGTCTGCCTTTACTACGATGGGAGCTCCCACCTTCCTGATGTACTCTTTTGCCTTTTCCGGGTCGTCAAACACCTGAAAGTCGGCAGTGGGAACTCCAAACTTCCTCATCATCTCCTTTGCAAAGGCCTTACTACCCTCAAGCTGTGCAGCTGCTTTAGAGGGTCCAAATACCTTCAGCCCCCTCCTTTCAAACTCGTCTGTTATTCCTGCAACCAGCGGAGCTTCTGGTCCCACTATCGTAAGGTCTATTCCCTCTCTCTCTGCAAAGTCTGCCAGCTTCTCAATTTCTGTCGGCTTTATATCCACACACTCCCCTATCTGAGCTATTCCGGGGTTGCCGGGAGCTCCGTAAACCTTCTCCACTCTATCACTCTGCGCAACCTTCCAGGCAAGTGCGTGTTCCCTTCCTCCGCTGCCAACTATTAGAATTTTCATCGGCCTACCCCTTGACTTGTAAATTGTTGAGCAATTATAACAGTATCCCCTCTTCTAAAGACAACTATCCTGTAGTTCTTCCGCTTTCTGAACTTTCCCTTCCTTTCTTCACCTCTGGCTCTTGTCAGTATTCGGCGAACGTAACTCTTTGTCTCAGCGTAGGGTGGAACGCCTCCGTACTTCTTAACGGCTCCCTCTCCTGCATTGTAGGCCGCCAGAGCCAGTCTCCAGTTCCTGTACTTTCTGTAGAGTTCTTTAAGGAGCCTCGCTCCTGCATCTAAGTTCTCATCAACGTTAAAAGGGTCTTTAACTCCTAGTCTCCTTGCAGTTTCCGGCATCAGCTGGCACAGTCCCATAGCCCCTTTCCTTGAAACCGCTTTAGGGTTGAAATTTGACTCAGCCCTTACGAGCTCTCTAAATATCCTTACCGGGAGCCCGTGCTTCTTTGCGTAGAAGACCACCTTTTCCTCAATAGTTTTTAAGTTCTTAGGTCTCTTAAAGTGCCTTTCACCTGAGCCTGTTATGTATATAACCCCGTTTTTCTCGTAAACCTTTATCCAACCGTAGGCTTTTACCGGAGTGTATATAAGGCTAATTAAGGAGATACATAGTCCTAACTTCTTCAACATTTCCGTTTAGTGCCCTTACCAGGTTTTTAATCAGGTTTTCGCTGCCTCTTCCCAGTATCCTATCAATAAAACTCACCTTTTTCCTCATGAAGACTACCTCTGCGTTCGGACACTTCCCCAGCTTCTTTGCCACTTCAACTGCCTTTTCAAAGTTTCCAAGGTAGTCCACAAGTCCCAGTCTCTTTGCCTCCTCTCCCGTAAAGATCCTTCCGTCTGCAAACTTCTTTACCTTCTCAACCGGGAGTTTTCTCCCTTCTGCAACTGCCCTTA
>JALWGN010000034.1 GCA_027013575.1 Desulfurobacteriaceae bacterium
TCACTGAAGGTTTTCCCCGAGATAAAGAAGCTCATCTCTGAGTTCCACTCTCCCCTACTTACGGAGCTTACAGAACGCTTTGACGACCTCTACGACATCTACTGTGAGATAGACCGGGTTTTAGTTGACAACCCGCCGTTTACCTCAAGGGAAGGAGGACTTATAAGAAAAGGAGTAAACGAGGAACTTGACAGCCTCAGACAGATAAAGGAGAACGCAGAGAGGATAATAAAGGAGATAGAGGAGAGGGAGAGAAAGAGGACGGGAATTCAGAGTTTAAAGGTTGGATTTAATAATGTTTTCGGTTACTACATTGAGGTTTCAAAGCCGAACCTCCACTTAGTTCCCAAGGATTACATAAGAAAGCAGACCCTCGTAAACGCCGAAAGGTTCATAACCCCCGAGCTGAAAGAGTTTGAGGAGAAGGTTCTCTCGGCTCAGGAGAGGATTGAGAAGATAGAGTATCAGCTGTTTACGGAGCTCCGCCGCTACATAACCGAAAACGCAGGGAGAATTGCAAGGTCTGCCGAAATTGTGGCAACGGTTGACGTCCTCCTCTCACTTGCAAAAGTGGCTCAGGAGAGGGAATACACAAAACCTGAAGTTTCAGACTCCTACTCAGTTGAGATAAAGGGCGGAAGACACCCCGTTTTAGAGAAGTTCTTAGAAGACGAGTTCATTCCAAACGATACGAGGCTCAGCAGAAAGGAGAGGGTTCTCATAATCACAGGTCCAAACATGGGCGGAAAGTCTGTTTTCTTAAGGCAGACTGCACTGATAACCCTGATGGCTCAGATGGGTTCCTTCGTTCCTGCTGAGTCTGCAAAAGTTGGAGTAGTTGACAGGATATTCACCCGTGTTGGAGCTGCAGACAACTTAAGCCGCGGCCTCTCAACGTTTATGATGGAAATGGTTGAGACTGCAAACATACTGAAAAACGCAAGTGAAAGGAGCCTTGTAATACTTGATGAGATAGGAAGGGGAACCAGCACCTACGACGGAATGAGTATAGCAAGGGCTGTTGTTGAGTTTCTGGCCAAGAAAGTTGGAGCGAAGACCCTCTTTGCAACCCACTACCACGAACTGACAGAGCTTGAGGGAGAGGTTGAAGGGGTTAAGAACTACCACGTTGAGGTAAAAGAGGTTGACGGCAAAGTCCTCTTTACCCACAGGCTTCTCCCGGGGGCGTCTGAGAAGTCTTACGGGATTCACGTTGCAGAGCTTGCAGGGCTACCTGAAGAAGTTGTTGAGAGGGCAAGGGAGATACTAAAGAGTTTAGAGGGTAGAGAAATTAAGAAAGTGGAAGTGAAAAAAGAGCTCCCCCTCTTCTCAGTTGCAGAGAGGAAGGAGAGTTACAGCGTAAAGGAGAAGGGGGAACTTCCCCCTGAAGTTAAGCGGATTTTAGAGGAGATTGAAAGGGTTGAAATCTCTACAACAACTCCCCTTGAGGCTCTGATGCTCCTTGCAAGGCTCAAAGAGCTCCTCAAAACGTACAACCTTAAAGGCTGAAACGCTCCTGAACCTGGCAGATCCTTCCCTTCAGGGACTCCATTAACCTCTCAAGCTCCCTCAGGTAGAACTGATAGTCCCTCTTGAGGTTGCGGAGCTCCCTCTCTAACTTCTCCTCCTCGTCTAAGAGCCTGTTCTCCTCAAAGGTGAGCTCCCTGTACTTCTGGCGGAGCTCCTCCACCTCTTTACTAACCTTTTCAGCTCTCTCTACAAGCCTCCTCCTCTGCTCAGAGAGAACCTCGTACTCCCTGGGAGAGTCTGCCTCAGAGAGGAGTTTCCTGTGGCGGGCGATTTTGTGGCGGAGCTCAGAAAGCTCGTGCTCCTTCTCCCTCAGTTTCTTTAAAACGTCAAGGACTTTCTGCTCCACCTCTAAGAGCTTTGACCTTACCTCTTCAAGGGCTCTCTCCTTCTCCTCCAACTTCTTAAAGAGCTCGTCAATCTTCCTCTTTAAACTCTCAATGTGCTCGCTGAACTTCTCAACCTCTCCGGCCAGAGCTCTAACGCTCTCCATCGTCTCCCCTCCTTTAAACGTTTTTGTAGATTTTCTATAAAAGAAAATTTAGCTCTGACCGACCTCAGAAACAACGCCCTTCTCTTCCGTAGTAAAGAAAGCCACAGCAGAGAGTATCCAGCCTACCCACATAACAATACTTCCAACAAGAGCGATAACGAGAACTGCTCCCCAGAAGAGAAGCTTCCCTGCCCAGGCAAACAGAGTATTTCCCGTTATAAAAGCTATCTCCTCGTAAGCTTTCTTTATGTAGTAGTTACCGTAAACAGAGGAAGCATAAACGATTGTTCCTCCGATACCTGCAATCAACCAGGAAAGAGCTCCAGAGTTCCCAGCTGCTGCAGATCCAAAGCCGGCGAGAGCAATAACTCCCCCAACAACTCCACCTATAATACTAACAAGAATACCTCTGAGAAAAGCAGAAAAGACCTCACTTCTCCCATTCCTTTCAGCAAACTGCTTAACAGCAATAATAAGAAGGACTAAACCGGCAATGCCTAAAACTGCCCCAAGGTAGGGAATAACGCTTAGAACAAGGAACAGAGATCCCAGCCCTCCCAAAATTTTCACGTTTCCATCCATCTCTCCCTCCTCCTATAGAGTCTATTTCAAGTATATAAAATAGACAAACTAAGGAAATTTTAGCCAGACATTTGGAGATAACAGCTCACTTCTCCTCATCTTTCATAAGCTTGTACTTAATGGCATCCGCCAGGGCAAGCCACGAGGCCTCTATAACGTTGGGAGAAACCCCAACTGTTCCCCACTTCCTCTTTCCGTCTGTTGATTCAATAAGAACCCTGGGAGACGCTGCCGTTCCGGCAGTTTCGTTGAGGATACGGACTTTATAGTCTGTGAGCTTTATCTCCTTTATTGAGGGATAGAACTTCTCAAGGGCTTTTCTGAGGGCTTTATCAAGCGCTTCTACGGGACCTCTACCTTCTGCGGCAGTGTGCTCAAACCTGTCCTCTATACCCCTCTCTTTTGCAATCTCTTCCGGTATTTCAACCTTTATGGTTGCCTCTGCGTAGGCCTCCTCGTTTTCCGACCTCTTCTCGGTTAAAACCCTGAAACCTTTCAGCTCAAAGTACTTCTTTGTAAGCCCAAGAGCTTCCTTTAAGAGAATCTCAAACGATGCCTCTGCTCCCTCAAAGTGGTAGCCTTGAGCTTCCAGCTCCTTAACCTTCTCAAGGATTTTTTTGACGGCTGGGGAGTCTTTGGAAAGCTCTATCCCCAGTTCCCTTGCCTTGCTGATGACGTTGCTCTTTCCGGAGAGCTCCGAGATCATAATCTTCCGTTTATTGCCAACCTTTTCCGGTTCAACGTGCTCGTAGAGTTTCGGGTTCTTCTCAACAGCCGAAACGTGAACGCCGGCCTTGTGGGCAAAGGCGTTCTCTCCAACGTAGGGAAGGTTCACAGGGTGGGGGCGGTTGGAGAGCTCCGAAACAAGCCTTGAAACAGAGTAGAGTTTCTTCAGGTTCTCCTCAGGTATTGACTCAACCTTCATCTTCAGAACGAGGTTTGGAATGATTGAACAGAGGTTTGCGTTTCCCGTCCTCTCCCCTAAACCGTTTATAGTTCCCTGAACCTGAACTGCTCCCTTCCTTACGGCAATGAGGGAGTTGACAACGGCCATGTCTGAGTCGTTGTGGGCGTGGATACCAAGGGGAGCTTTCACCTTCTTAACAACTTCATCAATTATCTCCTCAGTCTCATACCAGAGGGTTCCGCCGTTTGTATCACACAGAACTAAACAGTCTGCTCCAGCTTCTTCTGCAGCTAGTAGAGTTTTTAAAGCATACTCCGGGTTAGACTTGTAGCCGTCAAAGAAGTGCTCCGCGTCAAAGAAAACCTCGTCAAAGTAGCGCTTCAGGTAAGAGATGGTATCGTAGATAAGCTCTAAGTTCTCCTCAAGAGAGATACCAAGCCCTAAAGTTGCGTGCAGATCCCAGGATTTACCAAAAACCGTAACCGCAGGAACCTCAGTCTTTACAAGCTGCTGAATGTTTGCATCTTCCTCTACCTTTAAGCCCTTCCTCTTCGTTGAGCTGAAGGCGACAATCTTTGCGTTCTTCAGTTCAAGTCCTTTAACGGCCTCAAAGTAGGCAAGGTCTTTCGGGTTTGAACCAGGCCAGCCGCCCTCTATGTAGTGAACTCCAAGGTCGTCTAAGGCCTGGGTTATCCTGAGCTTATCCTCTAAGGAGAAAGAGACTCCCCTTGTCTGAGCCCCGTCTCTAAGTGTTGTATCGTATATATAAACCATTCCCGTTACTCCTCTACTTTGCTTCCTTTCCCCGATAGAAAGCTATAAATCCTGTAACAAGGAAAAAAGTAAAAATAATGAGAAATACTAAGATTAGAGAAATTGTTTCCTCACTCATCGTCAAGTTCCTCAGTAAGGTTAAACATGTAACGCCACAGCATAATTAAAATTACTCCTAACCAAACAGTTGAAACAGTCCCTATTATTGCCCATAGATCAACACGCCCACGGGAAAGAGAAGCAACAGAAGTTCCTCCAATAAGAGTCATCAGAACAAAAAGGCTTTTAAAAATCTCTTTATAAATTCCAATCCTTTCTTTAACGCTCTCTTTCATCTTTATCAAGTCCGAAAGCCTCGTGGAGAACCCGAACGGCAAGCTCCGTAAACTTCTCGTCAATTATGCAGGAGATCTTTATCTCAGAGGTTGATATCATCAGGATGTTAATCCCATACTTAGCAAGGGTTTCAAAGACCTTTCCTGCAACGCCGGCGTGGCTTCTCATTCCAAGGCCAACGATAGAAACCTTTGCAATCTTGTCGTCCCTTATAACGCCCCTCGCCCCAATCTCTTCTGCAACCTCTTTCGTTATCCTCTCGGCTTTTGCCGCGTCGTTCTTATCAACCGTAAAGGAGATGTCGGTATAGCCGTCAACGGAAACGTTCTGAACGATCATGTCAACGGGAATGTTGGCCTCTGCAAGGGCGTCAAAGAGCTTCGCGGCAATTCCTGGCTTATCGGGAACCCTCTCAACTGTGATTCTCGCCTCGTTCTTGTTGTGGGCAATACCCCTTACAACAACCCTTTCCATAGTTTCGTCTTCCTCCTTAATAAGCGTTCCCTCGTCTTCAGAGAAAGTGCTCCTTACCCTCAGAGGAACACTGTACTTCATAGCAAACTCAACGGACCTTATCTGAAGAACCTTTGCACCAAGTGAGGCAAGCTCTAGCATTTCCTCGTAAGAGAGAACGGGAATCCTCCTTGCCTCCGGAACTATCCGGGGGTCTGCCGTATAGACTCCGTCAACGTCTGTATAGATGTCGCACCTGTCGGCCTTAAGGGCTGCGGCGATTGCAACTGCAGAGGTGTCGGAACCTCCCCTTCCAAGGGTTGTTATGTCCCCTTCCTCTGTAATTCCCTGAAAACCTGTAATTACAACAATTTTCCCCTCTTTCAGCAGGTTCCTTATTCTCTCCGTATCTATCTCTAAAATCCTCGCCTTGGTAAAGGCGTTATCGGTCTTTATCCCCGCCTGCCAGCCGGAGAGAGCAACTGCCGGGTAGCCCTTGTGGTTGAGGGCAATTGAGAGAAGACCTGCAGATACCTGCTCACCGGTTGATACAACAAAGTCCATATCCCTCTCGTTTGGCTCCTCGGTTATTGACTTAACGAGGTTTATCAGTCTGTCCGTCTCCCCGGCCATTGCAGAAACGACAACAACAACGTCGTTTCCCTTCTCCTTTTCCTTTATGACTTTTTGAGCAACTTTATTTACAATCCTGTCTATACTTCCCATGGAGGTTCCGCCAAACTTTTGAACGACTAAAGCCATAAAACTTCCTCCGGGATTTGATTAAAGTTAAGGGTAGATTATATTTTGATTTGTTTAAAGGAACAACCTTAAGGCTAAATCCATTGGCTGAAGACTTTCAGGCCGGTCTCTTCAGGAAAACCAAATAAAAGGTTCATGTTCTGGACGGCCTGGGAAGAGGCGCCTTTTCCGATGTTGTCTATTACAGAGATGACAACTGCAAGGCCAGTTGACTCTTCTTTTGTTACGTAGATGTCGCAGAAGTTCGTTCCGGCAACATCTTTTGTGTTTGGAGGATTATTCCTTAGCCTTACGAAGAACTCGTTTCTATAAAACTCCTGGTAGGTAGTAAGGAGCTCCTCCCTGCTCGCCTCAGTTTTAAAGTAAACTGTCGTTAGGATTCCCCTGTTCATAGGAACTAAGTGGGGAGTAAACCTCACAGCCGGAAGGGAGAGTTTCTCGGCTATCTCAAAGGAGTGTCTGTGTTTTTCAACTGAGTAGGCTTTAAACCCCTCGTTTACCTCGCAGAAAAGGAGTGAAAGGTTTGCCTTCCTTCCAGCTCCGGTAACGCCGGACTTACTGTCAACAATAACGGGGCAGGAGCTGTCTATAAGATTCTTCTTTACTGCCGGGTAGAGCGCAAGAATCGCACTTGTAGGGTAGCAGCCGGGGTTTGCGACAATCCGTTTTCTCTTTATCTCTTCTCTGTTTATCTCCGGAAGGCCATAAGCCGACTCCTTAAAGAGCTCCTTCGCCGTGTGCTCAACTCCGTAAACTCTCTCGTAAGTTTCGGGGTCAGAGAACCTGAAGTCTGCGCTGAAGTCAATAATCTTTAGCTCCTCTTTTGCGTAGAAGAGCTCCTTCACTATGGGAAAAGAGGCCCTGTGTGGAAGGCAGAGGAAAACAACATCTGCCCGGGAGACTTTCTCAGCGGAGTACTCTTCAAAGGTGAGGTTCTCAAAGGGAGCTCTCATAAAGTGGGGAAAAACTTCAGTTAACGGTTTTCCTGCAAACTGGCGGGAAGTTATAGAAATAACTTCTGCGTAAGGGTGGAGTGAAAGGAGGCGGAGGAGCTCCGCCCCCGTATATCCTGAAGCACCAACAACGGCAACCTTAACGCTTGGACCACTGGTACCTTGCACGAGCTCCCCTCTGTCCGTACTTCTTCCTCTCCTTGATACGGGCGTCGCGAGTGAGGAATCCGGCCTTCTTGAGGGTTGGCCTGAGCTCAGGATTGAAAGCAAGGAGAGCCTTTGCAATACCGTACTTTACGGCATCTGCCTGTGCAGACTTTCCACCACCTTTGAGGGTACAGAGAACGTCAAACCTTCCGTTTGTCCCTGTAACGTCAAAGGGCTGCTGCATTATCTTGAGAAGGGCGAGTCTTCCAAAGTACTCCTCAGCAGGAATCTCCTTCTTCTTTGAAACCCTGACAACAATCTTTCCTTCGCCGTTTGGTATAAGCCAGACTCTTGCTATTGCAGTTTTCCTCTTTCCTGTTCCGTAGTATCTAACTTCAGCCATTATCTCCTCCGTTAAAGCTCAAGGGGTTTAGGGTTCTGTGCTTTGTGGGGATGTTCTGGCCCTGCGTAAACCTTGAGCCTCTTCATTCTCCTATCCCTGAGCTTGTTCTTTGGAAGCATCCCCCTCACTGCAAGCCTGATCACTTCCTCGGGCTTCTTCTGGAGCATCTCCCTGAGAGTTGTCTCCTTAAGACCTCCAGGGTAGCCTGTGTGCCTGTAGTAGATCTTCTTGTCAAGCTTTTTACCTGTTGCGTGGATCTTCTCGGCGTTAACAACAACGACGAAGTCTCCACCGTCAACGTGGGGAGTGTAGGTAGGCTTGTGCTTACCCATAAGAATCTTTGCAATCTCGGAGGCTAAACGGCCAAGGGTTTTACCTGTAGCGTCAACGATGAACCACTCCCTTTGAACGTCCTCCTTCCTCTGCATGAAGGTTTTCATCTGCTTCCTCCAAAAAATTGGCGTTTTGTTTTAACGCCGAAAATGTAGCGGGCAGCGGAAATTTACTAAAGGGAATCTGGCTTGTCAACCTTAACAAATTAGACTATATTTGCTCTCTGCACGGAGGGGTGCCCGAGCCTGGCTGAAGGGGCACGATTGGAAATCGTGTGTACCCCCACAAGGGGTACCGCGGGTTCGAATCCCGCCCCCTCCGCCACTTTAATTAAGATTAAGAAGAAGCCTGCCGTTTAAACTGGTAAAATCTAAACTATGAAAGCATTCCTCAGCGTTCTGTTTCTGATAGCGGTATTTTTCTCATCTGTAGCATCAGGAGAAAACCTCAAACTCTACCTGCCGTTTACCTACCCCGGAAGCCTTGGAAAGTTTGAGCTCAACCGACCGGTAGAGGAATCAAAGGTTGTTATCGGATATGGGGGAAAGCGCTACACCTTCAAAGGTGAAAAGGGAGCAAAGGAGGTTTTCTTTGTCATTCCCTACGGAGTTCAGAAAGGGGTTTTCTCGCTGTCTCTCTACGAAAACGGAAGGAGGAAGTTCTTCAAGTTAGAAAGAGTTAGGCCGAAACACTACAGGGTTTCAAAAATCTGGGTAAAGACGAGACCTTTAAAGGGGGAGCTCCTTCAACGGGTCATCAGGGAAGGCAGGCTGCTGAGGAGAATTCTCCATCAGGTTACTCCTAAAAAGTTTCATGAAGATAAACTCTACCCTCCCTTAAAGAAGCTTTCTATCTCTACTCCCTTTGGAGCAAAGAGGATAATCAACGGCAAAAAACGCTCAATCCACTGGGGAACCGACTTCAGGGCTAAAAGAGGAACTCCCGTTTTCGCTTCCCTTTCGGGGAAGGTTGTCCTTGCAAGGAGACTCTACTTTACAGGTAACACAGTTGTTATTGACCACGGCCTTGGAATCCACACTCTCTACGCCCACCTCTCCAAAATCACCGTAAGAGAGGGGCAGAGAGTAAGAGCAGGGCAGGTAATCGGGAAAGTCGGATCAACAGGTAGATCAACGGGCCCCCACCTCCACTTCGGCTTTTACGTTGAAGGGGAGAGGGTAGACCCGATGATTGTTATGAAGGAAAAACTCTAACGGTTCATTACTTCTCTTCTGTACTCCTCCCACCACCTCTTCAACCGGCCAAAGTCTGAAGCCGGGAACTCCTCTAAAACGGCAGAGAGAAGGGTTATTGCAAGCATAGACTCTGCAACAACAGAGGCTGCAGGAACCGCGCAGACGTCAGACCTCTCTATAGATGCCTCAAAGGGTTCTTTTGTACCTATGTCAACGCTCCTTAAGGGGTTGTAGAGGGTTGGGATAGGCTTCATTGCAGCCCTTATCAGTATCGGCTCTCCGTTTGTCATTCCCCCCTCAAGGCCTCCAGCCCTGTTTGTCTCCCTGTAAAAGCCTCTTTCCTTAGAGTAGAAAATCTCGTCGTGGACTTTTGAGCCGGGGAGCTCCGCCCCCTTAAAGCCAAGCCCGATTTCAACTCCCTTAATCGCCTGGATTGACATAATGGCCTGGGCTATTCTGCCGTCTAACCTTCTGTCCCACTGGGTGTGGGCTCCTATCCCCGGAGGCATACCGGTTGCAAATACGACGAAGGTTCCCCCTAAACTCTCTCCAGCCTCTTTAGCCCTGTCTATCTCCTCTTTAAAGAGACCGTCTTTCTCTGGAACGGGAACTCTGACCTCAGATTCTTCTGCCCGCTTAAACCTATCAATAAGTGAAATCCCCTCTATCTCTTCCTCTTCAACCTTTACAGAACCTATTGATACAACGTAACTTCCAATCTCTACGCCGAGCTCCCTTAATACGTTTTTACAGAGAGCTCCCGCTGCAACCCTGCCTGCCGTCTCCCTGGCTGAAGATCTCTCTAAAACGTTCCTTACGTCGTCAAAGCCGAACTTCAAAGCTCCTGAGAGGTCTGCGTGGCCGGGGCGGGGTCTTGTAACCCGTTTATCGGGAGGGAGCTCCCCGGGCTCAGGCCTCATTATCTCTTCCCAGTTCTTGTAGTCCCTGTTCCAGACGGCCATCAGAACGGGAGTTCCAAGGGTTCTCCCCAACCTCACTCCAGAGAGGAACTCAACCCTGTCTCTCTCAATCTTCATTCTTCCGCCGCGGCCGTAACCCTTCTGCCTCCTTGAGAGCTCCCCGTTTATAAAGTCAAAGTCAACCGGAAAGTTTGCAGGAACCCCCTCAAGGTAGGCAAATATCCCTTTGCCGTGGCTCTCACCAGCCGTAAAAAACCTTAACATCCAAAGCCTCCAGCTAAATTTTGGTAATTTCTCAGAAACAGCGTTGACACTTTTAATTGCACGGCCTATTTTACCTACTGCCGTGCGCCCGTAGCTCAGTAGGATAGAGCGCGAGATTCCTAATCTCGAGGTCGCAGGTTCGAATCCTGCCGGGCGCACCATTTTTTTTATTCCTTGACTTTTTAAGAACTTCCTATAAAATCACGCCGCACAAATCGGCAGAAGGCGGAGGTTTCAGTTATGGCTGGGCTTGACGAACTCATGAAAGCAGTTCAGGAGAGATACACACAGAAAGAGATACCCGATTTCAGGGTTGGAGACACAGTAAGGGTTCACGTAAAGATAAAAGAGGGAGACAAGGAGAGAATTCAGGCCTTTGAAGGTGTAGTAATAAGGAAGAGGGGTTCCGGAACTGACGCAACCTTTACAGTCAGAAAGGTATCCTACGGAGTAGGAATAGAGAGAACCTTCCCCCTCTACGCTCCGGTTGTTGAGAAGATAGAAGTTCTCAAGAGAGGTATCGTAAGAAGGGCAAGGCTCTACTACCTCAGAGAGAGGAAGGGTAAAGCTGCCCGTATTAAAGAGAAGAAGGAGTGGATGACCAAGAAGTAATCCTTCAGATAGAGAGAAGTCTCTGGAATAAGGGATATAAGCTCGTTGCAGGGATTGACGAGGCGGGAAGGGGTCCTTTAGCAGGGCCTGTCGTGGCAGCGGCCGTTGTCTTCCCGCAGAGCGTCAATCCTTTTTTATTTAAGGACTCAAAGAAGCTGAAGGAGAGGGAGAGGAGGGAGCTCTTCTACAGGATATTTGAATCGGCAGTTTCCGTTGGAGTGGGGTTTGCAGATTCCACAGAGATTGACAGATTAAACATCTACCAGGCCACGGTTTTAGCGGCAAGGAGGGCAGTAGAGGAACTCTCCGTTACTCCAGACTTTTTCATAACAGACTACCTGAAAATCCCCCTGTTTGCAGGCAGAATCCTTGCAATCCCCAAAGGAGACGAGAGGAGTTTCTCCTGTGCCTGTGCAAGCGTTGTTGCAAAGGTAACGAGAGACTACATAATGGAGGAGCTCTCAAAGGTTTTCCCTGAATACGGCTTTGAGAGGCACAAAGGGTACCCCACAAAGGCGCACGTAAAGGCCATCAAAGAACTCGGCATAACACCTATTCACAGGAGGAGCTTTGGGAAGGTCTCAGGAGAGAGGGAGAGAAGGGGAGGAGATAGCTTCCCGATATCTGTTGAGGAGAGGTTACTCTATTATAAGGAGAAACTACAGGAGCTCCTTCGGAGAGGTTGACATAATAGCCTACGACCCTTCAACAGAAACCCTCGTGTTCGTTGAGGTTAAACACAGAAAGAGAAACTCGCTGAGCTCTCCCCTTGAGTCAATTACCCCGTCAAAGGTAGAGAAAGTAAGGAAAACCGCCCTTCAGTTCCTGTCTGAAACCACAGCTGGCTACTCTTCGGTCAGGTTTGACGCAATATCGGTGGTTGACGGCAGAGTAGAAGAACACGTAGAGAACGCCTTTTAAACCTTGTTGCTATAATTTGCCAGCCGTCTATATTAAGGCTTAACCGTTTCAGGAGGTTTCGTTTTGGCAAAGGTAAGGGTTCACCAGCTTGCAAAAGAGCTCGGAATGTCCTCAAAAGAGCTTATAGAGAAACTGAAAACCGAGCTTGACATAACCGTTAAGAGCGCCCAGTCAAGCCTTGACGAGAGACAGGTAAAACTCATAAGGGAGTTTATTGAGCCTGTTACCGTTAAGAAAGAGGAGAAAAAAGAGGCTAAACCACAAGTACAAGCTCCTCCCGTTGAGGAAAAGGCTGTTAAGGAGGAGCTCCCGGTTGAGGCTGTTGAGACTCAACCGAAAGAGAAGAACGAACCTCAGGTAGAGGCTAAAGAGGCTGAAAAGCCCGAGGTTAAAACAGCTCAGGAAGAGAAAACCGAGAAGAAGGAGACCAGAGAGGAGAAGAGGGAAGAGAAGCCGAGGAGGAGCTCCGAGGTAAGAATCCTCTCTCCGGAAGAGCTGGCAAAGAGGAGGCGCCGCAGAAGACCCAGAAGGGAAGAAGGTGAGCGCCGCCGCCCGAGGGATAGAAGGGAGAGAACTCCCCGTCAGCAGAGGGAGAGAAAACGCCCCGAAAGGCCAGAGAGGAAACCCGTTGACGAGAAAGTTACAAGGGAACAGCTTGAGCAGTTAGTTGCCTCAACAAAAGAGGCCAGAGATAAGGAGAAGGAAAAACCGAGAACCCAGGAAGAGATACTGGCACAGAAGAAGAGAGAGCAGAAGGAGCTTGAGGATCAGAAGAAGTTTGAAGAGCTTATGAGGAGAATTGAGGAGAAGAACAGAGCCAAGAAGAAGAGAAGGAAGAAGAAAAAGAAAGAGGAAGTAAAAGAGGAAGTTCCGTTTGAGGAACTTTCTGAGGAGGAACAGCTCCAGAGGCTCATAGAGGAAGAGGAGAGAGCAAGAACCGTCGTTATACCCGAGGTTATCTCCGTTCGTGAGTTTGCAGAGAAACTGGGAGTTGAACCCAACCAGCTCCTTCAGGACTTAATAGCCCTCGGAAAGTTCGTTGCAATCAACCAGCCGATAGACTTTGAAACGGCACAGAAGGTTGCCGAGAAGTACGACAAGGTTGTAAAGCTTGAAGGTGCAGAAGAGGAAGAGGCAGCACTTGAGGCGGAGCTCCAGGAAACACCAGACAGGGAGGAAGACCTCAAGCCAAGGCCTCCTGTTATCACGGTAATGGGACACGTTGACCACGGTAAAACCACCCTCCTTGACTACATAAGGAACACAAAAGTTGCAGAGAGGGAAGCGGGAGGAATTACCCAGCACATCGGAGCTTCCGTAGTTGAGGCAGAGACCAGTGAAGGTAAGAAGAAACTGGTCTTCCTTGACACTCCCGGCCACGAAGCCTTCACGGCAATGAGGGCAAGGGGAGCTCAGGTAACAGACATAGCAGTCCTGGTCGTTGCAGCAGACGACGGCGTTATGCCCCAAACAGTTGAAGCCATAAACCACGTAAAGGCTGCAGGAGTTCCCATAATCGTTGCAATTAACAAAATTGACAAACCGGGAGCCAACCCAGAAAGGGTTAAACAGGAACTGACGCAGCACGGCCTCATCCCCGAAGACTGGGGAGGCGACACAGTTATGGTTCCCGTCTCTGCCAAAACGGGAGAGGGAGTTGACGAACTCCTTGAGATGATAGCCCTCCAGGCAGACATAATGGAGCTCAAGGCCAACCCCAACAAACCTGCAAGGGGAGTGGTACTTGAGGCAAAGCTTGATAAGAAGAGGGGACCTGTTG
>JALWGN010000035.1 GCA_027013575.1 Desulfurobacteriaceae bacterium
CCCCTTTATTAACAAGGTCGTCTATCATTACTCCTATGTAGGCTTCGTCCCTTCCTAAAACGAACCTTTCCTCTTTTCCGAGGGCGTAGAGGGCTGCGTTTATTCCGGCAACTATTCCCTGACCTGCCGCTTCTTCGTACCCGGTTGTTCCGTTTATCTGGCCTGCGTTGAATAGGCCTTTTATCAGTTTTGTTTCAAGGGTTGGGTAAAGGTGGGTAGGGTCTATGAAGTCGTACTCTATTGCGTAGGCCGGCCTTATTATCTCTGCGTTCTCAAGGCCGGGGATTGACCTTATTATCGCAACCTGAACGTCGTAGGGAAGGCTGGTTGAGGTTCCGTTGGGGTAGAACTCTACCGTATCCATTCCTTCAGGTTCAACGAATACGTGGTGTCTTTCTCTTTCCGGGAACTTGACGATTTTGTCCTCTATAGAGGGGCAGTAGCGGACTCCGACTCCGCTTATGAGCTTGCACTCTCCGTACATCGGGGATCTGTGGAGGTTTTCCCTTATTATCCTGTGGGTTTCAGGTGTTGTGTAGGTGAGCCAGCAGGGTATCTGCTTTATCTCTTTTGGCTCCGTCCAGTAGGAGAAGAACGGAGGAGGTTCGTCTCCGTCCTGCCTTTCCATCTTTGAGAAGTCTATGGTTCTACCGTCTATTCTGGTCGGTGTTCCGGTTTTAAGCCTTGCTACTCTAAAGCCGTGTCTCTCGTAGAACGAGGAGAGCTTGTTTGCGGCAGGCTCCCACATTCTTCCGCCTTCAAACTCCTGAAAGCCTATGAATATCTTTCCCCTTAAGAAGGTTCCGGCAGTTACGACAACGGCTTTTGCACCGTAGCGGGCTCCTATGTGGGTTACAACCCCTTTAACTTTTCCGTCTTCTACAACTATGTCGTCAACTATCTGCTGGATTACCTGAAGGTTGTCTGTGCTCTCAATTACCTGTCTCATTCTCTTTCTGTAGGCCTCTTTGTCGGCCTGGGCGCGGGGAGCTCTGACTGCAGGCCCCTTTTTCCTGTTAAGGATTCTGAACTGAATTCCTGTTTCGTCTATGTTTTTGGCCATCTCCCCGCCTAAGGCGTCTATCTCGCGAACCACCGTTCCTTTTGCAACGCCTCCTATGGCGGGGTTGCACGACATTTCGGCTATTCTGTCTACGTTTACGGTGAAGAGGGCGGTTTTACACCCCATTCTGGCTGCAGCCAGAGCCGCTTCACACCCTGCGTGTCCTGCTCCAACAACTATTACGTCAAAGACTTCGTCCCACATGTTTCACCATCAGTAGTAGAGTTTTACTTTTGTTCCCCTTGTAGCCTTTAAAAGTTTGGCAGCGTTTGACATGTAGGCAACTATCTGAACGTGGTTTTCGGGGTTTAAGGAGATGAAGAGCTCTCCCCTTTTAACTCCCGAGAAGTTCTCCTGCGACTTTGTGATTTTTACTCCGTTAACTTCTGCAGCTTTTGGAAGTCCCATCTCTCCCGTTGCGTTGAGTATCAGGTTTCCGAAGTAGTCAACGTCAAGGACTATCGCCTCGTAGGAGCCGTCGGCGGCAGGCTGGGGTGCAGGAAGTTTAAAACGCTTTAACTGCTTAACGTCCATTTCGTCTCCAAGGTGGGTCGCCGTTTGGAGTCTGGAGAGTTCTGCAGCAATCGGTGCCAGTTGGTCTCTGCTTCTAAAGTTTCCTGTTTTCCTTCTGTTGATAAAGTAGTGTTCTGCAGTTATCCTGTGGACCGCTTCCGGTGGTTCCTCTTCAAACATTAAGCTTCCAATTCCGTTGTTGGGACATACGAGGAAGTAGTTCTCCGTTGTAACTATTATCGGTTCAGCCTTTGGGTCTGGATCTACGAGGCAGAGGAATATTGTTCCTGCAGGAAAGTACTTGAAAGACCACTTGAGTTTGAGAGCCCCGTCAACAACGTCAAAAGGTTTAACGAAGTGGGTAACGTCTATAACTTTTGCTTCAGGTGCTACGTCGTAGATTATCCCGTGAACCGTTCCTACGTAGTGATCTTTTAGTCCAAAGTCGGAAATTATTGCTATAGGACTGTTCATACCTCCCCCCTGTCTGTTTTTTCTGTAAGTTCTTTCAATTTTAACTCTATCTCTTCCCTGAGAGTCTCTTCATCCTGGAAACTGTTAGGGTCTATCGGGTTTCCGAGAACTACTCTGCACTTTGAAAACGGGTAGGGGATCAGGAATCTATCCCAGGAGTTAAGGTTGAACTTCCAGTTTGCCGAGAAGGTTAGGGGGTAGACGGGAGCTCCCGTTTTTAAAGCAAGCTTTGCAACTCCCGGCTTTACAACTTCCCTGGGGCCTCTGGGGCCGTCGGGAGTAATTGCAACTGTGTAGCCGTTTTCAATCAGTTTTAACATCTCTTTAAAGGCTCTGTCTCCGCCTTTTCCCTTTCCTGTAGAACCTCTTACCGTTTTAAAGCCCATCTCTTCAACTATGTTTGCTATCAGCTCTCCATCTCTGTGGCGGCTTATGAGTATGGCAACTTTCTCTGCGTACTCTTTCAGTGCAAACGGAAGGAGGAACATCCTTCCGTGCCAGAACGCAACGATTGACGGGAAAACGGGAGGTGACAGGAATTTCACTTCAACCCTTAGCGTTTTGACCCACAGAGAGCTAAGTGTGTGGATGAGTTTAGGCTTACTTAACCTCAAACTTCACCTTCAACCTTACCGATTTCTCCTTTACCCCTTTGGGAAAGGGGCCGAAGGATTTTACAGAATATATTGCTGAAATTGCCGAACGGTTGAAGGTTATGTCGGGAGAGAGTTTTTCTACTGTAAGTTCACCGATACTTCCATCTCTCTTCAGCGTTAGAACAACAATCATACTCCTCTTCTCTGGAGCGTCTGAGTAGTATGGAATTTTCCAGTTTTTCATAATGGTGTTCCTTACGTGTATCAGGTAGGGGACTAGCTCTGAGGTTGATACCGAAGGAAGATCCTTCCCCTTTTTCTTTGGAAGTTCCACGGAGAGTTGTAGTTTCCCTCTTCCTTTTCCTGTCGTGAAGTTCCTCTTCAGGGTTGAGGGAGAGGAACCCCTCTTTGAGGTTAGTCTGTAGCTTTCTTCTCCCACTCCGTTTTTTTCCACCTCTCTTAGAGCTGCTCCTCCTCCCCCTCTTCTCTTAAAGGAGCGGTTTCCCTCTGAAACAGAGTTAACAACTTTGGGAGCTCCACCGTTTAACTTCCCCTTTACCGACTTAATTCCAATTAAATTTGATTCAACTTCTGTGTCAAAGGATATAGGAACAACGTTAACGACCTCGTAAGTTTTTCGCGAAAAAACGCTATTTATAGAGATGGCAAGCAGAATGGCAAGATGAACCGATAGTGAAACAAGCAGAGAGAAGAGATCTAACTTCCTGGAATGTTCCAACTCCTCAACCTTTTTATTTATTGGAGCGGGCGACGGGACTTGAACCCGCGACCCTCAGCTTGGGAAGCTGATGCTCTACCACCTGAGCTACGCCCGCTCGTTTCCCCTATATAATATTAGGCAGCACTGTGAGTCTCTTCAACTTTTTTCCTGGCCGTTCTGATAAACGGAGAGACTTTTCTTCTCTTGCTGTAGTAGAGGAGCTCTAACCCAAAGGAAACGACAAATATAAGAGCCGTTGTTAAAAATGTTGTTTTGGAGTGTTCAAACTGGTAGATGGCTATCTGGATGGCCACAAAAGTGATAACGATAAGGTTAAAGAATACCAGTTCTCTCCTACCTCCAACTTTTTCCCAGAGTTTGAGGTGTGAGAGGATTACTCCTATGTAGAGGGCCGTTGTTATTATGCTTATCATTGAGGCTACAGAGGTGACGTTAAAAAAGAGAGTAAATACCAACCCCAACCCGCAGGTTAAGTAGAGTCCTAGGTGTTCTCCCATCCACTTTCTCTCAATTAAGCTTCTGGGTGAAGGGATGTAACCGTCTCTCATTAAAGCGTATGAGGCATTTGCTCCCGTGTATATGGTGGCGTTCAGAGCAGATGAGATACTTATCAGAGCGCCTAGAGAAAGGAGTAGGAAACCGAGTCTTCCTAAGGCTGGTTCTGCTGCAACGGCCAGGGCGTTCTCTGCGTACTTAACAATCTCAGAAGCAGGGAGAGCTCCCAGTGCAGAAACGGCAACACCTACGTAAACAATCATTACTATCAGTATGCTCAGGTAGATGGCTCTGGGAACGTTTTTGGACGGGTTCTCTATATTCTCACTTATGTTTGTTATAAGGCCAAAACCCATGTAGGAGAGGAAGAAGATAACAGAAGCATTGAGAATGCCTTTTACGTACTCGGGGGAGAATTGAGGTTTTAGATACTCTATGTGGATAACTGAAAGTCCAGCTGCTATGAAAGTTAGGAGTATTAAGAGTTTTGTTAGTACTATCCAGAATTCAAGTTTTCCAACGGCTTGAGAACCTCCAAAGAAACTGATTGCACCAAACAGGGCTATCACTAGAACCTCAACAACTGTGTGGAAAACTGGGTAGTTTAAGTGGATAAGTGGAAGGAAGTAGCCGGCAAAGCTTATTGCAAACAGCGCTATAGAGATAACGTAGCTGAACCACATGAGGATGGAGAGAGCTCCTACCAGCGGGGAATCTCCAAAGGCCCTCTGAATAAACGCTATGGGGCCTGCATTGGAGATAAATTTCTTCCCCATGTGGGCGTACGAGTATGCTACCATAAACGCGTAGAGTCCACTGAGTAGGAAGGCAAACGGTAGGCCGTTTCCAGCTATCTTTACCCCATAACCGAAAATTGAAAATATACTTGCCCCTATCATCGTTCCGATCGCCATTGCTGAAGCCTGAAGTAGGCTAAGTTTTTTCTCACGCTCCATCTTCTTTTTCTCCTATGGAAATTTTTTAGGTCAATATAGAATTGTAATAACTCACTTTGATAGAGGTGAGAGATGAGGGTCTTGTTTCTGATTTCTCTTCTTCTTCTTTTTCTCTCTTTTCCCTCTGTTTCAGCGGAAAAGCCTGTTGAGGCTTGGATAACGTATAAACAGGTAGGTGGGAAAGTTGTTGAGGTTGTGAAAGTAAGAACTGATGACGGGAAGGTTTACGAGTTCTATCCGGGGCTTTCTCCGAAGGAGATTCCAAAGCCTGAGAACAGGTTACCTGAACCGGTACTGCAGAGGGTTTTCCTGCTGGCAGTTGGCTTTTTCCTTGGGCTTCTTACAGGAGTGGTTGTTCTCTGGAGGAAGTACAGAAAACTGGTGGGAGGGTAGAGAAAGGAAGACCCTTAGCGGGCCTTCCTGATAAGAGTCTCTTTTCTCTTTATTTCGGCTTCTATGGAACTCCTTGCCTCTACTTCCTCTTCACTTAGAGAGGCCAGTTTCTCCTTCAGCTGGCTTATCTCTCTCTCAACAGCTTCAACGTCAACTTCGCCGGGCTCGTAGATCTCCTGAACTCCTACCCTTACGGCGTCTGGCTCTATCTGAACGAACCCGTTGTAAACGAGCTTCTTCAGTTCCTTCCCCTCTCTGTCTTTACAGACAACGAATCCGGCACCTATTGAGTAGAACTCCGGCTGGTGGCCTGGCAGAATTCCAAGGTCTCCGTCGTCTGTCTCAACGTAGATCTCCCTGGCCTCTGCCTCGTAGTGCTTACCTGTTGCAGAGGCCAGCTGAAACTTCATCTCTGTTGGCACTCCCTTTTTGGCAGCCATCTATCGTCTCCCTTATTTGCTCTGGGCTTCCTTCATCAGTTTCTCGCCTTTCTCAATGGCCTCGTCAATTGTTCCCACCATGTAGAAGGCCTGCTCGGGTAAGTGGTCAAGCTCACCGTTAACGATCATCTCAAATCCGCGGATTGTCTCCTCTACTGGAACGTACCTACCGGGCATTCCTGTAAAGACCTCGGCAACGTGGAACGGCTGTGTAAGGAAGAGCTGGATTCTCCTTGCCCTGTGGACGACGAGCTTGTCCTCTTCGGAGAGCTCTTCCATACCGAGGATTGCGATAATCTCAAGGAGCTCCTTGTACCTCTGGAGGTACCTCTGAACTTCCCTTGCAACCCTGTAGTGCTTCTCGCCAACGATGTGGGGGTCAAGCATACGGGAGGTTGACTCAAGGGGGTCAACGGCCGGGTAGATACCCTGCTCTGCAAGTGCCCTTGAGAGAACCGTTGTAGCGTCAAGGTGGGCAAAGAGTGTAAACGGAGCCGGGTCTGTAAAGTCGTCGGCCGGAACGTAGATAGCCTGAACAGATGTAATGGAACCTTTAGTTGTAGAGGTAATACGCTCCTGAATGGCACCTACCTCTGTTGCAAGGGTTGGCTGGTAACCAACCTCTGATGGGATCCTTCCAAGGAGGGCGGAAACCTCAGAACCGGCCTGAATGAAACGGAACATGTTGTCAACGAAGAACATCATGTCACGGCCTTCAACGTCACGGAAGTACTCGGCCATGGTAACGCCCGTCATTGCAACACGCCACCTGTTACCCGGCGGCTCGTTCATCTGACCGTAAACGAGAACAGTATTCTCAAGAACGCCGGACTCCTGCATCTCAAGCCAGAGGTCTGTTCCTTCCCTTGTTCTCTCTCCAACTCCGGCAAAAACGGAGAAACCGCCGTGTTTCATGGCAACGTTATGGATGAGCTCCATAAGGAGAACGGTCTTACCAACTCCTGCACCGCCGAAGAGTCCTGTCTTTCCACCCTTTGCGTAAGGCTCAAGGAGGTCAATAACCTTAATTCCTGTCTCAAATATTTCAGCAACGGTTTTCTGCTCTGTAAGTGGTGGAGCAGGTCTGTGGATCGGCCAGTACTCCTCAGCCTCAACGGGGCCTTTGTTGTCAATGGGCTGGCCAACAACGTTAAAGATCCTTCCCCTTGTTGCGTGTCCAACGGGTACTTTCAGGTAGTCGCCTGTGTCTATTACTTCCATTCCCCTTTTAAGTCCTTCAGTTGCACCGAAGGCAACGCAGCGGACTCTGTTCTCTCCGAGGTGCTGGTGAACCTCAAGCATCAGGTCGCCGGTCTCTACTTTTCCATCCCAGGTAATCTGCTTAACGTTTGGAACTCTTAAGGCGTGGTAGATTTCAGGGAGTTTACCGTCGGGGAACTCAACGTCTATAACCGGTCCTACTATCTGGACTATTCTTCCTTTATGCTCTGCCATACCTATCCTCCCTATTTCATTGCTTCAATAGCGGTTGTGATTTCAATGAGCTCCTTCGTAATTGCAGCCTGTCTTGCCTTGTTGAAGGAGATTGTAAGCTTCTTGATCATGTCTTCTGCGTTCTTTGTGGCGTTGTCCATAGCTGTCATACGGGCAGCGTGCTCGCTCGTTTCAGACTCTTTGAGAGCTCTCAGGATGACGGCGGACGCGTAGGCTTTTATGGCTTCCTCTATTACCTTCTCGTCGGGGCCGACTGTGTACTCGGCAACGGGGGTACCTTCCTCTTCCTCAACAGAAAGAGGCATTATCTTCTCAACGGTAACTTCCTGCTTCAGGGCGTTGTAGAACTTGTTGTAGACAACGTAAACCTCGTCAAAGTACTCAGCCATGTATCCCAGGAAGAGGTCTGCCGATATCTCTTCAGCAAGGGGAAGTCCAATCCTTCTGAAGATGTCTGTAAAGGACTTCCTGACTTTGAGGTCGGAGTACTTTGTGAAGAACTGGCTCGCTTTATTTCCAACGGTTGTTAGGCTAACTTCCACTCCCTTTGACTGCATCTCCTGAGCCAGCCTGTTGACTCTCCTTATGATGTTGGCGTTGAAAGCTCCACAGAGTCCTTTGTCGGAGGAGATTACGACCAGCTCTACCCTTTTTACAGGTCTTACTTTGAAGATTGAGTGGATGGCAGGGTTTCCCCTTCTGTAAAGGCCTGTTGCTATTCCCTTCATTACGTCTGCGTAGGGTCTTACGTTGAAGAGGTCTTCCTGAGCCTTACGGAGTTTTGCAGCGGATACCGCCTTCATAGCGGCGGTTATCCGCTTTGTTCCCTTAAGGCTCTTTATCTTAGCTTTAATTTCTCTCATTCCAGGCATTTTCTACCTCGCTATTAGGCTGTGAACGTTGCCTTAAACTCCTTGATTGCCTCGTGGAGTTTCTTTGTCAGCTCGTCGTCAAGCTGCTTCTTCTCAAGGATCTCCTTGAGTATTTCGGGGTGTTTTGCGTCCATGAATGCGTAGAGCTCCCACTCAAACTTTGTAACAGCTTCAACGGGAATGTCGTCAAGGTATCCGTTGATTGCGGCAAAGAAGGCTACTATCTGCTTCTCAACGGGGATAGGCTTGTGGGGAGGCTGCTTGAGGAGCTCCATCATACGCCTTCCCCTCTCAAGCTGAGCTCTCGTTGCAGGGTCAAGGTCTGAAGCGAACTGCGCGAAAGCCTCAAGCTCACGGTAACGGGCAAGCTCAAGCCTGAGTTTACCGGCAACCTGCTTCATTGCTTTAATCTGAGCTGCACCACCAACCCTTGAAACGGAGAGACCTACGTTGATGGCAGGCCTCTGACCTTTGTAGAAGAGGTCTGTTTCAAGGAAGATCTGACCGTCTGTAATTGAGATAACGTTTGTAGGAATGTAGGCGGAGATGTCTCCAGCCTTTGTTTCAACTATTGGAAGTGCTGTAAGTGAACCGGCTCCAAGCTCGTCGTTAAGCTTGGCGGCTCTTTCAAGGAGCCTGGAGTGGAGGTAGAAGACGTCTCCAGGGTAAGCTTCCCTTCCGGGCGGACGCCTGAGGAGAAGTGACATTTCACGGTAGGCTACAGCCTGCTTTGAAAGGTCGTCGTAGATGATGAGGGCGGCTCTTCCTGTATCCCTGAAGTACTCAGCAACAGTACAGGCGGCGTAAGGGGCAAGGTACTGGAGCGCTGCAGGTTCTGATGCTGTAGCTGAGATAACGATTGTGTACTCCATAGCTCCCAGCTCTTTGAGGAGCTGAATTGTCTGTGCAACTGTTGACCTCTTCTGTCCTACGGCACAGTAAACGCAGATAACGCCTTCCCTCTTCTGGTTGAGGATTGTATCTATTGCAATTGTTGTTTTACCTGTCTGTCTGTCTCCGATGATAAGCTCCCTCTGTCCTCTTCCGATGGGGATGAGGGCGTCAATTGCCTTAATTCCTGTCTGAAGTGGTTCGTGAACGGGCTTTCTTGTAACGATACCGGGAGCGATACGCTCAACGGCCCTTCTCTCTACGTATTCAATCTCTCCTTTGCCGTCAATCGGGTTTCCGAGTGGGTCAAGGACTCTTCCGATGAGTCCCTCTCCTACGGGCATGTCAAGGATTCTTCCTGTTCTCTTGGCCTTTCCGCCTTCAACGATTCCCCTTCCTTCTCCAAGGAGAACCACACCTACGTTGTCTTCTTCAAGGTTGAACGCAACTCCTTCTGTTCCGTCTTCAAACTCTACAACTTCTCCGAACTCTACGTTTTCAAGGCCGTAAACCCTTGCTACGCCGTCTCCAACCTTGATAACGATTCCTGTCTCGTCAAGGTTTACAGAGGCTTCAAACTCTTCAATCTGTTTTCTTATCAGCTCTGATATCTCTTCCGCTCTGATCTGCATCTCTGCACCTCGCTATCGGTTTTTTTATGTTAATCTGCAATAGCTCTCTTCAGGTTCTCAAGCTGGGTCTTTATTGAGGCGTCAAGTACTTTGTCTGCAACCCTTACTATGAATCCGCCGATTATGGAGGGATCAAGTTTTACTGTAACCTCAGCTTTCTTTCCGAAGAGCTCCTCAATTTTCCTCTTAATCTGGTTGAGAACTTCCTCGTCAAGCTCTGTGGCGCTTGTTATCTCGGCTTTTACGAGTCCCAGTCTGTCATAGGCAAACTTCTCAAACTCTTCTGCAAACTCTCTTATTATGCCGAGTCTGTCCCTCTGTGCCATGAGGAGGAGGACTTTTTGAAGTTCCGGTGATACCTCTACCTTCTCAAGGACTTTTAGGAGGAGCTCCGTCTTTTTCTCTACAGGAATTACCGGGCTCTTAAAGAACCTTATGGCTTTTTCGTCAAAGAAGGAGAGGAGGGTTTGAATCTCTTTAAGAACTTTTTCAAGCTTTTCGTCTGGTAGAACCTCAGACAGAGCTTTGGCGTACCTTCTGGCGATCCTTACTTCCAGTCTCAACTTGATCCCTCCTAAATCTTTTCAAGGCTGGATTCTATGAGTTTTTTGTTGACTTCAGGGGTTATAGAACCTTTCAGCTTAGCCTCTGCCAGCTCAACGGCTTTCTGAGCTGCAAACTTCTTGAGCTCTTCTTTGGCCTTGTAGAGCTCCTTCTCAATCTCTTCGTCTGCCATTCTTACTATCCTTGCAGCTGTCTCTTTTGCCTCTGCGATTATCTGCTCTTTCTCCCTCTCGGCAACCTCTTTTGAGTAGGCGAGTATCTTCTCGGCTTCTGCTTTAACCTCTTCAGACTTCTTCTCTGCCTCTTTCAGGAGTTTAAGGGCTTCCTCTTTCTCTTTTTTTGCCTTCTCAAACTTGCTCACTACAGACTCTATGCCGTCTGAGAGGAACCTTGAGATGGGCTTTTTAAGGAGCCAGTAGAGGATTGCAAACAGAATTATCAGGTTAACGGTTTTCCAGAAGAGAAGGTGTCCTCCGTGTTCCATCTTTCCCCCTTATTAAGCTACTTTGCCGAGTATTTTCTTGACGATCTCTTCTGCAAGCTTTTCAGCTTCAGCTTCCAGCTTTGACTTTTCAGACTCAAAGGCCTGCCATATCTCCTCTTTGGCCTTCTCAACCTTTACAGATGCCTCTTCCTGAGCCTGAGAGATGATCCTCTCCCTCTCTTCTCTGGCCTCTTTTACGGCGGTATCAATGAGCTTTTTGGCCTCCTCTTTGGCCTTTGCCAGTATCTCCTCAACTTCCTTGAGGAGCTCCTCCGCTTTTGCTTTAAGCGCTTCAGCTTCGCTGTAAACGCTTTCAAGCTCCTTTTCCCTCTCCTCCATAAGGTTCAAGAGGGGTTTAAACAGGAACTTGTTGATGAGAACCATGAAGATGAGGAAGTTGATTGCCTGAACGATAAGCGTCCAGTCTATTGCTACGATACTCCCTTCCATCACCCAGCTCCTTCTTTTGTGATTTCCCCTCCTCCTAAAAGCAGGTCGTTGCTGTAAAAGGCACAGACCTGCCCCGGAGCGGGGGCGTCAACTTTCGCCGCTAATTTTACACGATATATGCCGTTTTTTAAATACTCAACTTCTCTTACCTCTACCGGTTTTCCCCTGTACCTTACCTGAACCTGAACCGGGATTTCCCCCCACTCTTTTGGGGGTGCGTGCCAGTTTACTCTCCAGACGAGGAGCTCCTCCTTTAAAACCCTCTCTTTCTCCCCTACAACGACGGTGTTCTCTTCCGGTTTAATCTCTACAACGTAGAGGGGGTGTTTGTAGGAGATTCCCAGTCCTCTCCTCTGGCCTACGGTGTACCTGAAGTATCCTCTGTGTTTTCCTACAACCGTTCCGTCCTCAAGTTTAAAAAAGCCGGGGCTGGCTTTAATGAAGGGTTTGAGGAACTCTGTGTAGTCTCCCTCTATGAAGCAGATGTCCTGGCTCTCCCCTCTGTAGGGGAAACCTAACGCTTTTGCTCTCTCAACAACCTCTCTCTTTGTCAGCTCTCCCAGGGGGAGGAGGAGGTAGTCAAAGATTTCCCTCTCAACGAGGGCTAAAAAGTAGGACTGTTCTTTCCCTTTTTCCAATCCTCTGTATATAAGGTTTCTCCTGAACTTCTCTGAGAAACCTACCCGGGCGTAGTGGCCTGTGGCTATCAGGTCGGCAGAGAGCTCCCCCTTCAAACGGTAGAGGTACTTCAGTTTTATCTCCCTGTTACAGACGGCGCAGGGGTTCGGCGTCAGGCCTTTTCTGTAGTAAGAGATGAAGTAGTCAATTACCGTTTTTCTAAACTCCTCCGTCAGGTCTATGACTGTGACCTTCAGGTTGAGGAGCTGTGCAGCTCTCCTTACTCTCTCTGTGTCTGCATCGGGAAGGAGTTTCAGGTAGACCGGCAGAACTTCGTAACCTTCCTTTTTCAGAAGGTAGGCTGAGTAGAAGCTGTCAACTCCTCCGCTGAACCCTAGAATTACCCTTTTCAACCTTCAGCTCCGGAGTTTTTAAGGAATTCTATCAGAGGAAAAAAAGAAGGGGCGCCGCAAGGCGCCCCCTTGAGACTTATGGGGAGGAGGGAGGGGGATAGGGGGTGTCTGCTATTAATAATAGTTCTCATTTTCAGAATGTCAACCCTGATTTTCTCAATTTCTGGCTATTGCCAATATAGACACAGTAAATATAAGCCTCTTTCTTCACCGTTGCAGCAGCCCTGCCGGAAAATATACTTAAAGCTTGAAAACATGAGAACCGGAGAGGTTGATGGCTGTTATTAAGTTTAAATACCCCGATACTGAAAAGACAGGACTTGCCTCTGCAGACTCAGGAACTTTCAGTTACGGTCAGGAGGTTGTGGTTAAGACCGACAGAGGGGAGGAGGTTGTAAAGGTTTTAAAGAGCTACGAGGTAGAGCCTGAAACCCTCAGGAAGTTTGGAACGGAGCCTGAGGAGCTCTACACCTTTTTAAGGGTCGCAACTGAGGAGGACAGGAACCGTTTCCTTGATAACCTCCTCTTCTCTCAGGAAGCCCTTGAGGTGTGTAAGAAGAAGGTTCTGAAGCACGGCCTGGAGATGAAGTTGGTTAAGGCCTACACGACCCTTAACAGGGAGAGGCTGGTCTTTTACTTTACGGCGAAGAGCAGGGTTGACTTCAGACAGCTGGTTAGAGACCTTGCAGCCCACTTTAAAACCAGGATAGAGCTCCGCCAGATAGGCGTTCGGGACGAGGTAAAGATGGTTGGAGCCGTCGGTATGTGTGGGAACATCTGCTGCTGCAAGTCGTTCCTTGAGTGTTTCCACTCAATCTCCCTCAACATGGCAAAGCTTCAGGGGCTGCCTCCAAACCCTGCAAAGCTCTCTGGAACCTGCGGCCGTTTGATGTGCTGCCTTAAGTACGAAGAGGCCAACTATTACATTAGGCAGTTCCTTCCGGAGGTTGGCTCAGTTGTTGATACGCCTGAGGGAAGGGGGAAGGTTGTTGACATAAACGTTCCCCTGGAAACTGTAACAGTTGAGATTGAGGAGAAGGGAAGGGTTCCGCTTCCACTGAAACTCTTTGTAACTGAAGAGCAGTGGAACGACTACGTGGAGAAGCTGAAGGAAAAGGTTGACGACAGGTTCAGGTGCTTTACAAAGGCGGGAGTGATCGGCGATGAGAGTAGTTAAGGAGTTGAGAAGCCCTTTAAACAGGTTATTCATATTTGAGACTGAGGACGGCTACAGGGTTGAGTCTGTTTTCTAC
>JALWGN010000036.1 GCA_027013575.1 Desulfurobacteriaceae bacterium
GAGCTCCTCTATGAACTTCACAAAGTTTCTGAATGTATAAGACTCTTTGAAAAGAAATACGAAAAATCATTTAAAGAGTTTGAGGAGGAAATAAAATCAAAACCTGAAGAATTTGAGGCCTGGGACGATTATATGGAGTGGAAAGCCTGTATAAAATCTGCAGAAAGTCTAAAAGAAGAACTCAAAGAGTTAGAAAATGGAAATTTTAAACTGCCTTAAAAAGTTTTCTGTCGTAGAATCTTTTATATTACAAGATTTTAAAGTTTTTAAAGGAGGATTCTACGTAAAAATTGTGGTTATATTAAGGGATAGCTCCAGGCTTTTCATACGTGAATATGTTGATGAAAAAGAAAGAAATTACTCTTACCATTGGCAGGATAAAAACGGCAACTTAATTGTTAGATGGGACAATGCTCCACACCATAAACAGATAAAGACTTATCCTCATCATAAGCATGAAAAAGGTAAAGTTAAGGAAAGTTTTGAAATAACCTGCGAGAAAATTCTTACTGAAATTACAAAAAGGCTTCGGAAATGAATGAGAACAGGAGAACGCTACTAAAACTGATGCTGTTCGGGGGAGCTCTCTCTATAACCCCCTTTGCCGTTCCGCTTCTCTACCCGGAGCCGAAGGCAAAAAAGAGGCACTTTGAAATTGGAAAGAGAGTTGACCTTGAAAAAGTAAAGTTCCTGCCGGGAGTTTACGGAGGAACGCTGTACACTGCCACCTCTTCAGACCCGAAAACTTTTAACCTGGTTCTTGCAAACGAAACCTCCTCTACAGAGGCGGTTGGGGAGCTCTTTGAGGGATTAACAGAAGTTGACCTGAAGACGCTGAAACCGAGGGGAGCTCTGGCAAAGTCGTGGGAGTTTAGAGACGGAGGCCTCAGGTGGATATTCCACTTGAGAGAGAAGGTTTTCTGGTTTGACGGTAAGCCCTTCACCGCCGATGACGTTGTATTCACCTTCAACAGAATCTACTTCAACCCGAAGATTCCAAACTCAACGAAAGACTCGTTTATGGTGAGGGGAGAGCTCCCCAAAGTCAGGAAAATTAATGAAATGACAGTTGAGTTTATTCTACCTCTTCCTTTTGCTCCTCTTCTTTACTCCCTCTCGGCTCCAATTTTCCCCAAACACGTTGTTGAAGAAGCAGTTGAAAACGGGAAGTTTATGGAGTTCTGGACGGTCTCAACTCCTCCCGAAAAACTCATAGGAACGGGACCTTACAGACTCGTCAAATACCTTCCCGGCCAGTACCTTATCTACGAAAGAAACAGAAGGTACTGGAAGTTTGATCAGTGGGGAAAGAGACTTCCCTACATAGAGAAAAAGGTAAAGGCGATACTGCCGGATCAAAACACGCAACTTTTAAGGTTTAAGGCTGGAGAGCTTGACTTCTACGGCGTTAGAGGAGACGACTACCCGGAGCTCAAAAAGGGGGAGAAAAAGGGAGACTACACAATCTACAACCTGGGACCCTCTCTAACGGCAGACTTTATCTGCTTCAACCAGAAAAGGGGAGCAATACCCGATTGGAAAGTAAAGCTTTTCAGAAACAGACTCTTCCGCTGGGCAATCTCCCACTCCGTTGACAGAAAAGGAATCATACTGACCGTTTACAACGGCCTTGGATACCCCGTTTACGCTCCCGTTACCCCGGCAAACAAGCTCTACTGGGATCCAAATTACCCAAAATTCCCCTACAACCTTAAAAAGGCGAAACAGCTCCTTGAAGCGATAGGTTTAAAGGACAGAAACGGAGACGGCTGGCTTGAAACTCCAGACGGCCACAGAGTTGAGTTTAACCTGCTGACAAACTCAAACAACCCGGCAAGAGTTCAGACTGGAGCAATTCTAAAGTACGACCTGAAGAGGATAGGAATAAAGGTAAACTTCCAGCCTTTAGACTTTAACAACTTAGTTGAAAAGCTACTCCACACCCACGACTTTGACGCGGTGATAATCGGCTTAACAAGCTCAATTGACCCCAACGGCGGGAAAAACGTCTGGATGAGCAGCGGTCAGCTCCACATGTGGAACCCAAACCAGAAAAAACCGGAAACGAAGTGGGAAGCCGAAGTTGACAGACTGTTTGAAGAAGCGGCAACAACACTGGACTTTAAAAAGAGGGTGGAGCTCTACAAGAAAGCCTACTACATAATCGCCTACCAGCAGCCTTTAATCTACATAGCAGCACCGCTGGTTTTAGAAGCTGCGAGAAACAGAGTTAAAAATTACTACCCAACTGTTTGGGGAACCTATGAACCGGAACGGATGTTTATAAAACCTAATGGAAAAAAAACTTCTTAATCAGGTAAGTGGAAACACCAACCTCAATAACCTTTGCAGTTATTGAGTAGATAACAAGTTTCCTTTTAGGAACCTTCTTCAGCCGAGCATAAAGGCTTTTTATTTTTTCTTTCAACCGTCCTCCAATTCAGAAACTGGACATTTAAATATAGTCCCAAAAGAGTTGAAGTTTATAGAAGCAAAAATCACCTTAAGCCCGCTAGTTAAGATAAACTTACTTACCCCGCCATAGCGGAGCGCCTGTTTAAATTCCACTAGTTCAGATAAAAGCGGGAATGGTGAAGCCGTAACCATCTTCGGTTGTCCAGTTTAAATCCCATCAGTTCAGATAAAACACGAATAGTGGAAGTCCGAAGTCAACGCCCCGATTGACTTGTTTAAATCCCACTAGTTCAGATAAAAGAACCCGGACGCTGAAAAGAGGGCAACCTTTGACGTCGTTTAAATCCCACTAGTTCAGATAAAAGTAACCCTTCCTGCAGAAGGAACAATCAGAATCTCTCGTTTAAATCCCACTAGTTCAGATAAAAGTTGAGAGGCTGAAAACCTTTGTCCCTTCCAAGTATCAGTTTAAATCCCACTAGTTCAGATAAAAGGGCAGATTTAGCGTATTCTAAATGTCAAAGAGCTGCAAGTGCTTTTTTAATTATAGCGGAGCTCCCAACAGAAGGTCAACTGCAGCGAACCATCTATAAGCCCTTTATAAAAGTCTAATGAAATCCGCGAAAGTAATTACACCACAAGGGTTAAGACAGAATTCTTCAAAACTTTAGCTCGCTGCAGAGTTAGGAAATACTAACAATCAGTAGCCAAGGAGGAGCTCCCCCTCCTCCATCAACTTCACCTCTCTGTCTCCTGCTCTTAAAACCACCGTTGGCTTTTCAATTAAAAGGTCTATGTGAACGTTGGCTCTAACCTTACCTCCGAAGGAGCTGTTATCGCCTATGGCTATGTGGCAGGTTCCCAGAATCTTTTCGGCTTCAAGTATGTTGTCAAACCTTTCTGCCTTTTCGTTTGTCCCAACGCCAAACTCCGCAATATTTCCTGCGTTCGGCTCTTCGTGGATAAGGTGATTGAGGAAGTCTGAGAACTCCTCCTCTCCCGTTACTCTTTTTACGCAGCCGTTTTCCACTTCAAGGGTTACCGGCTCTTTCAGTTTTCTGTCTGGAGCGTACTTTGTTACGAACCTTCCGTTTGCGGTTCCCTCTACAGGAGCTATGAAGGCCTCTCCGGCAGGAAGGTTTCCAAAGTCTCCCGGAGAGCAGAGCTTCCCGGTGTCGGCAAGTCCTTCTCTACCTTTTACGGAGAAAGTTATGTCTGTCCCGTTGGAACAGGTTACCCTTACTTCTTCGGCATCTGAAAGCAGAGAAGCAACCTCTTTTGAGCGCCTTGCCACAAGGTTCCAGTTGGCCTGGAGGGAGGTGTAGAACATGAAAAGCTCAAAGAGGGGCATACTGGCAAAACGGATTGAGAGGAACTCCGTACAGAGTTTTCTAAAGAGGGTGTGGCTTATAGAGTGCTGATTAACCGCTATAATGGCTGTGGGGAGTTCCTCGGGAGAGGTGGTTTCAAGGAGAATCTCCTTCACTTCAAGTTCGTCTCCCTCTGAAACCTCCTTTTTCAGAATTCTATCAAGGAGTCCTTTCTCTTTAATCTCCTGAAGGAACTCAACTCCAAAGGCCGCCTTCCAGACCTCTTCAGGAGGTTCAAGGCCGTGTCTCCCGGTAGGTCTGTATGTAAGGTGGTAGATGTTTGGAGTAAACTCCGAGCCGAACCAGAAAAGGAGCTCCCCCACCCTCTCTTTGTAGGTATCGGTCAGTATGAGAACTCTATCGCTTCTGTTTGCACAGATGTTGTGCCTGAAGATATTTCTAACGCCTCTCTGGAGCGTCCTGTCTTTCCAGTCAA
>JALWGN010000037.1 GCA_027013575.1 Desulfurobacteriaceae bacterium
TTAAGGTTGAGCACACAATTTTTGCCCTTCCCTTTGCCTTAACTGCTGCCCTTATGGCTGCAAGGGGTTTCCCCTCTCTCTACCAGCTCTTCTGGATAACTGTAGCCCTCTTTGGAGCCAGAACGGCGGCAATGAGCTTAAACAGAGCCATAGATGCCGAAATTGACGCCAGAAACCCCAGAACGGCAAACAGGCACATTCCCAGGGGGATAGTTAAGCGCTCAGAGGCTATCCTCCTTGCCGTTTTCGGCTTTGCAGTTATGGTATTTGCCGCCTACAAACTCAACAGGCTGGCTCTGGAGCTCTCTCCCGTTGCCATCTTCGTCCTTACTCTCTACTCATTTACAAAACGGTTTACAGCCCTCTGCCACGTTGTTCTGGGGATTGCAGTTGCCCTCGCCCCTTTAGGTGCCTGGGTTGCGGTAAAGGGCAGTATAGACCTTCCTGCTATTATCCTTTCTCTCTCAGTTGCCTTCTGGGTTGCCGGCTTTGACATCATCTACGCCCTTCAGGACGTTGAGTTTGACAGGAAGGAGGGTCTTTACTCAATACCTGCAAAGCTCGGCGAAAGGGGAGCTCTCCTTATCTCCAGGATCTTCCACCTTCTCACCCTGGCAGGTCTTGTCTGGGTAGGAGTTCTTGAGGGTATGGGGATCTTCTACTACCTTGGACTTCTCATCTCTACGGTCTTTATGGTAAAAGAGCACATCCTCGTTACCAGAGACAGGTCTAAAATCGGCTATGCCTTTTTCAACCTTAACGGCTACATCTCGTTAACCGTCTTCTTCTTCACCCTCCTTGACTTTCTCTGGAGAGGGTTATGGAGTTCCTGAAGTACGTTATCTCCCTCCTTGTGATTATGGATCCCGTGTTTGCAGCCATCATGGTTGCAGGTCTTGTTCCCTCTGTAAGGGAGGTTAAGCGAGTAGCCTTTAAGGCTTCTCTAACCGTTCTTGTTGCTGCCCTCGTTACCCTCTTTTCAGGAGAAGCCCTCTTAAAGCTGATGGGGGTTAACATCTTCAGTATTAAAATCTTCGGCGGCCTTATACTCCTTCACATGGCCTTCCAGATGCTTCAGGCAAAACCTCCAAGAACCAAGCATACCGAGGAGGAGGACTCTGCCGCTGCCGAGAAGGAGGATATCTCCGTCGTTCCCGTTGGAATTCCCGTTCTCTTTGGCCCAGGAACCTTTACGACGCTCCTCATCTTCAGGGAAGAAGTGAAGGGTCTTTTTCAGCTGGGAGAACTTCTCTCAGCAGTTATCATCTCCGTTTTCATAACCTACATTATTCTCTCGCAGGCCTCTTTCTTCTCAAGGAGGCTCGGCACAACCGGGATAAACGTTACAGTCCGTATATTTGGTCTTTTTGTGGGAGCTCTCGGCTCCCAGTTTATAGTTGACGGCGTAAAACACCTTTGGTTTCAGGGGTGAATTATGAAGGCGTGTGTTCAGAGAGTTCTTTCAGGGAAAGTTGTAGTTGGTGGTGATACCGTTGCCGAAATAGGCAAAGGCCTTGTGGTTCTTATCGGGTTTGAGAAGGGGGATCTTAAGTCCCACGTTGAGAAGATGGCGAAAAAAGTTGTTGAGCTGAGAATATTTGAGGACTCTGCCGGAAAGATGAACCTCTCACTGAAGGACGTAAAGGGGGAGCTCCTTGCCGTTCCAAACTTCACCCTTGCAGCAGACTGCAGAAAAGGGAGGCGCCCCAGCTTTCAGTCCTCAGAGGAGCCGGTAAAGGCCGAGGAGATGTTTAACCTGTTTGTTGAGAAGTGTAGAGAGGAAGGCATTCCCGTTCAAACCGGGATATTCGGCGCCGACATGAAAGTCCACATCGTTAACGACGGCCCTGTAACCTTTGTTCTCACCAGGGAGGAGATTTAATGGGAGCTCCCTCCCTCAACGGCCTGAAAGAGAGCGTCGTTAAAACGGTCTCAACAACCCTTCCCTGGGTTAAGGTTGAGTACACCCTTGCAGCCCTCTTTCTCCTTCTGGCTCTCCTTTCCCTCTGGAGCAGAAGGCTCGTTAAGGCCGTCCTTTTACGGGTTGCCCTGGTTGACAGGAAGATTTCAAAAGCCGAGAAGATAGTTATAAGCCTCTCCTCGTGGGTCTCTTACCTCCTCTTTTTACTCTTTCTGAACCTTGCTGTCGTTCAACTCCAGCTACCGGAGAAGATACTCAAGATCCTGAACCTCATCTTCTTCGTCTTCTACGTCTCCATCGGAACCTTTATTCTGGTTAGAATTGTTGACCTCCTCCTTGAGAAGTTCTCAGAGAGGGTAAAGAAGAAGGTCTCTCCCAGAGAGGCACCCCTTGTAGATACCTACTACTCTATGATCTCCAAAGTCATCAACGTCTTCATAGTTCTTATTGCCCTTATCGCCGTTCTTGATAGGCTCGGCTTTAACGTTACTTCGCTGGTTACCTCTTTAGGAGTCGGTTCCCTTGCCGTAGGTCTTGCCGCTAAAGACACAATTAAGAACTTCATCTCAGGAATAATGCTCGTTACAGACAGACAGTTCCGTATAGGAGACAGGGTCTACATAAAAGACATTGACGTAGAGGGTTACGTTTACGACATAGGCTTGAGGACTACCCGGATTCTCACAATTTCGGGGAACAACCTGATAACCGTTCCAAACTCAAAACTCACAGAGGGAGTTATTGAGAACGCCCTCTACCCCGACCCAAGAGTGAAAGACTCTGTTGAGGTAGGAGTGGCTTACGGTTCAGACGTTGAGAAGGTTAAAGAGCTTCTCGTTAAGGCTACAGAGGGTATAGAGGGGATACTCAGAGACCCTCCACCTTCAGTTTACTTTACCAGCTTCGGCAACAGTGCCCTCATCTTTAAGCTCATCTACTACGTAGAGAGGAAGGACGTGGCGTTCGGTATAAACTCTCTGCTTCACGAGAGAATTAACGCCCTCTTCAGGGAAAACGGTATAGAGATTCCGTTCCCCCAGAACGACCTGTGGTTCAGAAATCCCCTCAGGGTGGAGTTGGATGGCTCTGTTCAGCGTAAAGATGAGGAGCTCTAAAGAGGGAGTCCACGTCTCCGGCGCAGAGAGGATAGTTCCTGAGGAAAAGCTTGACGAGGTGGTTCTATCACTCCTCAACCGGGCAAGGAGCCACTCCCGTGGAAAGCCCGACTTTATCTCTGTTAAGGTGGAGGAGTTAAAGGAGGAGCCCCTCTACCTTAAAGCACTTCCCGTTTTTGAGGTTAGAACGGAGCTCCCCGCAGAAGAGGTTCTAAAAATTCTCTTCTCCCTCTCGGAGGTTCCGGTAGAGCTTGGCATCAGGTTCTACCGTCTTCTCCTCTCCGGTATCTCCCCTTCCGGCGGGGTTATGAGGGGAGCGGCTGTTGTTGAGGTTCCTTCAGGGAGGAGGATAGAAACCGACAGAGAAAGGGGCATAAGGGTTTCATACCTTGACATTTCACCTGAGGCCGAAAGGGAGCTCCGCCGTCTGGCAGGAGAGGGTTTTACTGAGAACCTGAAAGAAGCCCTTACCCTTTCCACAAAGGTTTTGAGCCATCCTTCTGTTCTTGCAGAGCTCTGCGTCTCCGATGATCCGGATTACACAACGGGGTACCTCTCCGTAAAAGGAAGGGGTTACTTCAGGGTTTTCAACGTTAAACCTGCAGGCCTTCCACTGGGAGGTAGGGTGTTCTTCGTGAAAGAGGGGACGGAGGTTGAACACTTAAAAAACTACCTTGAGAAAAAACCGGTTATCGTTTCCTCTGTCTCTTCCTACTCGGTTGTCTCGCCCGAGGAGCTTGTGTAGCTTCCGCTCTTTACTCTGCCGTCTAAAGAGGCTCCCGGCTCAACAGAGAGCTCCTTAACGGTTAAATCTCCCCTTACCTTTGCAGTGCTCTTTACCTCAAGCTTTTCCGCCTCAACGTTTCCTTCAACTGTTCCCATGGCAACAACAGTTTTAGCCTTTACGTTCCCTTTTACCGCTGCCCTCTGGCCGAAAATCACAAAGTCGCCGTTTACGTCTCCCTCAACAGTTCCGTCAATCCTTATCTTCCCCTCAGAGAAGATGTTCCCCTCTATCTTTAAACCTTCTGCAAGTATGCTCTTAACCTCTGCCATCTCCTCTTCTCTCTTCTTTCCCAACATTTTCCGGTGCCTCCAGGAACAGTTCTGGATTGACTATCTTCCCTCTGAACTTTATAGAGTAGTGGAGGTGGGGTCCTGTACTCCTGCCGGAGCTCCCCATTAACCCAATAATTTCCCCTCTCTTTACTCTCTCTCCCTTCCTGACGAGTATCTTCGCAAGGTGGCCGTAGTAGGTCTTGATGCCGTTTCCGTGGTCTATCTCCACACATTTACCCATAAGTCCGCAGTAGCCGGCCTTTACGACCCTGCCATCTGCGGGGCTCCTGACAGGAGTTCCCCACCTGTCGGCTATGTCAACTCCCAGGTGGAACTCAGGTTTTCCTGTAATCGGGTTTACTCTGAGCCCGAAGGGAGAAGTGACCCTTCCGTAAGTGGGGTACCCTAAAGGTACTGTTTTAAACTCTTTAATCATTCTGTCTATTTGGGGGATAAGGGAGCTTACGTCAACGTCTACGCTGTCGTCTGTGAGGAGTTTTGAAAGGGGAATTGCGTTTCCACCTTCACCGCCGGAGGTGTCAACTTTCAGCCCTACCTTCTTCATCAGTGAGTTTATTATCTCTAGCCTTCTTGCAAGCTCTTCAACGGTTTCTCTTTTCTCCTCCTTTAGCTTTGCAACAGTCTCTTTCAGCTGGGCGTTCTCCTTCTGGGTTCTAGAGAGCTGGAGTTCCAGCTGAGAGATCCTGTCTTGGAGCTCTCCTTCAGACTTTGAGAGTTCCATCAACTTTGAGGCAGCGTAAATGGAAAAGGCGCAGAGGAAAACGAGGAAGACGCTGAAGATGGTAACTAAAGAGACCAGAACTCTCTTTGAAACGCTAAACCTCCTGTAGTTTGCGAGGCTATCTTTAACAACTATTACCTGAATCCTGTTACTCTTCTCCATACCTACTTTCCTATACAGAAACGTGAGAAGATTATGTCGTACATGTCCTCTGTAGTTACTTCTCCTACAATCTCTCCAAGTGCCTTAAGAGCGTCGTCTATGTCCATTGATAGAAACTCGGGAGATTCTACTCCACTTTCAAGAGTTTTTAAAGCTCTTTTAAGACTCTCCTCTGCCCTCTCAAGGAGCTCCCTGTGCCTTTCAGAGGTAATAACAACCTCGTCTCTACCGAGAACCGTTTCAGGCTCAAGCATTACCAGTTCCGTTATGAGCTCAGCCAGTCTCTCTATACCCTCTCCCCTCTTTGCGCTTATCTCCACACACCTTTCAAGCCCCAGCTCCTTTGCGTCTCTACACCGGAACTTGAGCCCTAAGTCTGCCTTGTTTATAACTAAAATCACCTTCTTCTTCTCCTCTACTCTCTCCAGAATCTCCCTGTCTTCCTCTGTAAAACCTTCTGAACCGTCTATCAGGAACAGGACTACGTCGGCCTCTTTAAGCTTCTCTAAACTTCTCTCAATACCTATTCTCTCTACTCTGTCCTCAGCTTCCCTGATCCCTGCTGTGTCAATCAGCCTTAACGGTAGCCCCTTAAAGGTTACCGTCTCCTCTATTACGTCCCTCGTCGTTCCAGGGATCTCCGTAACTATTGCCCTCTCCTCCTGAAGCAGCGCGTTTAAAAGTGAGGATTTTCCAACGTTAGGCCTTCCCACGATTGCCACTTTTATCCCTTCTCTTATCAGCCTTCCTTCCCTGTAAGTTTTGAGAAGCTCCTCTATCCTTCCAACAGCCTCCAGCAGCCTTTCCTTCACCTTGCCACTCTCAATTATCTCCACCTCCTCTTCGGGAAAGTCAACTGCCGCCTCAATGTATGCTTTGGTCTCAAGGATAAAGTCCCGGAGCTCCCTTATCTTTCTGGAGAGAGCTCCCTCAAGCTGTCTGAGTGCCACCTTTGCAGAGAGCTCACTCTTTGCCTCAATGAGCTGGTTTATAGCTTCAGCCTGAGTCAGGTCTATTTTCCCGTTCAGAAACGCCCTCATTGTGAACTCACCGGGTTCTGCAAGCCTTGCTCCCCGTGACAGAACCTCCCTTAGGATCTGTCTGACTACGACAATTCCACCGTGGCTGTGGATCTCAACCACGTCTTCACCTGTAAAGCTCCTTGGCGCCTTCATGTAAACTGCAAGTACTTCGTCTATTGGCTCTCCGAATCTGTCAACGACAACTCCGTAGTACATCTTTCTCTCTTCAAACTCTTTCACCTCTTTTCCGCTCTTTCTCCTGAAAAGGCTCTTCAGGATCGGCAGAGCCTCTTTCCCTGAAATTCTCACAATTCCTATAGCTCCCTTCCCTATAGGAGTTCCTATGGCTGCTATCGTGTCTTCACATAGAAGATCTCTCATTTTCCTCTCCTCTGGCCTGTTATACTTACATAACAAAAATAAAACGCTTGGTTGTAAAGGGGGTTTCATGTGTGGAATTGTCGGTTACGTTGGTAAGGATAACGCAAAGGACATAGTTGTAGATGGTTTGAAAAGGCTTGAGTACAGAGGCTACGACTCTGCCGGTATCGCTCTGATAGTAGATGGAAAGATTTCTGTTTACAAAAAGCAGGGGAAGATAAGAAACCTTGAGGTAGAGCTCCGAAAGTTACCGATATTCTCAAACGTGGGAATAGGACACACCAGGTGGGCAACTCACGGGAAGCCCGACGACGTTAACGCCCATCCCCACGTTGACTGTACTGGAAAGATAGCTCTGGTTCACAACGGAATAATAGAGAACTACTCGGAGCTCCGGCGGGAGCTCCAGAATAAGGGACACACCTTTAAGTCCCAGACCGACACAGAAGCTGTTGTTCACCTTATAGAAGAGGAACTTAAAGGCTCTTCCAGTTTCTTTGAAGCCTTCCTTAAAGCCGTTAAGAGACTTCACGGCTCCTACGCACTTGCAGTTATTACACTTTACCAGCCAGATACCATATTCGTTGCAAGAAAAGACAGCCCCTTAGTTATAGGTTTGGGGGAGGGAGAGAACTTTGTGGCTTCAGACGTCCCGGCATTTCTCTCCTACACAAACAGAGTCGTCTTCCTTGACGACTTTGAAGTTGCTACTGTTAAGTCTGACGGAGTTTCTGTCTTCAACTACGACGGAGAAAGGGTAGAAAAGAGGGTAACTGTAATTCCCTGGTCTCTCTCTCAGGCAGAGAAGGCAGGTTATAAACACTTCATGTTAAAAGAGATTTACGAACAGCCCAGAGCTATTGCAGACACGATAAGCGGTAACCTGAGCTGGTTTCGTGGAGAGACCGAACTTGAAGGAATATCTCCAGACTCCTTTAACAGGATTCAGATCGTTGCCTGCGGAACCTCTTACCACGCCGGTCTTATAGCGAAGTTTTACTTTGAGAACCTTGCAGGAATTCCAACAGAAGTTGACTACGCCTCTGAGTACCGCTACAGGGAGCCTATCGTTGACGAGAAAACCCTTGTAATCTCAATAACTCAGTCGGGGGAAACTGCCGACACCCTCGCTGCCATGAGGCTGGCAAAGAGCAGGGGAGCAAAACTCCTTACAGTGTGTAACGTTATTGGGTCAACGGCAACCAGAGAGGCAGACTCCGTTGTTTACACCTATGCCGGCCCCGAAATCAGCGTGGCTTCAACAAAGGCCTTTACAACCCAGTTAACGGCACTCTTTCTCTTTGCTCTGTGGCTCTCCCTTAACAGAAAAACTCTCAGTGAAGAGAGGGTGGAAAACTACCTGAAGGAGCTCCTTGAGGTGCCCTCAAAGATAGAGACCCTTCTCAACCTTGAGAAAGAGAAGGCTTCAATAAAAAACACCGCTTTAGAGTTTTACAGATCAAAGGACGCCCTGTACCTTGGAAGGAACGTGAACTATCCCATAGCCCTTGAAGGGGCTCTCAAGCTTAAGGAGATCTCCTACATCCACGCAGAAGGTTACCCTGCCGGAGAGATGAAACACGGCCCTATTGCCCTGATAGACGAAAACGTGCCGGTTATAGTTGTGGCAACCAGAGGAAAGGTTCTTGACAAGGTAATTTCTAACATAGAGGAGGTAAAGGCCAGAAAAGGGAAAGTTATTGCCGTAACCAATCCAGACGTTAAAAAAGTCAAAGAACTTGCCGAATACACTCTGGAAGTTCCCGAGACTGACGAGTACCTCTCTCCTCTTGTTAATGTTGTTCCTCTTCAACTTTTTGCTTATTATATTGCTGACTTTCTGGGGTACGACGTTGACCAGCCGAGAAACTTAGCCAAGAGCGTTACTGTAGAGTAGGGGAGGTTGATGGAAACCGCTATTTTGCTGATTTCCTGTCCCGACCGCAAGGGAATTCTGGCAGAGGTAACCGGCTTTATAGCGAAGAACGGAGGAAACATCCTTCACGCTGATCAGCACATAGACTTCCAGAGCTCCACCTTCTTTATGAGAATTGAGTGGGAGCTTGACGGCTTTTTACTTCCCAAAGAGAAGATAGAAGAGGCCTTCAGACCTATAGCTGAAAAGTTCGGTATGGACTATCAGCTCCACTTCAGCTCAGAAGTGAAAAACGTGGCCATTTTTGTCTCCCGTTACGACCACTGTCTCTACGACCTTCTCTACCGGTTTAAGGCAGGGGAGCTCCCCGGGAACCTCAAACTCGTTATAAGCAACCACACAGACCTTCAACCTGTAGTTGAAATGTTCGGCATTCCCTTCTACTACTTTCCCAAGAACAGAGAAAATAAACTCTCTGTTGAAGAAAGGGAAATAGAGCTTTTAGAGAGGGAAGGAATAGACCTTGTGGTTCTTGCCCGCTACATGCAGATACTGAGCGACAGGTTCGTAAACCGCTTCAGGAACAGAATAATCAACATCCACCACTCCTTCCTTCCCGCCTTTGTTGGAGCAAAACCCTACCACAGAGCCTACCAGCGGGGAGTGAAGATTATAGGAGCGACTAGCCACTACGTTACAGAAGAGCTTGACCAGGGACCGATAATTGAGCAGGACGTTGTTCGCGTCAGCCATAGAGATAGCGTAGAAGACATGATAAGGAAGGGGAGGGATCTGGAAAAAATAGTTCTGTCAAGGGCGGTTAAGTGGCATTTGGAGAACAAAATTCTGGTTTATGATAATAAGACTGTAATTTTTAATTAGTATGATAATTTAATTATCAAATCAGGCTAGTATTTGTCTTCATTGTTAATTTTATGTATATTTGTGTAAACTAAAGTTTGGGATTATAATTTATTGTAGGTAAATACAGGGAAGAACTTTAGGGGGAAAGGATGAGAGAAAAAATTTTAGAAGCTGCCGAAAAAATTTTTTCTGAAAAAGGATACTACGACACAAAAGTTTACCAAATCGCAGAAGCCGCAGGAGTTTCCGTGGGAACTATATACCGCTTCTACGATAGCAAAGAAGAACTGTACGCTGAAGTCATCAAGACAAAACTGAAAGAGCTTGAGAGACAGGTAAACAGGGCTATAAGGGGGAAGGAACCGAAAGAAGCGCTAGAAGCTTACGTTGAGACTGTTATTGGTTTCTTTGAGGAGGAAAAGCAGTTTTTTGAGCTCTTTATGAGAGAAGTTGGTAGCCTTGTTATTCCAAATGAAGAGAGACTCAACCTAGCCGAATGGTATAACAGGTATATAAGCAAACTATCCGAAGTGGTAGAAGCAGGAATAGAAAAAGGTATTTTTAAAGAGCTCAATCCTAAGGCTGTTATCCTTACGATTTCAGGGGCCTTAAAGAATATACTGTACGCTTCTGTTAAGGGGTTTATTGATCTCAGCCCTGAAGATATAAAGAAAACTCTTCTGGAGATCATAGAGAGGGGGATACTGAAAGTTTAAATGCCAAAATTAAACAAGTTAACTTAACATTTGAGCGTTGATTTCCTGTTCTTGTAAAATAGGGAGGGTGAATTGTAAGTAAGTGGTTACTTACATAGGAGTGCTTGGTGACTACAAAAGAGAGAATTCTAAAAGCAGCTTATAGTTGCTTTTCCAGAAGGGGGTACCTTGGAACTACTACCAGAGAAGTGGCACATCTGGCTGGAGTTTCTGAGGTAACTCTGTTTAGGCTTTTTGGCAGCAAGAAGGAACTCTTCAGGGAGGTTCTTATCAACTTCTCTGTAATTCCTGATCTTCGCTCCATATCCCCTCCAAACGGTTCTGGCTGTGAGGTTCTGATTGATATTGGCCTGAAGATCTACTCCTCCTTAAGGGAGAAGAAGGAGTTCTTGAAAATCCTCCTTTCTGAGGTTACCGGTCTCACAGGGGAGGCGGAGGAAGTTTACGTTAGTTTTGTGGAAACACTGGAGACTCTTCTGCTCTCTGTTTTCTCCTCTGTCCTTGCTCTTCCGCAGGGGGAGTTAAAGCTGAAAGTTAAGGTTTTTGGTGCAGCTCTGTTTGGTTTTTTTACTTCTGAAGAAGTATTTCAGGGTAAGGAGATATCATCTGAGGAGGTTCGTAGTTTTATTGAGGTTCTTTCCCGTTCCATCTGCGGAGGTAAGGAGTGAAAAGAGGAGTTACCTTCGTTGGAGCTCTGGCCATCTTAGCCATTACCGCCTGGTTTCTCTACTTCCTCTACGAGAGATACCTCTACGTAATAACCGACAACGCCTTTCAGAAGGCAGACATTGTGAACGTATCCCCTGAAGATGTTTCCGGTTACATCGTTAAACTCTACAAGCAGGAGTTTCAGCCAGTAAAAAAGGGAGAACCCCTCTTTAAGATTGACGACTCTACTCTGAAGAAGGAGCTCTCCTCCCTCCAGTTTCAGATCCTCTCACTGAAGGCTGAGAGGAGGGAGCTTGAAACGAGACTCTCCAGGCTGAAGAAGCAGCTCCCAGCTGCAGTGAAAACAGCCCGGTTCAGACTCTCTGCAGCCGAAAACGAAGTTTCAGCCTTAAGGGAGCAGCTGAAGGAGGCGGAAACGGCCTACAGAACCTCCGTCTCTAAAGCTCTTGCTTCCCTTAAGGCCGCCAGAGCTGCCCTTGAGGCTGCGAAGGTCAACGCCGAGAGGATGGAGCACAGGTTTAACCGGTACAGGAAGCTCTACGAGAAGCGGATAATCTCCCTTCAGCAGTTTGAGGACGTTAAGTCTGCCTACTTCTCTTCAAAGGCTGAGTACGAGAGAGCTCTCTCTACTTACAGTGCCGCCAGGGAGAACCTGAAAGAGGCGCAGGCTTTAAAGTTCAAAGTTCTTGCCCTGAAGAGTAAGCTTGCCGCCTCAGAGAAGAGAGTAGGTGAACTTAAAGAGGGGGTTGTTTCTGCAGAGGCGAAGCTGAAACAGGTAGAGGAGCTCCGCCACTCAATAAAGAGCCTGTCAGACAGAATTAAATCCCTTGAGGAGAAGGAGGAGAAGGTCAAAATCCTTATTTCTCATACACTTGTCCGCTCTCCTGGAACAGGATTTATTGCCAAGAAGTGGCGGGAGACCGGGGACTTTGTCTCTCCTGGCCTTACAGTTTATTCACTTTACAATCCTGAAACTTTCTACGTTCTTGCCTGGATAGACGAGGATAAGCTTCCGTACGTGAAGGTGGGGAGCTCCGCCGAAGTTGAGCTTGACGTTTGCGGAAAGACTTTTGAAGGAAAGGTCTACCAGATAGGTAAGTCTGCCGGTTCAGTCTTTGCCCTCATCCCCCGAGACACCTCTCAGGGAGAATACACAAAGGTAACCCAGAGAGTTCCCGTAAAGATAAAGCTCGGAGGCGTTCCCCTCTCCTGCATAAAACCCGGTACAAATGCCGTTGTGAAGATAAGGAAGGAAGAATGACTGGAAGGGCTTACTTTTTAGGACTTCTCATCGTTGCCGGTATGTTTATGACCCTTCTTGATACAACCATCGTTGACATAGCCCTTCCCCACATGATGAGCGCCTTTGACGCAGAGCCCGACGACATACAGTGGGTGATAATAGCCTACATGGTGGCCTCTGCCGTTGCAATGCCCGTTGTAGGGTGGCTTGGAGGGAAGTTGGGGCACAGAAACACCTACCTTCTTGGAATTGCCTTCTTTACCGGAATGAGCGCCCTCTGCGGCCTTGCGTCAAACCTTGACGTGATGGTTCTTGCAAGAACTCTTCAGGGAGTTGGAGAGGGAATTGCCGTTCCCATGACTATGACCCTCCTCTTTGAGCTCTTCCCTCCCGAGAAGAGAGGGGTAGCGATGGGAATGTTCGCCCTCGGCGCCACTTTTGGACCCTCCCTCGGCCCCACACTTGGAGGGTACATTACAGAACACCTCAGCTGGCGCTGGATATTCTACGTAAACCTCCTTCCCGGAGTACTCGTCGTTTACCTTCTTACGGTTCTTATGGAAGACGACAGACACCTCCACAGAGAAGAGAAGCCCCTTGACTTTTTAGGTCTTCTCCTCCTTGCAACTTCCCTCGTCTCCCTTATCGTTGTTCTCTCTAAGGGGAACAGCTGGGGTTGGGACTCTGTAAAGTCTATCTCTCTCCTCTACCTTTCAGCCGTCTCCTTTATCGTTTTTCTCATTCACCAGCTCAGAACGGAACACCCTCTCTTAAACCTCTCCCTCTTTAAGTACCCCTTCTTCCGCTACCCCGTCTTCTCTCTTACAGTTTTCGGCATGGGAGTTTACGCCTCTTACTTCCTCCTTCCCCTCTACCTTGAGAAACTGAGGGGTTTCCCCACCATAACGGCAGGGGAGATACTCTTCTGGCCTTCTGTGGGAACGGGACTTTTCAGTATGGTTGCCGGCATCCTTATAGACAGAAAGGTTCTAACTAAAAAGGCCTCCATCATTCTTGGAACCCTGATCTTTATCGTCGGTACCTACCTTCAGCAGAAACTTGACCTTGATATGTCTAAAATAGAGATAGTTGCCTACCTTATGCCGTGGGGAATAGGAATGGGGTTCTTCTTTCCTGCACTCTCTCAGGTTTCCCTGGGAAGTTTTAAGGGGGAGCTCCTCCGTCAGGCCTCCTCCATCCAGAACCTTATGAGGCTTGTAGGAGGAAGCGTCGGAACGGCCGTGTCAACCTACATCCTCCTCTCTTCCCAACAGGTTCACTTCGTCCACTTAACAGAGAAGGTCTCCTCCTCTTCCCCTCAGGTCGTAGAGTTTTTGAGGAGGGCTGAAAACTTCTTCCACTACTTCAGGTCTGAACTTTCCCAAACGGCCAGTCAGACTGCCCACGCCCTACTGGCTCAGCTTTTCTCTCAGCACGCCTTCTGGCACTCCTTTGCCGATGCGTTCTTCTTTGCAACTATCTGCGGCGTTTTAACCCTTATTCCCGCTTTT
>JALWGN010000038.1 GCA_027013575.1 Desulfurobacteriaceae bacterium
AATATAAACCAGCTGATGCGTATGGCAAAACAGCTGCAGCAGCAGGCTGCCAAGATGAAAGAGGAGCTTGAAGAGAGGGAATTTATCGGTACTGCAGGCGGAGGCGCTGTAAAGGTTGTTGCAAAAGGCTCCGGTGAGCTTGTTTCGGTGGAGATATCCCCAGAACTCTTAGAGTCTGGCGACAAGGAAATGATAGAAGACCTCGTTCTGACTGCGGCAAACGCTGCCCTTAAAGAGGCAAGGGATACGATAGCAAGGGAGATGCAGAAGATAACCGGCGGCCTTGGAATAGACCTTGGAGGGCTGTTTTGATATACCCTGAGAACCTTGAGCTCCTGATAGAGTTCCTCTCAGAGGTTCCGGGAATAAGTGAGAGAGCTGCCGAGAGAGCAGTTCTTGCACTCTCAAGGCTTCCGGAGGAGAGGAAGCAGGTTATATCAAACGCCTTAAGGGAGCTTGAGTCCGTTCACCCGTGTAGGGAGTGTGGCCTTCCTGCAACCGGTGAGCTCTGCGCCGTCTGCTCAGACGAGGAGAGAGACAGGAGTGTTATCTGTGTTGTAGAGCAGCCGAGGGACGCTGTCTCAATTGAGAAGTTAGGAGAGTATAAAGGGCTCTATCACGTCCTGGGAGGGGTGATCTCCCCGTTGGAGGATATCTCTCCTGAAGACCTCAACATAGAGAGCCTCTTTAGAAGAATTGAGAGGGGAGGGGTAAAGGAGGTAATAATCGCCCTTAACCCGACGGTAGAGGGAGAGGCGACGGCAAAGTTCCTGACCGACAGGCTTGAGAGGTACGGCGTAAGCGTTTACCGGATAGGCTACGGAATTCCCTACGGTGGAACAATAGACGCATCAGACGAGCTGACTCTCAGGAAAGCCCTTGAAGATAAGAAACTCATAGCTGGAGGAAGAAATGATAGAGATTAGGTGGCACGCTCGGGGTGGTCAGGGTGCCGTTACGGCATCAAAGATTCTGGCCTCTGCGGTTATTGAGGAGGGTAAGTACGCCCAGAGTAACCCCGACTACGGAGCTGAGAGGTCGGGAGCTCCCCTCAGAGCTTACAACAGGGTTTCAGAGAAACCCATAACTCTCCACTGTATGGTTATAAACCCCGACATCGTTATAGTCGTTGACCCAACACTTCTCAAAACCGTTCCCTTCCTTGAGGGAACAGACGAAAACGCAATCCTCATTATCAACACAGACAAGTCTCCCCAGGAGGTAAGGGAGAAGTACGGCATTAAGGGGAGGAAGATCTACACCGTTGATGCCACAAAGATTGCAATGGAGGAACTCAAAAGGCCTCTTATGAACGTTCCGATGCTGGGAGCTCTCGTAAAAGTCCTCGGCGGTCTTGTAGACATCAAAACCGTTGAAGAAGACATAAAGAGAGCCTTCGGTAAGAAGATTTCAGAGAACGCCCTCAACGCAAACATAAGGGCACTACACAGAGCTTACGAGGAGGTAAGGTCAGAATGAAGAGCTGGAGAGAGTTACCTATAGGAGCAGTTATTCCTGAACCCGGTTCAAGTGAAAAGTACAACACCGGAGAGTGGAGGGCCTGGAGGCCTGTTTTTGAGGCCGACAAGTGCGTTAACTGTATGCTCTGCTGGGTCTTCTGCCCCGACTCCTGTATCCTCGTAAAAGAGGAGAAGATGGTAGGGGTTGACTACGACCACTGTAAAGGTTGCGGAATCTGCGCCCACGAGTGCCCCACCAACGCCCTTGAGATGAAACCCGAATACCTGTTCCGGGAGGAGGACTGAAATGAGGCCTGAGCTCATAAAAGAGGTAAAGTACGTTCCCTACTCGGGAAACATGGCAGCAGCAGAAGCCATGAGACAGATTAACCCCGACGTTGTTGCAGCCTACCCGATTACTCCTCAAACGGAGCTGATGCAGTTCTTTGCAGACTTCGTCGCCAACGGACTCGTTGATACAGAGTACATCCCCGTAGAGAGTGAGCACTCTGCAATGTCTGCCTGCGTTGGAGCAGCAGCTGCCGGAAGCAGAGCCATGACTGCAACTGCCGGTCCCGGTCTTGCCTACATGTGGGAAGTTCTCGGCATCGCCTCCGGAATGAGGCTTCCAATCGTTATGACTGTTGTAAACAGAGCTCTCTCAGCTCCCATCAACATCCATGGCGACCAATCCGATATGATGGGAGCCAGAGACCAGGGCTGGATTCAGATCTTCTCCGAGAACGCAGAGGAGCAGTACGACAACCTCATTCAGGCGATAAAGATAGCCGAGGACGAGAGAACAAGGCTCCCTGTAATGGTCGGTATGGACGGATTTGTCATTTCCCACGCTATAGAGAGGGTAAGGCTCCTTCCCGACAGGGCCGTTGAGGAGTTCATCGGAGAGCTGAAACCCATGTATCCCCTCTTAGACGTTGACAACCCCGTTACCCACGGCCCCGTTGCCATGACAGACTCCTACATGGAGTTTAAGAGGCAGCAGAGAGAAGCGATGATGAACGCCTACAAGGTAATAAGGGAAGTGGGAGAAGCCTTTGAGGAAGCCTTCGGCAGGAAGTACGAGCACATTGAAACCTACAAAACAGACGATGCCGACTACATCCTCATTATTATCGGCTCAACGGCAGGAACAGCCAAGTACGTTATTGACAAGGTGAGAGAGGAGAAGGGAATTAAGGTAGGGCTTATAAAGATAAGAACTTACAGGCCTTTCCCCTACTACGACGTTATGGACGCCATTGAGGCTTCAAACTGTAAAGCTGTTGGGGTATTTGACAGAGCGGAAACCTTTGGAGCAGTTGGAGGCCCCCTCTACAGCGATATTGCCACTGCAATGTACCTGAGGAATAAACACTACCCGATAGTCAGCTTCATCTACGGCCTTGGTGGAAGGGACACAAACGTTCACCACATAGAGGAGGCTATAGACAAAGTAATGCAGGCAGCTGCAGGAAAAGAGGTTCCTTTCATCAACTACCTTAACCTTAACGAGTAATGGAGGAAGTAATGGCAGAGATAAAGACGGCTGAAGTTAAGATACCGCCTCTGAAAAAACTCACAAACTACCCTGAAAAGCTTGCTCCCGGCCACAGGCTCTGTGCCGGATGTGGAGCTTCAATCATCATAAGGCAGATGTACATGGTTGCAAACGCCCTTGGTTACGAGCTCATCTGGGCAAACGCAACCGGGTGTGTAGAGGTCTGTACCTCCATCTACCCTTATACTTCCTGGAAGTCTCCCTGGATACACAACGCCTTTGAGAACGCTGCGGCTACAATTTCTGGAGTTGAAGCCGCCTACAAAGCTCTTAAGAGAAAGGGAAAACTCCCAACAGACAAGAAGGTTAAGTTTGTAGCCCTTGGAGGAGACGGCGGAACTTACGACATCGGTTTCCAGTCCCTCTCTGGAGCCCTTGAGAGGGGACACGACTTCATCTACGTCTGCTACGACAACGAAGCCTACATGAACACAGGTATTCAGCGTTCCTCTGCTACTCCAAAGTACGCCAACACAACGACTCAGCCTGTAGGCTCTGAGAGTCTGGGTAAACCTCAGCACAAAAAGTGGATGCCAGAGGTTGCCGCGGCCCACGGCATTCCCTACGTTGCTCAGGTTGCGCCCTCCCACTGGAAAGACTTTATGGAGAAGTTTAAGAAGGCGCTTCTTACAGAAGGACCTTCCTACATTAACGCCTTTGCCGTCTGCCCCAGAGGCTGGAGGTCTAAGGAGGAGGAGGGAATTCTGGTAACGAAGCTTGCCGTTGAGACCAACTACTGGCCTCTCTTTGAGGTTGAGAACGGTAAGTGGAGGATCACTTACAAGCCGAAGAATCCAAAACCTGTTGAGGAGTTCCTTAAGCTTCAAGGAAGGTTTAAACACTTGTTTAAGCCTGAAAATAGGGATAAAATCAAAGAGCTTCAGGAAGAGGTTGACAGGCGCTGGAGCTGGCTAAACAAAATGGAGGAAATCTCTAACAGGGAAGAGTGATGCTGAGTTTGAGGCCTGAAGAGGACGAAAAGCTACGGAAGCTTCTTACAGAGCTTAACAGGGAGAGTAAGTCTAAAATTGTTCTGCTTATAGATAAGTCGGGTCAGCTTATAAGCCGGAGCGAGTCTCCGGCTTTTTCTTCTGACGACATAACTTTTGCTTCCCTCACTGCAGGAAATGTTGCAGCTTCGGAGGCTCTCTCTAAGCTTTTGGGTGATAAGAACCTGAACCATATGTTCACCGAAACGGAAGATGAAGGTATTTATATGATACTTATTGATGATAAGTATATACTCGTTTCCATATTTGATAAGAACGCTTCAAACCTGGGTATAGTTAGGGTAAAAATTAAGAAGTATTACGGGAAGCTGGTTGAACTGCTCAGGCAGATTGAGGAGAGAATAGAGAGTGAGTCTTCAGTAACTGAGCAGATTGACGTTGAGGATATTGACTTAGATACCCTTTTTGAGTAGGGGATTGGATGCCGTTTATTAACTTTGCCACTAGAGAGATAAACTGTAAGATCGTTTACTACGGTCCCGGTCTTTCAGGTAAGACCACAAACATTAAGTGGATCTACGACCACATAAAACCGGAAAACAAGGGTGAGATGATAACCCTTGCTACTGAGACTGAAAGGACTCTCTTCTTTGACTTTGTTCCTATAGAGGTTTCAAACGTTAAGGGATTTAAGGTCAGGTTCCACCTCTACACAACTCCAGGTCAGATTATCTACCAGGCCAGCCGTAAGCTGATACTGAAAGGCGTTGACGGGGTTGTTTTTGTAGCCGACTCTCAGGAAGAGAGGCACGACGCAAACCTTGACACTCTTGACGACATGCTGGAAAACCTGAGGGAGTATGACATAGACATTGAAGACCTTCCCCTTGTGTTCCAGTACAACAAAAGAGACCTTCCAAACGTTTTACCTGTTGAGGTTTTAAGGAGAGACTTAAACAGGTGGAACAGCCCGGACTTTGAGGCCGTTGCCACCAAGGGAATTGGCGTTCTTGAGACGTTTAAAGAGATAACCCGTCAGGTTCTTAAAAAGATAAAGAGGTGAAGGATTTAGTTCTGGAAGTTCTTAACTCTCCGTTAGAGGAGTTCTACCAGTTTCTCTGTAAGGCTAACGAGTTAAAGCTGAAACACTTTGGAAATTTCGTAGAAACCTGTGCCATTTTAAACGCAAAGAGTGGACGCTGCCCTTCAGACTGTAAGTTCTGTGCCCAGTCTTCCCGTTTTAAACTCAACATAAAGACCTATCCGCTCCTTTCTGAAAGGGAGCTCCTACAGAGAGCCCTCTCAGCCTTTGACCTCGGTATAGACCGGTTCAGCTTCGTAACGAGCGGGGTTTCTCCCTCAAAGGAGGAACTTAAGGTTATAGGAAGGGTTGTTGAAAGGCTTAAAGCGGAAAGGCCAAACTGTAAGGTCTGTGCCTCTTTAGGGCAGATGGGTAAAAGGGAGCTCTCCTTTTTAAAAAGCTGCGGTTTGGACAGGTACCACCACAACCTTGAGACTTCTCGGGAGTTTTATCCTGAAATCTCAACGGTTCAGAGGTGGGAAGACCGCTATAGAACGGTTTTAACGGCTAAGGAGGTCGGCCTTTCAACCTGCTGCGGAGGGATCTTCGGCCTGGGAGAGAGGGATACGGATATCGCTTCTCTTGTAGAGTCCCTGAAGGAGCTCTCTGTTGACTCAATTCCCGTTAACTTCCTCCACCCCATTAAGGGAACGCCCTTAGAGAGGGCAGATTACCTGACGCCTCTGAAGTGTTTGAGGATTATAACTGCTATAAAGCTTTCAATTCCTGAAGCTGAGATAAGGGTTTGCGGCGGCAGGGAGAGGAACCTCGGGGAGCTCCAGCCCCTTGCCCTGTTCCCCGCCAACGCCCTTATGGTAGGTAACTACCTGACAACTAAAGGTAGAGGGCTTTCAGACGACTACCGAATGATAAGCGACCTGGGATTTAAAACAAAACTCAAACTTCCACACAGTTAAAATTTGTTCTATATTACACTCTGCAGAGTCGGGGCGTGGCGCAGCCTGGTTAGCGCGCTTGGTTCGGGACCAAGAGGTCGGGGGTTCAAATCCCCCCGCCCCGACCATTCCTCTCTATAATCCTTCTTATCTCCTCAGCCTTTTCAACGGTAGCTTCTACAACTTCAGGTGAGAACTTCTTTCCCGCTTCCCTTTTCAGGTACTCAAGAACTTCCTCTAAAGGGTGTGGTTTCTTGTAGGGTCTCTCTACTGTCATTGCCTCTATAACGTCTGCAACTGCAACAATCTTTGCCAGGAGGGGTATCTGGCTGCACTTCAACCCTTCCGGGTAACCGCTTCCATCGCACCTTTCGTGATGGTACAGAACCATTGGAATAATGTCTTCAAAAGCCTTTACCGGCTTTAAAATCCTGTAACCCCAGATTGCGTGTTCCTTTACCTCTTCGTACTCTTCCGGCGTTAGCTTTCCGGGTTTGTTGATTATCTCTGGAGGGATTCCAAGCTTGCCTATATCGTGGAGGAGAGCTCCCAGCCTTAACTTCTCAAGTGCCTCCTCGGGAAGGCCTAAAGCCTTTCCTATCTCTACAGAGATTTCGGCGACCTTTTCGCTGTGTCCCCTCGTCCACGACGACGTAGCATCTATGGCGTTTGCTAAAGCTTTTACCGCTCCTAGGAGGAGTTCTTCTTTCTCCTTCCTCTGTCTTATAACGTTGAGAGCTCCAGATATTATGTTCTTCAAAGTTTTTAGAACTGTTTCGGGAACGTTTCCGTCTATTAGGATGAGTTTGAGTTCAGGTGTTATCGCCAGGAGATGTTCACCCCTGCACTCTTTACTGCTACACAGTTTAACTTCTTTAAAGTTAAAGAGAGTTTTAAGAGGAGGAATAATCTTTTTTACAAACTCTTCCTCATTTCTTGATAGTGGCAGAGTATTGAGTACCTCCTCGGTGAATAGGAGAAGTTTATAGTCTATTTTCCTCTCTTCCAGTAACTCCTCGTACATTTCTACCACTTTAGAAACCAATTTAGTTAGCTCAGGACTCCATCTTTTTCCTTTCAACTTCTCTACTTCACCACTTTTCCAGTTGTCTATCGCTTCTACTATCTCATTTAGAAGTCTGTTGGCGCTTTTCATTGTTAGCAAAATGGCGAATTCCGAAAGAATAAATAACACTAAAACCATGCTAACTAGAACTTTTCTTATAAAAGTTATTAAGCGAACCAGATTTTCAGTTGAAAAAAATACTTCTACTTCAATAGGGACACTGTACTTAATAGTTGATTTAACAACGTAGTAACACGGTTCAAGGAGTGTATCCTTGCACTCTTTGAGTCCATCAAGGTTAGTTATATCAACTAAGCTACTTGAAAATTCCTTAACTCTTACTCCTACTATGTCAGGATCTTCCTTTATCGTTTGGCTTACTACTGTGTATATAGTAGTGTAGTTATAGTTTTTGATCAGAGAACTAATGTATGATACAAGGAGTTCTGTTTCTGCCTTTGATTTTTTCTTGAAGTTACTTTCAATACTCTCTTTGAGAAGAAAAGCGGTTCCAAAGTAGAAGGCAAGGAATGAGAAGAAGAAAATAGAGATCGTTAAAGCAAATATTTTCTCCAGCAGCGTTTTAGGCTTTACCGTTTTTAAAAGCACTTAAAATCTCCACAAGTCTTGAGCGGTGTAACTCTTCCCTCTTTAGAAAGGAGTAGATTTCGTCTCTGTACCTCTTTGATTCGGGTAAATCAAGGATTTGAGTGTAGAGTTTTATAGCAGCGTTTTCTCCCTCTATATCCTCCTCTATAAGCCTCTTCAAACTTCTGCCGGTCTGGGGGGGCCATATTGAGATAGTGGGTGTAGCTCCTTCTTTTACGAGTATTTCAGTTATTCTCCTTGCGTGAACTATTTCATCTCTCATGTTGCTGTCAAGGAGTTTTTTAATCCTTCTCTCTGAAATTAGTCCGCTATGGTTTATGTACTGAACTATTGCTCCGTACTCGTGGGCGATCGCTATGTTACACAGGGATACAAAAGGAGGCGCTACAGATGCCTTCAGCTGCTTTGTCTGTATGGGAACGACAAAAGAGGCCAAGCCACCAAATATCAGTTTTAAGAATTCCCTCTTTTTCACTTTTAACCCCTTCGGTGAATAACGAATCTTGGTTCTTAATAATTTTACAGAAAATCTCCTCTAAAAAGTTCCTGCCTTTTAGAAATGGGTGATTTTCCAGGAGATTCTAAACCTGAGATTTTTGAACTGTCACGTTCTCATTATATAGATTTTTCCAATAAGAGCTATAATATAAAACAGAACCAGAATATAAGAGGACAGAATTGGACCTAACAGAACCTGAAGTTTACAAACTCCTTTCCTTGTATGGAATTTCCGTTCCAAAGTATCTGGTCTTTGAAGGAGAGGAGCTCCCTCCGTGGAACACCTTTCCCGCCGTCGTTAAGGTTGTTTCAAAGGAGGTTATTCACAAGAGTAACGCCGGTGGCGTTCTGTTCGTTAAAAACCGGGAGGAGCTTAGAGAAGCCCTCTCTAAGCTGAGGAAGAGGTTCCCGAATGCTGAGGGTTTTATAGTTGAGGAGAAGCTTGAGGGGATAGAGGCCTTTGTAGGTGTTAAGAGAGACCCCTCCTTCCTCCACGTTGTAGGAGCGGGCACCGGAGGAATACTTGTTGAGCTCTTTAAGGACGTTGTTTTTATACCGGTCAGGTCAACGAGGGAGGAGACAGCGGAGCAGCTTAAAAAGACAAAGCTCTACCGGCTCATTAAGGGCTTCAGGAACTTTAAGGGAAACGAGGAGCTCTTCCTTGACTTCCTTGAAAAACTAAAAAAACTCCTCAGAGAACACCCGGAAATCTACGAGCTTGACCTGAACCCCACGTTTATTACAGACAGGTACGTGATTCCGGCAGATGGAAGAGCTCTTCTTAAAGAACCTGAAGAGAGGAGGGAGTTTAAACCACTTCCAGAAAACCTGTTTAGGCCGAAAAGCGTTGCCGTTATTGGAGCTTCAACCAACCCCAAAAAGGTAGGTTATGCCCTTGTTAGAAACCTTGAAAGGTTCAGAGGGAAGGTTTTTCCGGTAAATCCCAAGTATGAGAAAGTTCTGGGCTTTAAGTGTTACCCTTCGGTTAACGATATTCCTGAACCGGTTGACTGTGCCCTCATTGCCGTTCCTGCCCCGGTGGTTCCTCCCGTTTTAAGGGAGTGTGGGGAGAAAGGGATTAAGCTTGCCGTTGTTATCTCTGCCGGCTTTAAAGAGGCTGGCAGGGAAGACCTTGAGAGAGAAGTTGTTGAGGTTGCAAGAAATTACGGAATCAGAGTTTTGGGGCCCAACACCCTCGGTTTTATGGTTCCCCCACTTGGTTTAAACGCCTCTTTCTCAACCACTCTTCCGCCGGAAGGTGAGATCTCTTTCCTGTCTCAGAGTGGAGCTCTCATAACTGCCGTTGTTGACGCAGCAGCTTCGGAGGACATCGGTTTCTCTGAAGTTATAAGCCTTGGGAACCAGGCAGACATTGAGATAACGGAATGTTTTGACCTTGCGGTAAGAAGCCCCGACACGAAAGTGATCCTCTCTTACGTTGAAGGGTTGGAGCTGGGCTTTGAACTCCTTGAATTTGTCGGCAGGAAACCGGCCGTTTTTATAAAGGCAGGAAGGTCTGAGGGAGGAAAGAGGGCTGCGGCATCCCATACAGGCTCTCTGGCAGGAGACTACAAGGTTTTTAAGGACGCCGTTGAGTGCCGGGGAGGAGTAGTAGTTGACTCTCTGGAGGAGGCCTTTGACTGCTGCCGTTTCTTATCCGCTTACGGAAGGCTCAAGGGGAAAAAACTCCTCATAGTTACAAACGCCGGGGGTCCTGGGACTCTGGCTGCAGACTACGCTACCTCTTTCGGTCTTGAGCTCATTTCCGTTGCTCCGGTTGAGAAGGAGCTCTCTCAAGTCCTTCCACCTAACTGGAGCAGGATAAACCCTGTTGACCTTATAGGAGATGCAACTTCTGACCGTTACAGGGCAGCCTTTGAGATACTGGAAAAACTTGAGTGGGACGTTTGTCTCGTAATAGTTACCCCCCAGTCTATGACAGACGTTCCAGAAATTGCCCACGAGGTTGTGAAACTTGCCGAGAGGAGCAGGAGAGCTGTTGTAGGCTGTTTAATGGGAGGGAGCTCCGTTTCAAAGGGAATTGAAATTCTGAAAAGAGAAGGAATACCGGTCTATCCAGACCCTTACAGGGCAGTTAATTCAATAAGGAGGGGAGTATGGAGCGTTCAGTCATCATCGGAGGAGAGGCGGGAGAAGGGATAAAGGAGGCTGGAAATCTGCTCTCCCGCGTTCTCGTCAGCATCGGTTACTCGGTCTTTACCTACCACGACTACCCGTCGCTGATAAGGGGAGGCCACAACTTCTCGTCTGTCCGTTTCTCAAACGAGGGTATTTACGCTCCTGTAAGAAAGGCCGACTACATCGTTGCCTTAGACGACAGGAGCGTAAAGCGCCACAGAGGTGACGCAAAGGAGGGCACCGTATGGTTTCTTGACGAGAAGGTGAAAGAGGAAGTGGAGGGAACAGTTGTGAGGCTTCCCTTCAGAGGGGAGGCTAAGGGGGTGATGAGGAGCTCTGCCGTTTTAGGGGCTCTACTAAAGGCCTTCAGAATCCCTAAGGAAGAGGGGCTGGAGGTTCTCAAAGACCTTAAGAACTTTGAGGAGAACAGAAAGATCTTTGAGCTCTTCTACGACTCCTCTCAAGAGGTTGAGGAGATAGTTGAGGTAGAAGGGATAAAGGGGGAGTACTTCTCCGGAAGTGAAGGGATAGCCCTCGGAGCCGTTGACGGGGGGCTTGACATCTACATCGCCTACCCGATGACCCCTGCCTCTCCCGTTCTCCACTACCTTGCAGCCCATAAGAAGGAGTTCGGGATAAAGGTCGTTCAGCCCGAGAACGAGATAGGAGTTATAAACATGGTTCTCGGTGCAGCGTATGCCGGCGGTAGGGCAATGACGGGAACTTCCGGAGGAGGGTTTGCCCTTATGACAGAAACCCTCAGCCTTGCCGGAATGAGTGAGACTCCCAGTGTAATCTACCTTGCTCAGAGGGGAGCTCCCTCAACCGGCGTTCCGACCTATACAGAACAGGCAGACCTCCTCTTTTCCCTCTTTGCCGGCCACGGAGACTTCCCGAGAATCGTTGTTGCACCTTCAAACGCTTTAGAGTGTTACCTCTTTACCCGTGAAGCTCTAAACCTTGCCTGGAAGTTTCAGGTACCTGTAATCGTCCTCTCAAGTAAGAACGTTGCGGAGAGTTTCTTTACTCAACCCTTAGAGAGGGAGAAGGTCGTTGAGGAGCCAAAACTCTGGGACGGAAGCGGGGAGTACAAACGCTACCTGATTACCGACGACGGTGTCTCTCCTCTGGCCTTTCCGGGAACTAAAGGAGCCGTTGTTAAGTCAAACAGCTACGAGCACGACGAGGTAGGTATAACGACAGAAGACCCCCGGCAGATAGTAGAGATGAAAGACAAGAGGGAGAGGAAGAGGGAGACGATAAGGAAGTTCTTTGAAGGTAGGGAGGACACCGTCTCTGTAGGTGGAGACCTGAACTCTAAGAGGGTTCTTGTTACCTGGGGAGAGAACTGGGGAGTCTGCTGTGAAGTTGGAGAGGAGCTGGGGTACAAAACGGTTAAACCCAACTACATGGAGCCTTTCCCTGTAAACCGACTGAAGGAAGAGCTTGAGGGAGCTAAAGAAGTTATCGTTGTGGAGCTCTCCCCTGCCGGCCAGTTTGAGAAGCTATTAAACCTTTACGGAATAAAGCCTACAGGCAGGTTCAGGAAGTACGACACGAGGCCGATCTTCAAAGAAGACCTTCTAAAGTTCCTTTCAGGGAGGGAGAGATGAGCGGAGTAAACCTTAAAACTTACGCTGAGAACACCTGGTGCCCGGGGTGCGGGAACTTTGGGATACTGAGAGCCTTTGAGATGGCCGTTGAGGAGCTCTCTGGAGAAATTCCCGTTGAGAACTTTGTTCTCTCTTCCGGTATCGGTTGCCACGGAAAGATTGTTGACTACATAAACCTCAACAGCTTTTACTCCATTCACGGAAGAGCCTTAAACAACCTTCAGGGAATGAAACTTGTAAACGACAGCCTCGTCTGCGTAGGTTTTGTGGGAGACGGAGACATCTACGCTGAGGGGATTTCACACCTTGTCTTTGCCGCAAAGAGAAACGCAGACATAACCGCTATAGTCCACGACAACAGAGCTTACAGCCTTACAACCGGCCAGTTTACACCAACAAGCCCCTCCCACTTTAAGGGAAAATCAACTCCCGAAGGGCCGCCTGAAGACCCGATGAACCCGATTCTTTTAATGCTCTCTGCTGGAGCTACCTTTGTTGCAAGGGGATTTGCCGGAGACATTCCCCACCTGAAGGAGCTTATAAAGGCGGCCATAAAACACAGAGGGTTTTCGTTTATAGACGTTCTCCAGCCCTGCGTAACTTTCTACAACACCTTCCCCTACTACAGGAAACACTGCTACAAGCTGGAGGAGGCAGGGCACGACCCGACAGATTTCAACGCCGCCGTTGAGAAGGCCAAGGAGTGGGACTACTCAGAGGACAGCGAGGACGCGAAGATACCTATAGGTATTTTCTACCAGGTAGAAAAGCCCACGTACGAAGAGAGGGTTTGACACTTAAGCTGAGTTGGTCTATATTTCTCTCCTGCAAGTGGCGACGTGGCTCAGGTGGTTAGAGCGGGCGGCTCATACCCGCCAGGTCGGTGGTTCGACTCCACCCGTCGCCACCAATTTTCTTTTTTATCCGGCCTATGGAGAGTATTCAATCAAAAGTCAGAGAGGCAATCGCCAGGTTCTCTCTATTTCCTGAAAACTCCAAAATCCTCGTAGCCCTTTCAGGTGGCCCCGATTCTGTAACTCTCCTTCACGTCCTCCTTTCACTGAAAGATGAACTCTCCCTTACAGTTGGAGCTGTCCACGTTAACCACATGCTCCGGGGTGAGGAGTCTGAGAGGGACGAGTCCTTTGTGAGGGAGCTCTGCGAAAATTGGAGCGTTCCGCTGATTGTAAAACGGGTCAACGTTCCAAAAATCTCAAAAGGGAGAAACGTTGAGGCCGTTGCCAGAAGGGAGAGGTACAGGCTTTTAAGGGAAGCCCTCAGCGAGTGGGGAGGGGATTTTGTAGCCCTTGGCCATACCGCTTCAGACCTTACAGAGACCGTTATCCTGAACCTTGCTAAGGGTTCCGGAGTTAGAGGTTTGAGGGGGTTTCTCCCGAAGAGGGAGGTTTTTGTCCGTCCCCTCTTCCTGGTTACGAGGGAAGAGGTTGAGTCTTACGTTGAGGAGAACAGGCTGCCCTTTGTCGTTGACAGTTCAAACCTTAAAACCGAATACGATAGAAACTTGATAAGGCTTGAGGTTGTTCCGGTTCTCAAAAAGGTTAATCCCGCCCTGGAGAAGGCAGTTCTGAGGGAGACGGAGCTCCTTCGGGAACTTGAGGACTTTGTGAAGAGTGAGGTTGGCTCTGTAGTCTCCAGGTATTTGAAGGGGAAGAGTTTCTGTGCCCCCGTTAAAGAGTTAAAGGAGCTCCACCCCTACCTCCTTTCAGAGGTTCTCAGAGAGGCCTACAGGAGGGTTTCCGGAAGGGAGCTCCCCTACAGAAGCGTTGTGGAGCTGAGGGAGTCTTTAGAGAGGGAAGGTCTGAAGAAGTTCTCCTTCCACTCGGGAACAGTCGTCTACAAAACCCAGGAACTCCTCTGCATAGAGCCTGAAGGTGAAAGGGAGGAGTTCTACAGAGAGGTGAGGGAGCTCCCCGAAACCGTTGATACGCCCCTTTACAGGTTAAAGTTCCTCCTCAACGCTGGAACTCCCGTAGCTTCCCTCAGCTCTTTCAGGGAGGCAGGTATAATTGTCAGGAGCAGGAGGCCCGGAGACAGACTGAAATTTGAAGGCTTTTCAAAGCCCCTTAAGAAGTTCCTCATAGAGAAGAGGTTTCCTGCCCACCTTAGAGACCTCCTTCCCGTTGTTGAGTTAAACGGGGAGGTTATCTTTATTCCAGAACTCTACCGAAAGACCTTTAAACCTGCTGAAAGTTTCGTAGGAGTGGAGTTTGAACCAAAAGGTAAAAGTTCTCATAGACAGGGAAAGGATAGAGAGGAGAGTTAGAGAGCTGGGAGAGGAGATCTCCCGCCACTTCTCAGGAAAGGTTGTTGTAATCTCCCTCCTTAAAGGAGCTTTCGTCTTTACTGCAGACCTTGTCAGAAACCTTAAGCTGGATGCAGAAGTTGACTTCATGAGGCTTAAGAGCTATACGGGAAGTGAGAAGGGGGAGCTCCGTTTAACCTACCGGCCAGAAACCGACCTGAAGGGGAAAGAGGTTCTGATAGTTGACGACATATTTGATACGGGCGAGAGCCTTGAGTTTGCCTACAGGGAGGTACTCTCTGCCGGTGCTAAAAGGGTGAAGACTTGCGTCCTCCTTGATAAGGAAGTTGAGAAGAGGACACAGCTCCGCCCCGACTTCGTAGGTTTTAAAATTCCCGATTACTTTGTCTTCGGTTACGGATTAGATTTAAATGAGACGTTTAGAGGTTTACCATACATAGCATATTTTGAAGGAGCGAAGAATGGATAAGATGAAAGAGATAGGGAAAAACATAGTTCTCTGGCTGGCTATCGCCCTTATGATCATACTGGCGTTCAACTTCTTCAACTCAAGCCAGCTAAAGAGCAACCAGGAGCCCTTCTCAACCTTCATCTCTCAGGTAGAGAAGGGAGAAGTTAAGAAAGTTGTAATTCAGGGACAGAAAGTTGTAGGTATCACGAAGGAGGGGAAACCCTTTGAAACCTACCTTCCACCCGGCTACAACGACATCATAAAGAAGATGGCAGAGAAGGGCGTTGAGATTCAGGTTAAACCTGAAGAGGGTAGCCCCTGGTACATAACCGTTCTCGTCTCGTGGCTTCCCATGATATTCCTCATACTCCTATGGCTCAGCATGATGAGGCAGATGAGCGCCGGAAGCAACAAAGCCCTCTCTTTTGCCAAGAGCAGAGCAAAGGTATTTATAGACAACAAGCCAAAGGTAACCTTTAAAGACGTTGCAGGGATTGACGAGGTTAAGGAAGAGGTTTCGGAAATAGTTGACTTCCTTAAAAACCCCAAGAAGTACCAGCAGCTTGGCGGAAGAATTCCTAAAGGGGTTCTCCTGGCAGGCCCTCCTGGAACCGGAAAAACCCTCCTTGCAAAGGCTATTGCCGGAGAGGCCAACGTTCCGTTCCTCTCCGTCAGCGGTTCAGAGTTCGTTGAGATGTTTGTAGGTGTAGGTGCTTCAAGGGTTAGAGACCTCTTTGAGCAGGCAAAGAAACACGCTCCCTGTATCGTCTTTATAGACGAGATAGACGCCGTTGGAAGGAAGAGGGGAGCGGGAATAAGCGGAGGCCACGACGAGAGGGAGCAGACTTTAAACCAGCTTCTCGTTGAGATGGACGGTTTTGAGAGCTCCGACGGAATCATCGTTATCGCTGCGACAAACAGACCCGACATTTTAGACCCTGCCCTTTTAAGGCCGGGAAGGTTTGACAGACAGATACACGTTCCCCTTCCAGACGTTAAGGGAAGGCTTGAGATACTCAAGATACACACCAGGAACAAGCCCCTTGCCGAAGACGTTGACCTTGAGGTTATAGCCCGTTCAACTCCTGGGTTCTCAGGTGCAGACCTTGCCAACATCGTAAACGAGGCTGCCCTTATAGCTGCAAGGAAGAACCACGGAAAGATAACGATGGAGGACTTTGAAGAGGCGAAAGACAAGGTTACTATGGGTATAGAGAGAAAGAGTATGGTTCTCTCTGAGCAGGAGAGGCTCACAACGGCCTACCATGAGGCCGGCCACGCCCTCGTTGCCAAGCTCCTTCCCAACGCCGACAAAGTCCACAAGGTTACGATTATTCCCAGGGGGAGAGCTCTGGGAATAACCCAGCAGCTTCCAGAAGAGGACAGGTACACCTACACGAAAGAGTACCTCCTTGACAGGCTCGCGGTTCTCTTCGGAGGAAGGGTTGCTGAGGAGCTTGCTCTAGGAACTATCTCTACCGGAGCAGGAAACGACATAGAGCGTGCCACAGAGATTGCCAGGAGAATGGTTGCCGAGTGGGGTATGAGCGAGAAGATAGGCCCCATTGCCGTTAAAATAAGGGAGCAGTTTGGCGAACCGGTAGAGCTTGTAAGTGAGGAGATGAGGAAGCTGATAGACAAAGAAGTTAAGAGGATAATCAACGAAACCTACTCCAGAACGAAGGAGCTCCTCTCTCAGAACATGGATAAACTTGAAAACCTGGCAAGGGCTCTCCTTGAGAAGGAGACCCTTACAGGTGAAGAGATAGATAAGGCCATAAACGGAGAGCTCTTCAGTGAACCTCCTGAAGGGGGAGACGCCGGGAGCTCCGGAGGAGACAGCGGCAAGGAGCGTAAAGAAAAAGGAAAGGACAAACCTGTAGAGGGTTTCGGCTTCAATCCACAGCTGGAGGCTTAGAAGTTGGCTTTTGACAGGGAGAGAATAGAGAGGGCAGTAAGGGAGATACTCGTAGCTATAGGTGAAGACCCCGACAGAGAAGGACTGAAAGACACCCCTAAACGCGTTGCAAAGATGTACGAAGAGGTTTTAGGTGGTTACAACGATTCTCCGGACAACCACCTGGTTCTCTTCACAGAGAAGTACGACGAGATGATAATAGTAAAAGACATTCCCATCTACTCAATGTGTGAACACCACATGCTTCCGTTCTTTGGAAAAGCCCACGTTGCCTACATTCCCGGAGACAGCAAAGTTACAGGTCTCTCTAAACTTGCCAGGATAGTTGACGTCTACGCTAAAAGGCTCCAGCTGCAGGAGAGGATGACCGAGCAGATAGCGGATGCCATAATGGAGAAGCTTGGAGCAAAAGGGGTTATGGTCGTTATAGAGGCTCAGCACCTCTGTATGATAATGAGGGGAGTTAAGAAGCCGGGTTCTTACACTGTTACCAGCTCTGTTAAGGGGGTAATGAGAAAAGAGCCAACGAGGATGGAGGCACTTTTCCTTATAAAGGGTAGGTCATGAAACGTTTGGTTCCGTTAATGGTAGTTCTCCTCTTCTCCTCATCCTGTACGTCTCTTTGGGGAGGGAAGGAGAAGGAGAAAAAGGTCTCTCTTCCGCCTCCTCCGGTTGCCAAAAAGCCGGGAAAGGAGGAGAGGGCAGAGGGTTACTACCAGATAGGAGTGGCCTACCTTGAACTGGGAGAGATTCCTCTTGCCTTAAACTACCTCTTTAAGGCTAAAAAGCTTACTCCTGACGACCCGAAAATTTACAACGCTATCGGCCTTGCTTTTATCCGCAGGGGAAACCTTGATGAGGCGGAGGAGTACTTAAAAAAAGCTCTCTCCCTCAAGCCCAACTTCTCTGAAGCCTGGCTCAACATGGGGATACTCTACGAGGAGAAGGGGAACCTGAAGAAGGCCAGGGAGTGCTACGAAAAGGCACTTTCAAACCCTCTCTACCTTACTCCGGAGGTAGCCTACTACAGGCTTGCCCTTCTGGATATAAAGGAGGGTAACCTGGAAGGGGCAAAGAGAGAGCTGGTTCTGGCTGTAAGGAACAACCCAGATTACGTACCGGCTTATATTGAGCTTGCAAAGCTCCTTGAAAGAGAGGGAAAACTGGAGAAGGCGAAGGAGATCTACTACAGGCTGGTGGAACTCTACCCGAAAGTTCAGGAACCTTACTGCGCTCTTGGCAGGATCTACTTGAAAGAGGGAAACAGGAAAGAGGCCGAAAAGTTCCTGAGGAAGTGTATCCAGATAAAGCCTAACAGTCCTTTAGCGGCAAAGGCAAGGTTAGAGCTTGGAGAGATGGAATGAGAGCTCTAATCAACGCTGTTATAGCCGTATCCTTCGTTATTCTGGTGGCTTCTCTCAGCTTCCTTCTCTACTATAAAGCAACTTTTAAACCTTCGGCCTCTTTTAAGGGGAAAGAAGAGGTTACTGCTGTTACTCCTTCAGAGAACAGTTCCGCTTCTAGTCCTATCAGCGGGAAGGAGGAAGATGTACCTGATGAAGTACTCTCTCAGGTAGAGAACCTCAAACCTATAGTTACCTCGTACTTCGTAAGAGTTAAGAACGGTCCTTCACTCTATCCAGCACTGGTGTTTAAAGTTAACTCCAACGGAAAAGGTCTTACTCTTTACCTTCTTACCTTTTACCCGATGGAGTGGCCGTTCGTTAAAGTTAACATTTTGGGTGAAAGGTTCGGTTCTCCAGGGAAGGTTTACAGGTGTACAGGGGGGCTACTCCTGCTGGAGTACAGTGTAAGGGGAATCTTTCCCGTTGAAGTAGAAAGGGGAAAGATAGGCGATTATGGGGCTTTAGTCATCTGGACGGGAAACAGCTTTGATGTAGAGGTTTACGACAGAAAAAAGGGCTGTACAGATAACGGTTTCGTATTTAACCTTGCAGGGGACTTTGCAGGTGTCTGCTTTGGTGGTAATTTTTACAGTGCAGAGGAGCTCTACTCTACTGTTCCCAATACCTGTACTCTAACTTATGGAAAGGAGGAAGGAAGTGGCAATTTACAGGGCGAAAACGGATAGCTGGTACGTTGAGAGAATAACCTCTTTCCTTGCCGGGTTTTTTGTCTTTTTCAGTGTCCTTTTAGGGCTTATAACCGGTAACAAGTACTTCTTCTACTTTACCCTTTTCGTTGGTTTTATGCTGATGTTCTACGCTGTAACCGGTCTCTGTCCTTCGTCAATACTTCTCCACAAGCTAGGAGTACCTTCTCTTTTAGAGAAGTACTGTAAAGAGGAGAAGAAATAGTTGACAACTGCTCTGTAAGGTTCAAATTTTCCTGAGAGTGCTGGCGTAGCTCAGTTGGCAGAGCGGGGCACTCGTAATGCCCAGGTCGGGGGTTCAAGTCCCCCCGCCAGCACCATTTTACGGAGATTTAATGAGTCGGTTTGCCCTTATTCTTGACTATAGCTTTTCAGCAGTTTCCAAAAACTGGAAAGCTGTTCTTGTTTTCTTTCTGATTATCCTTCTCCTTGTTATCCTTCATCTAGTTCCTTTCCTTTCAGCCGTTGGTCAGGTTGTTCTGTCCCTGGTTGTTACTCAACTGGAAGTTTACTACGGCAAGGAGTTTATTCGTGCAAGGAGCAGGGAAGATCTCATTTCCTTTATTGAGAATTCCTCAGTAAAGAAGATATTTTCTGAGAATATTCAGGTTTCTTCTGGCCTTTTCCTCGCTTCTTTTCTTGTAACAACACTTCTCTCTGTTTTATCTGTTGCACTTCTGTTTTTAACCGGGCTTATTTACGACTTTAAAAATCTTGAAACCCTTCAGGGAGTTCTTGGGTATGCTCTCCTCTACCTTCTGATTGTAATTACTCTCTGGTCAACCTACCTCTACCTTTACCCTTTAGGAGTCGGTTACGTTCTTACAAAGGAGGGGTTTGGAGAGGCGTTTCTCGGCTTTTTTAGAATATTTACTCCCACCTTCCTTGCTAAAAGTTTCAGCTTTGCCTACTTCAAGTTGGTATTCCTGGGAGGTATTCTCTTTACTGTCTTCTCTCTCCTCGGGATTATCTTTGCCGTTACGGTTATCCTTCTACCTTTAGCTGCGGCCGTTTTCTACATGCTCGCCGTCTTTTTCGGAGCTCTCTCCGCCGAGTGTTACAGGGTTACCTTTTTAGAGCCTGATAACGGAGCTGGCGTTGACCAGTGACTGAACGACGTCGTAGGCGTTTGACGCAACCCCAACTTCAAGCCGGTCTAAAAGGCCAAAGTAGTCTAAACAGGTTCCGCAGCAGATTATCTCAACCCCTTTCTCGGACAGTTCTTTAAGGGCAGAGAGTATCTCTTCTTCCGCTCCCTGACAGGCAAGCTTAACGGCTGTATTTATAAGAATTATCTTTTCCGGCATAGGGTCTGCGTTGAGGAAGGTTTTTATGAACCCTTTTATGAGTATTCTGCCAAGCTTTGGGTCTTCTCCTACGTAAGAGGAGGCGATAAGAACGGTAGGTCTCTGTTTTTCTGGAGTTTCACTCTTTTCCTCCTCTGTTTTCACCACTTCCTTAGCAGCTCCCTTGGTTATCTTTATGTAGAAGAGGCCGTCTCTCTCCTCTACCTCTACGGAGCATCCCTCCTTCTGGGCGAAGCGTTTTACGTTCTCCCGCGATGCTTTGTTGTCAACAATTACGGTTATTACTCCCTCCTCTATTGAAGAGAGCGCCTCTTTTGTTCTCAGTACCGGTATCGGGCAGGCCTGACCTCTGCAGTCAACGGTTACCATTCTCTACCTCCTTCAGGAGTTCTTTGAACTTCTCCAGCCTTTCTAAGGTTAACCCTATCTCTGCAACGCTCTTTTCAGCTTTAAGGACTTTCCGGTCTATCTGGAGCAGTAACTCACAGGGCAGGCAGTATTCCCTATCTTTCAGGTGTTTTTCCCACATTTCGCTTAAAGGGAGCTCCCCTTCAACAACTCCCAGACTCTCCGTTTTCTGCTCCCTGTCTTTTAGGTAGATAAACCTCTTCCCTTCCCACTCTGCTTCAATCAGAGTGTACCTTCTGTCTGTGAACCTCTTTATAACCTTCAACGTAGAGCCTCTCTGCCACTTCTCTGAATATCTCTTCACCTATTCTTTTTAAACACTCCTTTCTCTTCTCTTCAACCTCTGAGGCGCTTCCGTAGGCGTCGTAGAAGCCGTACCTTTTAATTTTAAATACGGCCAGAGGGGTTTTGTAGCCGTACCTGATGAGCTTTACCGTTGTGGTTACGGTAAGCTGGTACTCCCTTGCAATGTCTCTTCTGTCAAACCCAACAGCTACAGAGGAAACGGAATCTACCGAGGGTTTTACCACGATGGAGACGTCGGGTATCGGTTTTAGATCTACCTTAAAGCGTGGGTCTTCTGAGAAGATGTCGTTTGCTACCTGAGTGAATATTACGTCTAACGCCTCTTCAGAGGTTCTGTTTGTTACAGGTTCAAGGTAGATGTGTTCAAGTTTGTGGGGTGCCTCCACCCTGTTGGGGGCAGAAGCACACCCGAAAGAGATAAGAGCCAGAATAAGAAGCAGCACAAAACGCAAAGCTTACCTCACAACGATGTTGATAATTCTTCCCGGCCTGTAGATAAACTTAACGATCTCTTTCCCCTCTACAGCTTTCCTGACCTTTTCGTTTGAAAGTGCAATCTTCTTTGCGGTCTCTTCGTCTGCGTTTGAAGGAACTGAGATAACGGCTCTTACTTTGCCGTTTACCTGAACGGGGAGCTCCACCTCTTCCTTAACGAGGGCGCTGCTGTCAACCTCAGGCCACTTTTCAGCTGAGAGGAGGGTTGTGTGGCCGGTCATCTCCCACATCTCCTCTGCAATGTGGGGGGCAAACGGAGAGAGCATGATTATCAGCTTCTCAATCGCCTCTTTCAGAGCTCTGTAGTCTCCTTCCACTTCAGGTTTAAACGATGAGACTTCGTTGAAGAGCTCCATAATGGCGGCAATCGCCGTGTTGAACTTGAACCTCTCTGAGAGCTCTCCGGTAACCTTTTGGAGCGTTTCGTGGGTTTTTCGGCGGAGCTCCTTACCCTTCCTGGAGAGCTCCTCTGAGAACTCCTGTTCAAACAGGTCTCTCTTCTCTGAAACGAACTGAAACACCCTTCTTAGAAATCTGTAAGCTCCTTCAATTCCTTCCGTCTTCCACTCAAACTCAGCCTCAGGAGGCGCAGCAAAGAGGACGTAGAGCCTCGTTGCGTCTGCTCCGTACTTCTCCACCATGTCCTGAGGGTTAACTATGTTGAGCTTAGACTTGCTCATCTTTGAAACTTCGCCGTATTCTTTTTCCAGCCTCTCCATAAGGGCGTCAAAGTCGTCTATAAACTTCTTAATCTCTTCGGTTCCAAGTAGTAAAACGGCGTTATCTCCAACGGAGATGTGATACCTCTTCATCAGTGAGCCTATGGTTTCGGCCAGCTCCACTCTCTTACCAGTTAAGGCCTCTATAAGGGCAGAAACGGGGCTGTTTTCTGTAAGGTTGTAGGCCTTCAGGAGGTTTTTAACGCTTACCCACCGCTTGTTTACCATTCCCTGGGTTAAAAGGTTCAGGAAGGGTTCTCCCGCCTTAAAGAATACCTCCTGCCTGTCCCCTTCCGGGGCTTTAAAGAGGCCTAAGTCTCTGAGGACTTTTGTGAAGAACCTTGAGTAGAGCAGGTGTAGAACTGCGTGTTCAATTCCCCCAATGTACTGGTCAACAACCATCCAGTACCCGGCCTCTTTCGGGTCAAACGGGAGCTCCTCCTCTTTCGGAGAGCAGAACCTTAAGAAGTACCACGAGGAGTCAACGAAGGTGTCCATTGTGTCCGGGTCTCTCTTTGCAGGGCTTCCACACCTGGGGCAGGTAGTGTTTATGAACTCGGGAACCCTCTCTAAGGGGGAACGGCCTTCACCGAGGAGTGGGGCGTTCTCGGGAAGCTTTACGGGGAGCTCCCCTTCCGGAACGGGAACGATTCCGCACTTCTCACAGTGGACAACGGGTATGGGAGTTCCCCAGTACCTCTGCCTTGAGATGTTCCAGTCTCTAAGCCTGTACTGGACGGCCTTCTCTCCCTTCCCTCTCCTTTCAAGCTCTTCCGTTATCTTCTCCTTTGCCTCCTCACTCCTTAATCCTGTAAACTCTCCGCTGTTTACCAGAACTCCCGGCAGAGTGTAGGCCTCTGTCATCTCTTCGGCTTTCAGCTCTTCACCTTCCGGCGTTATAACAACTTTAATCGGCAGGCCGTATTTCTTTGCAAACTCAAAGTCCCTCTGGTCGTGGGCGGGAACAGCCATAACGGCTCCCGTTCCGTAGTCCATCAGAACGAAGTTTGCCGTATAAACGGGAACCCTCTCTCCCGTTAGCGGATGAACGGCATAAACTCCAAGGAACACACCCTCTTTCTCAACCTCTCCGCTCTCCCTCTTTCTCTTCTCAACCCTTCTCATCTTCTCAACGAAATCTTTAACCGCCTCCTCCTGTTCCGTTCCCTTAGAGAGCTCCAGGGTCAGCGGGTGTTCCGGTGCAAGGGCAACGTACGAAACTCCAAAGAGGGTGTCGGGTCTCGTTGTAAACACCTCTATGGTCTTTCCCTTCTCTGGAACTTCAAACTTAACCTTTGCTCCAACGCTCTTTCCTATCCAGTTTTTCTGCATCGTTATTACAGGTTCCGGCCAGTGGCCTTTAAGGAGTTCTAAATCTTTCAAGAGCTCCTCTGCGTAGGCTGTAATCTTCAGGAACCAGCTGTCAATCTCTTTTTGAACAACCTCTGTTCCACACCTCCAGCACCTTCCCTCTTCGTCAACCTGTTCGTTTGCAAGAACGGTTAAACAGGAAGGACACCAGTTAACGGTTGCCTTTGCCCTGTATGCAAGCCCTTTCTCAAGCATCTTTATGAAGAGCCACTGATTCCACCTGTAGTAGTCTGGAAGGCAGGTTGCTATCTCCCTGTTCCAGTCGTAGGAGAAGCCTAACCTCTTCAGCTCCTCCTTCATGTTGGCTATGTTTGAGAGAGTCCAGTCCCTCGGGTGAACTCCGCTCTTAATGGCCGCGTTCTCTGCGGGGAGGCCGAAAGCGTCCCACCCCATCGGGTGTAGAACGTTATATCCGAACATTCTCTTAAACCTTGCAACAACGTCTCCTATTGAGTAGTTCCTGACGTGTCCCATGTGGATCTTTCCAGACGGGTACGGGAACATCTCAAGGACGTAGTACTTCCTCTTTGACGGGTCGGGGGAGCTCCTGAAAACTCCTTTCTCCTCCCAAACCTTTTGCCACTTCTCCTCTATCTTCTTAAAGTCGTACTTCATTCAGTCCCTCCGTAGCTGGTAAACTTTACTGCCGTAATATTATCTTATTCTGGCTAACAGATTGAAGAGAAGGAGGGTTTTATGGAGATTCCTGAGCCGCTTCTTAAAGTTGCTGCCATCTTCTTTGACGTCATTTTCGTTCTTATCGTTACTTACGTGGTATTTGTCGTAGGCATCAGGCTTTACTGGGCTTTTAAGTCAAAGAGGATGAAGGGACAGGAAGTTCCCGACGTTCCAGAGTTCCACAGACTGAAAAAGGGAAAGGGGGTTATCTACGTTCACTCTCCCAACTGTAAACCGTGTAAGTTCGTTGACCCTGTTGTAAAGAAACTCTCTAAAGAGATGAAGGGGATTTCGTTTGTTAAGGTTAACGCGCTGGAGAACCCGGAGCTTGTGAGAAAGCTCGGCGTTCTTGCTACACCTTCACTGATAGTTACAGAAAATGGTAGAGTTAAAGAAGTACTTATAGGACCTGTAAACGAGGGAACCTTAAGGGAGAAGCTGAAGTGAGAATAACCTTTAACGGAGCTGCTCAGGTAGTTACGGGAAGCTGCCACCTCGTAGAGGTAGGTGGGATTAAGTTCCTCCTTGATTGTGGCCTCTTTCAGGGTAGTGAAGAGTTAGAGGAGCTCAACCCTAAGCTTACCTTTGACCCCGAGGAAGTTGACTTCGTTATTCTCTCCCACGGCCACTTAGACCACTGCGGCCGACTTCCCTACCTCGTTAAAAGGGGGTTCAGAGGGAAGATCTACGCAACCTCCGGAACCATAGACATCTCTCGTCTCATCCTTATGGACGCCGCTCAGGTTCAGGAGGAGCAGCTGAAAACGGTAAACAGGAGGAGGCTCAGGGAGGGGAAAAGGCCAAGGGAGCTCCTTTACACTTTAGACGACGTCTTTGACACCTTCCACCTCTTCCGCTCCTGTGAATACCACAGGTGGTACAGCGTTGGACCCGTTAAGTTTCGCTTTCTTGATGCAGGCCACATTCTCTGTTCTGAGAGCGTTGAGCTTGAAGTTGAAGGAAAGAGAGTTGTATTTAGCGGAGACATAGGAAACCGCGGAAAACCTCTGATAAGGGACCCTGAGTACCCACACAGGGCAGACGTCGTAATAATGGAGACGACCTACGCCAACAGAAAGCACAAGAGCTTTGAGGAATCTGTTAAGGAGTTTAAGGAGGCCATTCTCTCAACCTTTGAAAGAGGGGGCGTTGTTCTCATTCCCACCTTTGCACTTGAAAGGGCGCAGGACATCCTCTACATACTGAAGAAGATGTACGAGGCGGGAGAGCTCCCCCCCTGTAAAGTCTTCCTTGATTCTCCCCTGGCGATCTCCATAACCCAGACCTTTAGGCGCCACCCAGAGTGTTTAGAGGAGAGAGTTTTAAGGGAACTCAGAGAGAGGGGAGACATCTTCAACTTCCCCTACCTTGAGTTTACCCGCAGAGTTGAGGACTCAAAGAGGATTAACGACTACAGAGGAAGGGCAATAATCATTGCCGGGAACGGTATGTGTACCGGAGGAAGGATCCTCCACCACCTGAAACACAGGGCGTGGGACGAGAGAAACGCCATTATATTCGTAGGATATCAGGCTGAGGGAACTATAGGAAGGCAGATAGTTGAAGGTGCAAAAAAAGTAAAGATATTCAACGAAACAGTTGCCGTTAAGCTGAAGGTCTACACAATCAACGGCTTCTCTTCCCACGCTGATCGACCTCAGCTCCTTGACTGGGTAAGGCGAGCTGCAGGAAGGGATTCACAAGTTGTTCTCGTTCACGGTGAGAAGCCGGTTATGGAGGTTTTCGCTCCTGATGTGATGAGGGAAGTGGGAGCGAGGGTTTTCATGCCGGAGCTCTACACCTCTCTTACTTTTTGACAAGCTGCGTCAGGTTAAGTGACAAAATTTGTCACCAATGCCGTTCTCTCCTTATGGAAAACCTGCTTCTTTCAAGAGTTCAAATTTGGCATCAAGTTTGCTTTATAAATTTTACGAGTAATGAAAACTTAATTAAGGAGGTGCAGTTATGAGAAAACGCTCTGGTTTCACCCTGATTGAGCTGATGGTCGTTGTAGCCATCATTGCAATCCTGGCGGCTATCGCCATCCCTCAGTACAGGAAGTTCCAGCTCAAATCCAAGACGGTGGAGGCAAAGGAAAACCTGGGAGCTATCAGAACTTGTGAGGAAGCCTACAGGGCAGAAAATGACGTTTACAGAACTGCTAGCGCGACTCCAAACAGCGATCCAACTTCTTCCAAACAGGCATGGCCTGCTACTTCTGATTTTGACGTTATAGGCTTTAAGCCAGCTGGAGATGTTTATTACCAGTACGGTGTTCAGACTGATGATTGGACAGACACTGATAATGCTCCTGGTGAAACGGCAACGGATGTTACTCCTCACGATGGACAAGTGGATATCTATATGTGTGCTCGCGGTGACCTAGATGGTAATGGAGCTTACGGTGGTTTCAAGACCAACGATGAAGAAACCAAAATTGAGGATGTAAATCCAGGAGAGTTTTAATTTGTTGGAGGGAGGAGGTTTCCTCCTCTCTCTTTTCGACTTTGTTTGAAACTTGCGAACGGACTGAAAACAACTTTAAGCTAAGAGTTATGGTAAAAAGAGCTTTTACTCTTATTGAAGTTATTATTGTTATTTTTTTAATTTTACTTCTTACAAGTGTTGGGTCTTACTACTTTTTACACTACTCTTATACTGCCAAAAGACTAGAAGCTGTAACGAACTTGGGGCATATAAGGCAACTTGAGGAAGTTTTTAGGGCAGAGGATGGGAAGTATGTAACTTGCGATTGGTCGCCGCTCCAAGTTCCTCCTCCTCAAGGAACCAGTAGCTGGAACGATAACTCTTACTTCTACTTACTGGGTTTTCATCCGAGAGGCTTGCTAAGATACAGATATGCTGTTGCTAAAAAGGATGGGAGTTTAACCGTTCAAGAGTGTTTGTCTAATGTCGTTTCATGTTATGATGAGTCTGTAGTTGTCAATGGTTTTAAATCTTCCAGGGATGGTTTGATTGATATTATTGCTAAAGCTGAGGGCGATTTAGATAATGACGGTAATATCAGTAAGCTTTTTATACCTGATGAACCTCCAGAGAAGGTAGTTTATGTAAATAAAGAAGTCTTTTAAGGTTTAATTATGCTTAAAGTGGAAAGTATTAGTAAAAAATTTAAAGAAAAATTGGTAATAAAGGAAGTAACTTTTGAAATCTTAGAGGGAGAAATTTTCGGATTTATTGGTCCAAATGGAGCTGGAAAAACAACAACGATCAAGATAATTATGGACTTTGTTAAACCAGACTCGGGAAGAGTCCTTATTTTTGGTCGTCCAAACACCGATATATCGGTAAGGAGAAAACTGGGATTCCTTCCTGAGCGACCGTACATTTACGGTTCTATAACTGGTAAGGAGTACCTTGATTTTTGCGCCGATGTTTTTGGAGTTCCCTACTACGAGAGGAGAAAGCTCTTCTCCCGACTCCTTGAGCTTGTTGATCTAACGGGTGTTGAGGAACAGTTAATCTCTTCCTACTCTAAAGGAATGGTTCAAAGGCTTCTTTTTGCTTCTACTCTCATAAACGACCCAGACCTCTTGATCTTAGATGAACCCATGAGTGGTCTGGACCCAGTTGGGAGGAACATTATTGCTTCTGTTATGAAGGATTTAAAGGAGAAAGGAAAAACGGTTTTCTATAGCTCTCACATTATCCAGGACGTTGAAAGGCTTTCAGATAGGGTTGCTGTTATTGTTGATGGAGAAATTAAGCTTTTAGATTCTGTTGCCAACATCGTTCAGAACTTCCTAAAGGGTTACCAGGTAACTGCCAGGAAGGTGGGAAGTAGCAACCTGGAGGTTTTCCGAGCAGAGCCCGATGAACTGTGGCCTCTTCTTGAGAGGTTGAAAACGGAAGGTTACGAGATTATAAGTGTTGAGCCTGAAAGGCTCTCCCTGGAGGAGATACTGGTCTCTTACATTCAGAGAAAGAGGAGGGCCGGTTGAACGCTATTCCCGTTGCCAAGTTAACCTTCAAGGAGCTTCTAAAGGAAAAGGCTTTTCTAGGACTCCTTCTTTTTGAGGTATTCCTGCTATTTGTCAGTAAGCTCATCTCAAATGTCGTTGCCGGTGATACTGTTAAGGTGGCGATGGATTTTGCTCTGGCCTTTTTCTTCTTTACTGTGGCTCTCTTTTCCATCTTTGCTTCCGTTGGCAGCACTTTCAGGGATATTTCAGATAAAGTTGTTTACCTCATTCTTTCAAAACCTTTGAGGAGGAGAGATTACGTTTTGGGGAAGTTCCTGGGAGTGGCCGGTGCAGTTGCTCTGTTTACGTTCTTTTCCTTCTTTGTAGTAACAGCAGGTATTCTTACAATAAGCAGCCTCTCTAACCTCTACGTTCCCCACGTGATTGTGGTTGAGAGGGTGTTTCTCGTCTCTATTTTAACCTGTATGATGGGAATTTTCCTATCTGCTTTTGGACTCCTATTTGCGGTTCTCTTTACAAGCCAGATTTTGGCTCTTTTATCTGTACTCTTTCTCTTCTTTGCCGGACTGGAGCTCTCCCCCGTTAAGGAGCTTGTTACTTCGTCTAAGTATGTTTCCCCAATTAACAAGGTTATTGTTCAGTTGGCCTACTATCTTTTTCCGAATTTTTCTCTTTTTGACATTAAAGACTATGCAGTTCACCTATCTTTAACTGTGTCACCTCTCTATTTCCTTCTAGTTTCTGTCTATTTTCTCATCTATACTTCGGCAGTACTGGTGGTTTCAACACTCCTTTTTGAGAGGAGAGAGCTCTAGTGAAGAGGCTACTCCTAGCTTTCTTTTTGATAATTTTCTCTATTCCATTTATGGTTAAAGCCGATAAGATGAAGCCTAGAGTTAAGGAACTCCTTCCTGTTCTTCCTTACTCTTACAGTCAGGTTCTCATCTCTTCACCGGGCTTTAAGAGTCCTGCTGCAGATATTCTCTTTATCAACCTGTGCTATCTTACTGGGAATGACGTTTTTAACAACTGGAAAGAGAGGAAATTCTCCGAGGAGGAGTGGGAGCGGTTAATTGAGAACGTTAGGGTAATTGAGAAGCTTGATCCCTACTACTTTGACCCTCTCTACTTCCTTGGAGCTTACGTTCCGTGGAAGGTGTATAAAAATAGAAAACTCCTTTTGAAGATTAACTCTACGCTCTTAGAGGGTAGCCGCTATATAAAAGATTGGCGTCTTCCCTTTCTCGTAGGTTTTAACTACTTCTACTTTATGGACAATAAAGTTGAGGGAGCAAAGTACCTCAAAATTGCTTCTCAAATGAAGGGAGCTCCCTCCTACCTGAAACTCCTTGTTCCCCGTCTCTACGCAGAGTCCGGTAAACTGGATATCGCTATAGCAGTTACTTATGAAGAGCTTAAAAGTGCAAAGCAGGAGTCAGTCAAGAGAGCTCTTGAGAGGAGGTTGAAGGCACTCTTGGCCATAAAAGAGCTTGACCGTGCCCTTTCTGTCTACAGAAAACGCTACGGTAGATGTCCTGAAACCCTTGATGATCTGGTTAGGTCGGGGATACTGAAAAAGCTACCGAAAGACCCATACGGAGGGAAGTTCTACATAGAAAAGAGAAAGTGTAAAGTCTGGACAACCAGTAACTTACGTCCTGTTTCTACCTCTTCTTCCCGGTGAGTTTATAACCGTAGCTACCAAGCCTTGCAAGGTTCACTCTGATAAGTATTTGGTAGTCTATAGTGTTGTCGTAGTTCTTTATCCACCTGTACGATAGGCTTCCTGTCCAGCAGCCTCTATCTACGTTTAATGAGTACTGCCTCTCCCTATCCTCCTGGAATTTTAGGTCGTACCTCTGCTGGTAGCTAACAGAGATGTATCGGTTTATCGGAAAGCTGGTTCCCCACCTCATGTAGCTTATATCCTCAGGTAGAGCCTGCCTGTAGTAGTTTCCCCAGAGCTGGACGTTGAGGGGAAGTTTAAGGGACAGGTAGGTGTTTGAGTAGTAAAACCTCCCCTGGGAAGGGAACAGGTGTAGCGTTTCCCTGAACTCCAGCCAGCTTAGAGGGAAAGAGTCAAAGTCCAGTTTAAACGTTTTCCACTCTCCAGATAGTTTGTAGTCAGACGAGAGGCTTATTCTTGCTACTCTGCCGTTTGGGGAGTAGATAAACGTCTCCAGCTCCGGGGTTACTGTTCTTTCACCCTTAAGCCTATCGGTTAGGTCAAAGAAGGGATTTGAACGCTGGTCTTTACTCTCCCTGTAGAAGAAGGTGATTTTGGGATTCAGAGAGATGCTGTACTTACCAAGCCATAAAAACCTGTTAACTTCTGTCGTGTTTTTGAACTCCCACAGGTGTCTGCTTCCCCCCTGTTGGTACGAGGTTAACAGGTAGCTGAGTTTAGAGCTGTTCTTCACTACTCCAAACCTTCTGACCAGCCTAAAGGAAGGAACGGCGTTAAACCTGTAGCCGCTCCCCCCTGCTTCCCTGTAGAAGTAAGTAATATCTGAGCTCAGGTTAAACGTTAGAGGTGTTTTCGGTATGGAGGTATCCATAAGGTAAAAGTTGACGTTGGGTACCTTCTGGTATGCGGTGTTGGTTGAGCCTATAAGGTAGCGGAAATAGGTGGAGTTAACGTTCAGTATTGCTCTCTCCCACAGTTTTGATCCCGACAGGGTTGACTTTGTGTAGAGTTGGGTCTGTTCTTCAACGTTGAAGTTAGCCGAGTTTACGTAGTAGGACCTGCTACTTACCACGTTAATGTTGGCCTTAGCGTAGAGGTAGTCGGAAGGATTGTAGTTGTGGTAGAAGTCTAAGCGCCAGTCTTTTCCCTCTTTTCTGTCAAGTTGATAGTAGCTAAGTTTTCCTTTATTCTTCTCTCCCAGTACGTATCGGAGTTCTCCGGCTCCACCTTCTCCGTTTATTGTTCTCTTTTCGTAGGTTAAGGTGAGGTCTGCACTTCTTCCCAGGACTAGGTAAAAGGGCTGTTTATAGACGAACCCGTCTTTACTGATGTAGCCGAACCTTGGAAAGAGAAAGCCCGACTCTCTCTTTCTCTGAATAGGCCCCGAAAGGTAAGGTGACACTAAAATAGGTATCTCCTTTACTCTGAATGCTACCCACTTGCCCCTGAAAGACTCTCCAAGGAGTATTCGGAACTTCCTGGCAGTAACAGACCAGTCGGGACAGGTGTTCTGGGTGCAGGGGGTGTACTCTCCGTCGTAGGCAATCCATACCTTTTCAGATACTCTCCTTATCTCTTTTGCCTTTATTCTGTCTGTAGGGGATAGGTACCCTTCAACGTCTGTAAGGAGAGCTCTCTTCGTCTTCAGGTTGTAGACCAGCTCTTTACAGTGGAGAAGTGCCGGTTTCTCTTTTACAGTAACGTTCCCCCACACCCTTATGATTCCGGTTTCACGGTTGTAGGTTGCTCTATCTCCTTCTATAACGACTTCTTTATACTTAACGACCACTCTTCCGGTAGCTTCTACAGAGGTGTTAACGTTGCCTTCAACTTTCTGTGCGGTTATCTCTACCGGAACTGCAGCAAAGGTTACGGCCGGGTACAGGAGCAGTGCCAGGATGATGAATTTTTTCAACTCTTTCCCCTTTCTCCTTTCTCCACCATAATTTTAAACTGAAATCAAACTCTGGAGGTCTAAGATGAAGAGTCCAGCAGATCTTATTAGGAAAATTGCTCTTCTTCAGATTGGTTTTGTTGCTCTCGTTTCTGAGAAGGTGGAGGAGTTTATAAAGGAGCTTGAGGAGAAGGGTAAACTTTCAGAGGAAGAGGGTAAGAAGTTCCTGAAACAGCTTAAAGAACAGATTGAGAAACAGAAGGAGGAGGTCGCTAAGGAGGTGGCTAAAGTTCTTAAGGAGCTCCCCGTTGCCACCAAAGAAGAGATTGAGTCTTTAAAGAGGGAGATTGAGCTGCTGAAGAAAGAGATAGAGGAGCTTAAGAGTTCCCTTAAAGGGAAAGAGAACAGGTAATGTCCCGCTTTTTCCGTCTCTATCAGGTCATAGGTTACCTCTACTTCTGCGCCTACGAGGTTGTTGAGCGGTATTTAACGCCCGTTGTGGCCTTTCTGCTGAGTATTCCGTTTTTCCCCTTCAGGGAGCTCCTATCCTACCCGCCTGCCGTCCGATTGAGGGTTGCATTTGAGAGGTTAGGCGGGGCTTACGTCAAGATCGGGCAGCTCCTTTCAACCAGGGTTGACATCCTCCCTGCAGACTTCATTAAGGAGCTTGAGAAACTGCAGGATAGGGTTCCGCCCCAACCCCTTGAGGAACTCCTTAACCACTATCCACAGTTGAAGGAATGCTTCTCTTTCATTGAGGAGGAGCCCATAGGTTCGGGTTCCGTTGCTCAGGTTCACAGGGCTCTCCTTAAGGACGGAAGAGAGGTTGCCCTTAAGGTGATAAGGCCGAAGGCTGAGGAGCTCATAAAGAGGGACGTTTCTGTTTTAAGGAGCGTCGTTTTTCTCCTCTCCTTCATTCCCGCCGTGAAGGAGTTTAGGGTTCCGCAGATAGTTTCTGAGCTTGAGAGGATGCTCCTTACTGAGCTTGACCTTACAACGGAAGCTGCCTACATGGAGCTCTTCAGGAAGTTCTCCAGGAAGGAGCCTTCTCTCTTTGTTCCTGCAGTCGTCTGGGAGGTAACCTCCTCCCGTTACCTGACGACAGAGTTTGTTAAGGGGAAGAAGCTCTCGCCGGAGCTCTTTGAGTCGTTTAGCAGTGAGGAGAGGAGGAGGCTTGCTGAGAGGTTTGTCCACATAGTCAACAGAACCGTTTTTGAGCTGGGAGTTTTTCACGGAGACCTGCATCCCGGGAACATATTCCTCCTGGAAGACGGCCGTTTTGCCTTTGTTGACTTTGGAATAGTTGGGAGGCTCTCCCCCGACACCCTAAGTGAGTTCTTCCTCTTCTCTGTAGGCGTTATGAACAGGGATCCAGACATAATAGTAAGCTCGCTGAAGCGTATAGGGGCTGTTGGGGAGTGGGTAAACGAGAACCTGTTGAAGAGGGAGGTTCTCATATTCCTTGATAAGTACTACAACAGACCACTCTCCCAGATTGATGCGGAGAGGCTCTTTTACGAGGAGCTCTCCGTTGCCAGGCGGTTTAAGATAGTTCTTCCCGAGGAGCTCGTTACTCTCATGAAGACGATAGCACATACAGAGTCAGTCGCCAGGATAATCTACCCCGACTTCAGGCTTCCACCCCTTCTAAAGCCTTACCTTATGAGGATAGCTCCAAGAATGGTTGCCTCAACTGTTAGAAGGAAGACCGTTAAGCTGGTTCTTGATTACGGGGAGCTCCTCTCAAACCTTCCGTCGGAGATAAAGGCAGAGCTTACCAGAGAGGAGAAGGAGATTACCGGCTCTTTCTTCTGGGGAGCTGCCATTTTAGGTTTCTCTCTCGTCCTTACCTTCTCTCCGAAGCTCCTTCTCTTTTACATTCCTTCAATCTACCTCTTTAAAAAGGCTTCCGAGAAGTAGTATCCTTTCAAAAACAGACAGGAGAGAGGTATGGCCGTCTACACAGCTCTTCTCCACTACCCCGTTTACAACAGGAGCAGAAAAGTAGTTGCCACTTCGCTAACAACCCTTGACATTCACGACATAGCAAGAGCCTCCAGGACTTTTGGAGTAAAGCGCTACTACGTTGTTCAGCCTATAGAGAACCACCTCTGGCTTGCTAGGAAACTCCTCTCTTTCTGGCAGAGTGGCCACGGCAGGGAGTACAACCCTAAACGGTGGGAAGCTCTGAAGATAGTAGAGGCCGTACCCTACTTTGAGGACGCCCTGAAAGACATAGAGGAGAGAGACGGGGTAAGGCCTAAGGTTGTGGTTACTACTGCAAGGAGGTACAACGGAGCCATCTCCTACAGTTCCCTTCGGGAGAAGATCTCTTCGGGGGAGGACGTTATTATCTGTTTCGGAACCGGCTGGGGCTTAACAGAGGAGTTTATCTCTTCGGCGGACTACGTTTTAGAGCCTATAGAGGGGCCGACAGACTACAACCACCTCTCTGTAAGGTCTGCCGCCTCCATAGTTCTTGACAGATTACTGGGGAGGTGAGCCCAAAGGCCCACCTCTAAACTTACTCTCCCTTGTACTCCCACTTTCCGGTTGTAAGGTATCTGTGAATAGACCTTGCGGCAATCTGAGCGTGCTTTATGGCTGTAACTACCAGGTCTCCTCCGTTTACGACGTCTCCACCGGCCCAAACGCCTTCAACGTTAGTTCTGAACTCTTCGTCAACGGTTGATAGGTTGTTCCACTTGTCAATTTTAAGTCCTTCCAGGTCTTTGTAGGCAACAGGGTTATCTCCCTGCCCTACGGCAAAGATGACAACGTCGCAGGGAATCTCAAACTCTGAGCCCTCTATCGGCTTTACCTTCGGCCTTCCGCTCTCCTGAGGGATCAGTTCCATTTTAACGCACTTCAGTGCCTTTACGTTCCCCTCTTCGTCTCCTATCACTTCAACAGGTTGAGTGAGCCAGTTTATCTTAACTCCTTCCTCCTCAAGCATTTCCCATTCATCTTCCCTTGCAGAGGAGGAGTCTTTCGTTCTCCTGTAAACAACCTCTACTTCGTTTCCGAGCCTTACCGCAACCAGGGCACAGTCAACGGCTGTGAACCCTCCGCCTACCACAATTACTTTTTTGTCCTGCGGGAGCTCTATGTCCCTCTCAGGGGCAAGCAGTGGGTGAACCTCTCCTGTATTTACTTTCATAAGGAATCCTATGGCAGAGTATGCCCCTTTAAGGTCTGCTCCGGGAATGTTCATCTTCTTTCCTCTACCGGAACCTACCGCTATAAAGACGGCGTCGTACTCCTTTCTAATCTGGTCAAGTGTGATGTCCTCTCCTACAACTGTGTTTGTTTTAACCTCAACTCCAAGGTTAAGGATCAGGTTGATGTCCCAGTCAAGGGCTTCTCTGGGGAGCCTTGGCTCGGGAATTCCGTACCTCATCACTCCGCCAAGGTAGGGAAGCGCTTCAAAGATAGTTACCTTGTGTCCCTTTCTGGCCAGGAAGTATGCTGCTGCAAGGCCGGCGGGTCCTCCTCCGATTATTGCAACTCTCTTTCCAGTATCCTCACACTCTTTCTCGTCAACCCAGTTGACTCCAGACATTCTGATGTTGTCTGCGATGAACCTCTCAAGTCCCCCTATAGCTACAGATTCTCCGTTCTTCCTCCTCAGGAGGATGCAGGTGCTCTCACAGAGCCTTTCCTGAGGACACACCCTTCCACATACTGAGCTGAACGGGTTTCTGTCCCTCAGTATTTTGTATCCCTCAATGACCCCTTCCTTCTGTATTGTCTCAATCCACTCCGGTATCCTGCTGCTTACAGGGCAGGAGTCCATACAGGTGGGTGTTTTACAGAGCAGGCACCTGAGGGATTCGTCTTTTGCCGCGGTGTGGCCGTAACCGAGTACGTACTCGTTAAACACCCTCTTTCTTACCTCTGGAGGCAGAACGGGCATGGGCATTCTGTCCATCCATCTGTCTAGCTTTTTCTTCATTCCCTTCCTCCGACAGTGGTTTAGGAAATTTTACAGCAGTTGTAAAAATTCTGTAAAAATCCTGACTGTATAATTTCCGAACCAAACTTCTGGAGGAGTGCAGATGCCTAAGGTTATTCTGGTTAGACACGGTAAAACCGTGTGGAACGCAGAGGGAAGGTATCAGGGAAAGATGGACATTCCCCTCAACGAGGAGGGAAAGGAGCAGGCAAGAAGGGTAGGAGAGGCTCTCAAAGACTTTCCCGTTAAAGCTGTCTTTTCAAGCCCTCTTTCAAGGTGCAGGGATACAGCCCAGGAGATTGCCAAACACCACGGACTTGAGGTTCAGGTTAAGGAGGGATTTAAGGAGATTGACCACGGAGAGTGGGAAGGAATGCTGGCCTCTGAGGTTGAGGAGAGGTACCCGGAGCTCCTCAAACTCTGGAGAACGAGGCCGGCAGAGGTGAAGATGCCCGGAGGGGAGAGCCTAAAGGACGTTTACGACAGGGCTGTTAAGGCTTTTGAGGAGGTTGTCTCTCAGTTCTCTCCTGAAGACCTTATCGTTGTTGTAGGCCACGACGCCACGAATAAAGTTCTCATGTGCCACCTTCTTGGGGTAGACCTGAATAAGTTCTGGGCGTTTAAGCAGGCCAACTGTGGAATTACCGTTCTTGAGTACGAGCCTGAAACGGGGCAGGTTGTTGTTCACGTTGCAAACGCCACAGGGCACCTCGGTAAGGACATAGACTTTGAGGTTCAGAAGTCCCTCTGATGGTTCTGGTTAACCTGAGGTCATACCTTGGCAGTTTTACGGAAGGAAGACTCCTTGAGCGACTTAACCGGTTTGTTGTTCTGGTTGAAGTTAACGGGGAAGAGAGGAGAGCACACCTGAGCGATACCGGAAGGCTTGGGGAGCTCCTTAAGGAGGGAGCTCCCGTCCTTCTCGCTCCAAATCCCAGGGGGAAACTGGACTACAAATTTGTGGCCGTTAAAAGTGAGCAGGAGTGGGTTCTCCTGAACACCTCCGTTCACTCATTAATTGCAAAGAAGGTTTTAGAAGAAGGCCTTCTCGGTTTTAAACCGAAAGAGTTAAAACCTGAGTTCCGTTTCGGCAGAAGTCGTATAGACTTCCTGATAGACGGAGAGTTACTCCTTGAAGTAAAGGGCTGCAACCTCGTAAGAGGAGAAGTTTGTCTCTTTCCAGATGCTCCTACTGAGAGGGGACGTCGCCACTTAGAGGAGCTTGTTTCTGCAGTTAAAAAGGGATACCGAGGAGCGCTACTCTTTTTAGCCTTCCGTAGCTGCCGTTCTTTTCTTCCAAATAGAGAAACGGATCCCCAGTTTGCTGAAACTTTGGAGAGTGCCCTCAGAGAGGGCGTGGAGCTCTTCGTTGTTAGGCTCAGTTTTCTCCCTTCGGGGGAGGTCGTTTTCAAGGGGAGTTTAAACCCCAGCCCTTGACTTTGCGGAAAATTAGTATATTATTCCCCACCCAGATGCTCCATCTCTCCCTCCTCACGTTTAGGCTGCCCCCAATTGGCTGGGGGCTCTTTTTTTAATCTTCATTTGGCTCTGTTAAAACTTCCAGTTTACCTTCCCTGAAGAGCTCTAAAGCCTCGTCAAGGAACTTTACTTCAGCCGGAATCAGGTAAACGGTCATTCCAAGGCCTGTTACCTTATCAAACGCTCCCGGCCCCATCTCCTTAACGAGAACCGCTTCAACACCTTCGCTTTTAAACATCTCAGCTATAAACCTTCCTCTACCCCTTTCAAGGTGCAGTGCAGGGTTTTTGAGAACTTTAACCTCTCCACTTTCGGTATCTACAACCGCAAACAGGTTAGACTTTCCGAAGTGGGGATTTACCAGCTTTCTTCCTTCAAACTCTTTTTCCAGAATCGGTACGGCCACTTTCATCGCGTCCTCCTATAGCTAATTATTTAATTGTGTAACTCAAATTAACGCAATATTCAAATATTGCTCTGGTGTTGACATAAGTCAAGGAAACAGGAACGGGAAGCAGTTATTCTTAAGACAGAACCACAAACCAAAGGAGGACAGGATGTTTGGATTCTTTAAAAAGGGGAACGGAGGAGAAGATAAGCAGAAGGAGTCCAACTTCTGTGTAGAGTCGGACCTCTCTACAGGAGTAGGCCTCAAAATGCCTTCCGTCCACGAAAGTGTCAACTTTATGTACCAAAAAGTAAAGGAAGCAGGTCTCTCTAACGTTGCGGACCGTTTTGAGGCAATGGAGAAAGTTCGTTGTAAGTTCTGTAAAGAGGGAGTTTCCTGTCAGCTCTGTTCAATGGGACCGTGTCGTATAACCCCTCAAACTCCAAGGGGAGTTTGCGGTATAGATGCCCATGGAATTGTTATGAGAAACCTCCTCATTAAGGCCAACATGGGGCTTGCTGCCTACACCTACCACTGTAGGGAGGCAGCTCTCACTCTACTTGAGACGGCCAGGGGCAACACGGTTTACGAGATCAAGGATCCGTCAAAGATAGACGCTTTGGCTCAAATTCTCGGCGTTGATACGTCTCTTCCCCTTGACACAAAGGCGGAAAAGGTAGCTCAGAGAGTCCTTGAGACCCTCTCCGAGAATAAAACCTCTACTTTTGTTGAAGCCCTGGCACCGGAAAGCAGGAAAGAGGTTTTCAGGAGGCTTGGTATAACTCCAAAGGGACCGATGAACGAGCTTGTTGACTCTGTTACAAGGTCAATGACAAACATAGATGGGGATTACATTACGCTTGCCCTTGCTGCTCTGAGGAACGGAGTGGCCTCTGCCTTTGGAAGTCTCGTTCCACTTGAGATGATTCAGGACGCTCTCTACGGAACACCCTCTCCTCACGAGTGTACAGTTGACTTTGGCGTTCTAGATCCAGACTACGTGAACATCCTTCCCAACGGACATGAGCCCTTTGTCGGTATGGCACTTATCAAACTTGCAAAGGACGAGAAGTTCCAGCAGATGGCAAGGGAAGCTGGAGCCAAAGGTATAAGGATAGTGGGGTCTATTGAGACCGGTCAGGAGATTATGGCAAGGGTTGATTGCGATGACGTCTTTGTCGGCTTAACGTCAAACTGGATCTCTATTGAGTACTTCCTCTCAACTGGTGCTGTTGATGCCTTCGTAATGGATATGAACTGTTCCCTTGCCAACCTAAAGGAGTACGCAGACAGGTACACATTCAAGCTTATTGCTGTTTCTAACATTATCGGTGTTCCGGGCTCCATAAGGCTTGAGTACAAGCCGGGAAATGAGGCAAAAGTCGCAGAGGAGATTATAAAGCTTGCCGTTGAGAACTTTAAGGAGAGGAGAAACAGGCAGAAGGTAGACGTTTCCAGGTTTAAGCAGAAGGCACTCGTTGGGTTCTCTGCCGAGGCGATAGTTAACGCTTTAGGCGGAAGTCTTGACCCACTTCTTGAAGTTATTAAGAGTGGAGACATAAAGGGAATTGCAGCTCTCGTTAACTGCACCTCTTTAGGAAACGGGCCTCAGGACAGCGTAACCGTTCAGATAGCAAAAGAGCTGATTAAGAGGGATATACTGGTTATAGGTGCCGGTTGCGGTAATGCGGGCATGCAGAAAGCAGGGCTTGAAACCGTTGAGGCTGCAGAGGAGTACGCAGGGCCAAAACTCGCAGGTGTCTGTAAAGCTTTAGGAATTCCTCCTGTTCTCTCCTTTGGAACATGTACGGATACAGGCCGTATCATAATGACTGCCGTTGCTATTGCTAACGCTCTTGGAGTTGATCCGTCTCAGCTTCCCGCTGTCGTTACAGCTCCTGAGTACATGGAGCAGAAAGCTGTTATAGACGGTTTCTCTGCCGTTGCCATGGGGTTCTACACACACGTCTCCCCCGTTCCTCCGGTTACAGGGTCAGACAAAGTTGTTAAGCTTCTAACGGAAGAGGTTGAAGCCCTTACAGGGGGTAAGATAGCTGTAGGAGATGATCCCGTTGAAGCTGCTAAGGCCATGGAGGAGCACATAATGAAAAAGAGAGACCTCCTTGGTATATAGTATCTTCATCTCCTCCCTCCCAGTGAGTGTTTCCCTCCCCCAAAGGGGGGAGGGCTCTTTATTTTTAGGATGAGAGGTGTTCTTTGGGAGTGATAGAGAGGGAAAAAGAGACGATAAAGAGAATGGTTGAGCTTTACTGCTGGAGGAGACACAGAAGGAGAAGGGGAGAGCTCTGCCCCGAGTGTAAAGGACTCCTTGACTACGCTTTTAGCCGTTTAGACCTCTGTCCGTTTGGAGAGAACAAACCAACCTGTAAGAAGTGCCCCGTCCACTGCTACAGGCCGGACATGAGGGAGAGAGTAAGGAGCGTTATGCGTTACAGTGGACCGAGGCTCCTGATATACGACCCGTTAGGCTGGCTCTTCCACGAGATTAAGGAGAGGTTTCAATCTAAAAGGCAGCGTCCTTTAAGGCGTTAGCGTTCTTTATCTTTACGCTGTTTCTCGTTTTCTCAATTATTCCGAGCTCTTTTAGTTTTCCTACCATTCTTGAAACGGTCTCTTTCGTCAGTCCCAGCTCCATTGAGGCGATGCTGGTGCTGAACGGTACCTCCTCTTTTCCTGTCTCCTCGTACTTTCGCAGTATGTAGTTTGCAACCTTTGACAGAGCGTTTTTTAAGGAGAGGCTCTCTATAACGTTTGTCAGGTGTAGAAGCCTTTGAGCCATTACAGAGAGGAGGTTCATTCCAATCTCCGGATCTTCTTTGAGGAGCTCCATAAACCTCTGTCTTGGAATGGTGAGTATTTCCGACTCTTCCAGAGCCTCTGCCCAGGCAGGAAAGTTCTTTCCTGTAAAGCTTGCGGCTTCACCAAACAGGGCGGGAACGTCAAATATTCTGATTATCTGCTCTTTCCCCCTTGCCGTTTTAAATATCTTAATTTTGCCCGACTTTAAAATGAAGAAGTGCTGTGCTTTGTCTCCGGGGTTGAATATCACCTCTCCCTTCTGGTATACCCTCAGGTAACCTATCCTACTTACCTTCTCTATCTGCTCCTCTGAAAGTCCGCTGAAGAGGGGAACTTCCCTCAGGAAATTCATGGCTTTCCCCCTTACAGACCTTTCGGGTAGAGCTCTCTTAGGAAAACTTCGGCGATTTTGATGTCTTCCGGGGTTGTTATTTTTATATTTCGGTAGCTTCCTGCTATTGCGACAACTGTGTAACCGTACCTCTCAAGTAGAGCAGAGTCGTCTGTTACTACCACGTCTTCCTTTTCAGCCCTTCTGTGGCACTCAAGCAGGACTTCAAACTTAAAGAGCTGGGGAGTTTGAACCAGTATCAGTTTATCTCTGTTCAGCGTTCTCTCAACCAGGAAGTCCCCCGGCTCAAGGGGAGCTCCCACCTCCTTTACGGTCTCTTTCGGCTTCACCCCGGGTATAACGCCTTCCGTTTCGTAGTCTGACATTGCAACCGTCAGGTCTGTTATAAGTGAAAGGTCTATAACCGGCCTTACTCCGTCGTGGACTAATACCTCTTCCGGCCTGAGTTCTGAAGCCTTTTTAAGGCCTCTGAAGACGGAAGACTGCCTCTCGCCTCCTCCCTCCACAACGGCGGCAATCTTTGGAAACTTCTTCTTCAGCTCCTCTCCCAGGTTAAGGTTTTCCTTTGGCAGAACCAGTACAACGGCGTCTATCAGCTCGCTTTTACTGAACACTTCAAGGGGGAACTCAATAACCGGTTTACCGAGTATCCTGTAAAACTGCTTCTTACCTCCAAACCGCCTTCCAACTCCGGCAGCCGGAACAACGGCAACTCTCACTTCACCACCTCTTTTAGCCTTCCGAAGATGATTTTTCCTGCAGATGTCTGAAGGATGTTGTTAACCAGAACCTTTACCTTGTGGCCTATCAGGTGTTTAGCGTTATCAACAACAACCATTGTACCGTCGTCCAGGTAGCCTACTCCCTGGTTCTTCTCCTTACCCTCTTTTACCAGAAAGACAACAAGCTCTTCACCTACCGCTACTACCGGTTTCAGAGCGTTTGCAAGGTCGTTTATGTTGAGTATCTCAACGCCTTTAATGGTTGCAACTCTGTTCAGGTTGTAGTCTGTGGTTATCAGCTTTGCTCCCAGCTTTTTTGAGAGCTCCACAAGTTTTGCGTCAACGTCCCTTATCCAGGGGAGGTCTCTCTCGTATATCTCTACAGGTGGTTTCTCAAGGGTTTTCAGCTTGGAGACTATCTCAAGGCCTTTCTTACCCTTCGTCCTTACAGTGGGGTCTGTTGAGTCGGCAAGGAGCTGGAGCTCCTCAAGAACGAAACGGGGAATGATTATCTTCCCCTCAATAAACCCTATCTTTGCTATCTCGTAAACCCTTCCGTCTATAAGGGCGCTGGTGTCAACGACCTTTGGAGTACAGTAGAGGGGAGACTCTTCCTTTATAAGCTGACTTAAAGGTCTGTTTGCTCCAAGTTCAACTGCCAGAAATGCAAACAGGTAGGGAAGCGTCAAGAAGAGAATGTCCTGAAGGTAGGTAAACGAGGAGAATATAGGGTAGAGTGACAGGGTGATGCCCTTTGCAAGGTAAAGTCCTAAGTAGAACCCTGCAAAGAACAGCAGGATAACCTTTACAGAGAGTTTCCTCTTCAGAACAAACTGGTAGAATAGGAAGGAAGCGGCTGTTATGAATATTCCCAGTATCAGAGACTGGGTAAGCGTAAATCCGTAGTTTTTGAAAATTACGATGGTAACGAAGATGAGGAAGAGAAAGAAACCGCCTACAATTTTGGTTATCACTTCTTCTTAACCTCTTTCAGTATCTTTCTCATCCTCTGTTTTACTTTTCTGACAGGTTCTCCCAGAGAGAGGGCAATCTCCTCGGCAAGTTTACTGAAGGCCTCCTCAAACATCCTCTTTTCAGAGTAGGAGAGCTCCTTCTCCTTTGACCTGTAAGAGAGATTTCTAACAACGGTGGCAAGCTCTTTAACGTTTCCCGTTTTGAGCCTGTCAACGTTGAGCCTGTGGCGAACAGTCCACTTCTCACTTATGTTTTTAGGAACCTCAGAGAGGTAGTTAAAGAGTTCTTCAATCTCCTCCTCGGAGAGGACTGGCCTTATCCCTGACGACTCGGCGCTCTCTTCGGGAACTAAAATTGACATGCTCTTTCCTATGAGGGTTATCCTCAGGTAGGCTATCTTCTTTCCCCCTACCTCCCTCTCCTCTCTTCCTTCAATTACTCCTACCCCGTGGGGGGGAAAGGCTACCTTGTCTCCTATTCTGAACACTTTATCGCTCCTAATGTGGTTTCCTTATCGGCACCTCCCCTTTCTTTGGTTCACCGTAGGGGATGGGAATGTACTGTACGGAGGCCTGACCTGAAGGCTGGTAGTAGAGCTCCATCAGGTCGTAAACCTCCTTCGGAACGTCGGTAGAGACGTTTAGACCCAGAGCTTCAACCACTTCAACCGTTAGCGGGTAGTCGTGAGTCCAGTAACCGGAGGTTAGAAGGTCTGCAACTCTTTTTGCCTTCTCCTCGTCGTGCCCTTTCTGTTTCAGAATTCTCTCTATGGTCTCTTTCATCTGGTGTAGAGCTTTCTCTGCAACGTCTGCAAGTATAAGGGTTTCGTCCTTTACGTTTGCCTTTCCGTCCTGGAGTTTCTCCCTTACGGCCTTAACTATGGATGGAGCCGGAAACTGCCCAAGCTGTGGGTCAAGGGGACCCAAAACGGCGTTTGGATCCATAACTATCTCGTCTGCTGCCAGAGCAATCAGCGTTCCTCCCGACATGGCGTAGTGGGGAACGATTACCCTTACGGGAGCTTTGTGCTTTGCCAGAGCTGAGGCTATCTGAGTTGCGGCAAGGGCGAGGCCTCCGGGAGTGTGAATTATGAAGTCAATGGGCATGTCGTCTGGCGTCATTCTTATGGCCCTTAAGACCCTCTCAGAATCTTCAATCGTTATAAACCTGACGAGGGGAAATCCCATAAAGGCGAGTCGCTCCTGTCTGTGTATCATTGTGATAACGCGGGATTTTCTCTTTTTCTCAATCTCCCTGATGAGCCTGAGCCTTGCCCACTCAAGGTTCTTCTGCTGGAAGAGAGGCCAGAGAGAGAAGAGGATTATCATGAACCAGAACAGGTCAAAGAAGCTAAAGCCGGGCTGTTGGTGCATGGGAACTCCCTATACAGTTTTATAGACTATTCTACCATTATATAGAGTGAATTTCACCATTCCTTTGAGTTTCCTGTTTAAAAATGGCGTATTCCTGCTTTTAGACTTTATCAAATCCTCTGTTAGGGTAAACTCCTC
>JALWGN010000039.1 GCA_027013575.1 Desulfurobacteriaceae bacterium
CAGAATATTTATACCACTGGAGAGCATTGAGGAAAAGGTTCTGGAAAAGTTGGCAATACTTGATTTAAGAATTAAATCTCCAAAAACTGGAAGTTTGAGAAAAGCCAAGTCTGTTAGATATCTAAACCTTTTTGAAACTCTTCTTAGCTGTATAAACAGGACAACTGAAACAAAAATTGCAAGTATAAACCAACCTATGTAGTCTCTTAACCAGTTACTTGCATCTATTACCATCTGAGTAAGAGTGGGTAGCGAACCTCCTAAATCCGCATAAAGCTGTTGGAAAGTGGGGATGACAAAAATCATAATTCCTGTCACAATTATAGTTGCCGTAATAAGTACAAAAATCGGATAAAAAAGCGCACTTTTAACTTTACCTCTAAGCTTCTCTACTTTTTCCAGGTACTCAGCAAGGCGCTTCAAAGTCTCTTCTAGCGTTCCTGCTTCCTCTGCTGCTCTTATCATTGAGATATACAGGTCGCCAAAAACGTCTCTGTACCGGGTTAAGGCCGTTGAGAATTTCCCCCCCTCCTCTATGTAAGTGGCGATATCATCTATTATCTGCTTTAATCTTCTATTTGTTACTTGATCTTTTATTACTCTTAAAGACTGAACTAACGGAATTCCTGCATGAATCATTGCGTAAAGCTGACGTGTAAAAATGAGTAGGTCACGGAGAGTAACTCTATTAAGAAAAGGAAGATCCACGCTTTTCTTTAAGAAAGATTTATCTTCAGAAAGCTTCTCAACGACAACAACCCCACGACTTAGGAGTATCTCCTTAGCTGCTTCTAGACTGTCAGCTTCTATAAGCCCTCTCCTTCTCCTGTTTAAAACATCTCTACCGACATACCTGTAAACAGCCATCTAAAAACCTTTAGATAAGGATTTAATTAATGAGTTAAGTTCTTTATGGTCTGGTGAAACCCTCTTAGCTTCTTCTATATCTATTATTCCACTTGTGTAAAGCTGTGCAAGGTGCTGGTTGAGTGTAATCATCCCGGTTGCTGCCTGTCCCGTTTGCATCATTGAGTAGATCTGGTGAAGTTTATTTTCTCTTATCAGGTTTCTAATTGCCGGTGTTGGTATGAAGACCTCTACTGCTGCTACTCTACCTTTTCCGTCCTTACGTTTAAGCAGTTTCTGAGCTACCGTACCAACAAGAACGAAGGAGAGCTGCGTTCTAATTTGAGCCTGTTTTTCGGCTGGGAAGACGTCTACTATACGGTTTATCGTTTCTACAGTTGAGTTTGTGTGAAGAGTTGAGAACACGAGGTGACCGGTTTCCGCCGCAGTGAGAGCAGCTTCTATAGTTTCAGGATCCCTCATCTCTCCAACCAGTATGACATCGGGATCTTCACGGAGTGCAGCACGGAGAGCTCTCGCAAAACTCTTTGTGTCGTTTCCCAGCTCTCTCTGTGTTACGAGGGATTTGTTGTGTTCATAAACAAACTCAATGGGATCCTCAATTGTTAAGATGTGATAGGGGTAGGTATCGTTTATTATTTTAAGCAAGGAAGCCAAGGTTGTTGACTTACCGGAACCTGTAGGACCGGTTACCAAAACGAGCCCTTTGTCTTTATGGGCAAAGCTCTCTATAACTTTTGGAAGGCCAAGTTTGTCAAAGTTTGGAATGTCAAAAGGAATAAGCCTGAAGGCCGCAGCAAGGGACTGCCTCTGAAAGTATGCGTTTCCCCTAAAACGGGCAACCCCTTTTATTCCAAATGAGAAGTCTAGTTCCCAGTCCTCCTCCAGCCGCTTTTTCTGAAGGTCTGTAAGTACACTGTAAATCAAACGTTTTGTATCAGCAGGTGAAAGCGTACCGTACTCATTTAGGGGAACTAAATCGCCTAGTATTCTTATACGGGGAGGACTACCTGGTGCAATATGGAGATCAGATCCCTTTCTCTCAACCACCTCTTTTAAAAGGGTAAGCATTGATACATTACTCTGCATCTCTACCCCCAGCTGATTATAACAAAACAGCTAAAAAGACAAGACCTACAACAATTCTGTAAATCCCAAACGGAATAAAGCTGTGGTGTTTAACATAGTTAAGTAACCACTTTACCGCAAAGAAGGCTGAAACGAAGGCTGTAATAGAACCTACAAAGAGAATCATAAAGTTCTCTGAGCTAAAAGAGTTAAAGTTTTTCATAAGTTCAAATCCTGTTGCAGCAAACATTGTGGGAATTGCCAGAAGGAAGGAGAACTCGGTTGCAGCCGGCCTTTTCATTCCTAAAAGCATGCCTCCGATTATAGTAGCTCCAGAACGGGAGGTTCCTGGTATCATGGCAAGAGACTGGAAGAGTCCTATACCAATGGCTTTCAGGTAGCTTATTTCCTCGGGTTTTTCTATGTGGTGCTCTTTTTCGCTGTGGAGGAGCTCCACCAGTATAAAGACGATTCCCCAGAGTATCAGCATAAGGGAAACCACTTTTACGCTGAAGAGTTTTTCTATGTAGTGGTGTAGAGCCAGACCGAGAATACCTGTGGGTATGAAAGCTGCAATCAGCTTCTTCCAGAGCTCCAGACTCCTTATTAGCCTGTCTTTGTAAATGAAGACTACCGCCAGTATGGCTCCAAGCTGTATGGCTATTTCAAAGGTCTTTTCAAAGGGCGTCTGTTTCAGGCCAAGAAGGTGGGAGGTAAGTATAAGGTGGCCTGTTGACGAAACAGGCAGGAATTCGGTCAGACCTTCAACTATTCCCATTATGATTGAATCTAAAAAGGTCAAGGCTGTTCCTCCTTAAGGTGGTCGTAACCTTTTTTGGGAAGGAGTTTGCCGTTTCCGTAAACTCCGCTCCCTTTCAGAACTCTTCCAATCGGTTTGAAACCTATCTTCTGGAGCTCCCCCCTTTTTTCTTCTGGAGCTGTAATTATAACCTCATAGTCTTCTCCTCCAAAGAGGGCGAAGGAAAGAGCTCTCTCCTTTCCACAGTAGGAGATGAGGTTTTCTGAGAGGGGAACCTTTTCAAGGTCTATCTCTATCCTGACTCCTGAAGCCTCTGAAAGGGTGTAGAGGTTGAAGACAAGTCCGTCGCTTACGTCTGTTCCACACTTTACGCCAAGGCTAAGGGCAGCCTGCCCCTCTTTCAGCCTTGCCGTTGGGTTGAGGAACCTTTCAACAAGGTATCGGTCTGTAACTTTCCTTTTGAGAAGCTGGTCAAGTCCTCCCTTTGCGTCTCCGAAGGTTCCCGTAACGAAAACGAGGTCTTGGGGTTTTGCTCCATTCCTTACCATGAAGTCTGAAGACGTTTTACCTACGAGGGAGAGGTCAAAGAAAAGGTTTTCACTTCTAACGGTGTCTCCACCAACCAGGGAGAGGTTGTAGTCTTTAAGGGCTGAGCTGATTCCCCTGTAGAACTCGTCTATCTCTTCTTCTTTAAGGCTGCCGTTTACGCCGAGGGTTATAAGGGAGAAGAGGGGAGCTCCCCCCATTGAGGCAATATCGCTTACCGAAACCGTAACGAGTTTCCTCCCAAGGAGGAAGAAGAGCTCCTCTACCAGCTCTCTCCAATCGGTCAGGAAGTGGGTTTTCTCAACTAAAGCGTCGCAGGTTAAGAGGAGTTTGCCGCCTTCTATAGAGACGACGGCCGTATCGTCTCCTATACCGAGCTCTACGGAGTTCCCGTGCCTTATAAATCGGGAAATCTTCCTGATGAGCTCAAACTCACCTAAGCTCATCTACCCTCTCAGGCTTTAAGTAGCAGATACCGTTCCTCTCAGATACGACACCTACCACTTTTACCCTTTTTCCTCTACCTGTAAGAGGGTCAAGGCCTCCCGTTCCTGAAAGGTAGATACAGCCCGTTGAGTCTACTAGGCAAACATCAGACCTTGTTACACCGGGATTCCTGCACGCCGAGGGGCAGTTCCAGCCTCTGTAAGTTCCCTCAACGACCACCTCTTTCCCTAAAAGGGAGGGGCAGTTTTTGAGGAGCTCCCCAACTGTAAACAGCTTTAACCTGGCCTCTGTATTGAGAGTAACTGAACCACATGAGGAGATTAACAAGAGGAATACCGGTACAATGTAACGTAACATTTCCTACTCCATAGACAAGTAGTTTTCCAGAAATTCGTCCCAATCTGTCTGGGCCGCAAATGGGTTGTAGTACCCATCTATCTGTACATTTCCAAAAACACAGGTTGTAGGAGT
>JALWGN010000040.1 GCA_027013575.1 Desulfurobacteriaceae bacterium
AGTGAAAGGAGAAGGTCTTTAAAGATGAATCCTCTCATTCAACAACCCTTCCGTCCCGTATCTTAACGATTCTCTGGGCGTGTTTTGCAACTTCAGGGTCGTGGGTAACGACGATTACGGTTTTCCCTTCAGAGTGGAGCTCCTTAAAAATCCTCATAACCTCACGGCTTGACTCACTGTCTAACTGCCCGGTTGGTTCGTCTGCAAGGATTATCTCAGGGGAGTTTATGAGAGCTCTGGCTATGGCCGTTCTCTGTTTCTGGCCTCCCGAGAGCTCCTCGGGTTTAAAGTTCAGCCTCTCTTTAAGGCCAAGGCGGGTCAAGAGCTCAACGGCCTTCTGCTGGGGAGACTTGTCGGCAAACCGCTTTTTCCTTTCTGATTTTGGAAGATAAGAAACCGGAAGGAGAACGTTGTCTAAAACGGTAAGGTATGGAATCAGGTAGAAGGCCTGAAAGACAAAGCCGATGTACTCTGCACGGAGTTTTGACACCTCGTCGTCTGGCAGCTTTAGAACGTTTTTACCGTCTAAGTAGTACTCTCCGGAGGTGGGCCTGTCTAAACAGCCTAAAATGTACATAAGGGTTGACTTACCGGAACCTGAGGGGCCTACGATTGAGACAAACTCTCCCCTCTCAACTGTAAGGTCTATCCCTTTAAGAACTTCTACCTCAAGGTCTCCCTGACGGTAAACTTTTCTGATGTTCTTAAGCTCAATCAGAGCCACCTTCACTCTCCGGGATAAAGTCTATCGCTGCAGAATTTATGCAGTAGCGAACGTTCTTTGGAGTGTAACCCTCTCCGAAGAAGACGTGGCCTAAGTGGGCTCCACACCGGGAGCAGACAACCTCTATACGGTCGTCTGGGAACTCCTCCGGTACCTCCTTTACAGCTCCGGGAATGGCCTCGTCAAAGGAAGGCCAGCCGGAGTACGAGAGGAACTTGGCAGAGCTCCTAAAAAGCGGCTGACGGCACAGTTTACAGACGTAAACGCCCTCTTCAAAGTGGTTCCAGTACTTGTTGTTAAACGGGGGTTCTGTCCCCTTTTTAAAGATTACCCACTTCTCAAAGTCTGTCAGGTGGCTGTCGTCAAACCTCTTTTTCAATGACAACCTCCTTCTTTATCCGTGAGATGAGCTCCTCAAAGGCGGGCAGAACGTCTGAACGGTAGCGGCCTGCAACGGCAACGACCATTATGTCGTCTCCTACATTCAGCTTGCCTGAGTTAAGCCACACCTCAACGGCCTCTATACCTTCCCGAGATTCAATCTCAAAGATTAACTGCTTCAGTTTCTCCGCGTTGTAGGAGAGCTCCATCCCAGAAACCTTACCGCCTGAGCGGGAGCTCCCCCTCACAACCCCGTTGTGAACCAGAACCATACCAAGGTTTTCAGGGTTTGAACGCCCTTTTACCCTCTCTACAATCTCATCTACAGACGGCTTCATGGTAGTCCTCCGGTCTGTTTACGTTAATCAGAGAGTTTCCCCTGTAGTCAAAGGGTCTGTATACGGAAAAGGGAACTTCACTTGAGTTAAGGAGTGAGTGGAGCTCTCTAAGTTTGTGCTTTCCAGACTTTAAAAACTCTTTAACGGTTAAGATGTGGTCTTTCAGAAGGAGAGTAAAGAGGGAGTGGGTTCTCTTTCCGTCTGAAAGGACGGCAGGGGGAGTCTGACGGGAGAAGTGGAGGAGAACCTCTTTTCTAACGAGTGGAGTGTCTCCCGGAAGTATCAGAACTTTTCTGAAGGTGGCCTCTTTGAGAGCTGTATAGATGCCGCAGACAGGAGAGTAGGTGCTAAAGGATTCGGGAACAACCTTAAGGTTTCCGTAGCGGCCGGTTAAGTGGAAGAAGGAGAGGGGAGTTTTCGTTACAAGCAGGACTTCCGGGAAGTCTGTAAGGCAGCTGATGAGGTTCTCCATAAGGAGTTTACCTCTAAAGGGAACAGAGAGTTTGTTTCGGCCGAAGCGGGAGCTCCTCCCGCCGGCCATAACGGCCACGGTTATCAGTGGCCACCTCCCTGAGCCATTTTAAGGGCGTGCTTAAAGAGGGGGGCAAAAGTTCTGAGGTTCTGCTCAACCCCCTTAGAGGAACCGGGGAGGTTTATAAGGATACAGTTAGGAGAGAGTATTCCGGCCTTTCCGCGGGACATAAGGGCCTTTGGAGTAAACCTGACCCCTAAAACCCGCATAGCCTCAGAGAAACCTGTCATCTCTTTCTCAAAGAGCTCCTCAGAGGCTTCGGGGGTAACGTCTCTGGGGCTGAAACCTGTTCCTCCGGTCGTAACGATAACGTTGGCTCCCTGCTCCTTAAACTTTAGAACCGCCTCTTTTATCTTCTCCCTATCGTCTGGAACAACCGTGTAGCCGATAACCTCGGCGCCAAACTCCTCCAAAATCTCCTTTGCTAAAAGGCCGCTCTTATCCTCCCGCTTACCGGCAGCTGTTGAATCTGAAACGGTTATAACAGCAGCCTTAAGGCCTGAAAGGTCTTCTGCCCAGTCAGACTTCCCTCCGCTCTTGGAGACTAACTTCACCTCCTCAATAACCATGTTCTTGTCAAATGCCTTACACATGTCGTAGATGTTAAGGAGAGCCGTTAAAACGGCGTTCATCGCCTCCACCTCGTAGCCTGTCCGCCAGATTCCCCGAACTTCAGCCTCAACCTCTATGTAGTCCTCCCCCGCACGGGTCTTAACCTCTATGTGGTCTATGGGAATGGGGTGGCAGAAGGGCATGATTTCGGCAGTCTTCTTTGCTCCTATCAGCCCTGCAATCTGGGAAGCAGCGAGAACGTCTCCCTTTGGAATCTCTCCGTTTAGAATCATCTTTACAGTTTCAGGAGAAAGCCTGATTCTTCCAACGGCTTTAGCAGTCCTGAGGGTGTCAAACTTTGTGGAAACGTCTATGGTTCTCAAGGCAACCTCCTTGAAAGGGATGGAAGGAACAGGTTTAATTGTATCAACCTGACCGGAGGAAACAGGTTGGAAGCTGTAAAAGTGGCAACGGGAGTGGCGGCTCTACTCTCCCTTGCAGGTGGAGTGCTAAAGAAACGGGAACTGATAGGGTTATCTGCACTAACCGTTTTAGGAGTTCTCATTTACAGAACCAAACAGTTTGGCTACCCGCCGATATTTGACGGTTTTGACACTATAGTTCTCTTCTCTGCGGTATTTGGAGTAACGGCTCTCCTCTCAAAGGCCGACCTGAGGCTGGCAGGAGTTGTGGCGGGAGCTCTCCTCGGGGGAGCCCTCCTTTTGCCTTCAGAGGTTAAGTCCATTCCCCCTATCATCAGAACGCCTCTCTTCTTCGTCCACGTTGGAAGCGCTCTAATCTCCTACGCCGTTTTCCTGAGCTGTTCGGTAATAGCCGTTTTCAGCAAAAGAGCAGAGGTTATAAGGCCGTTCAGGTGGGGATTTTTCCTCTTTACGGTTTCGCTGTTCTTTGGAGCTCTCTGGGCTTTTTTAGCGTGGGGAGAGGTCTTTATGCTTGACCCCAAATCAATATTCTCTGTTGGTTTCTGGCTGTTCAGTGCCTTTGTCTTTCACACGTTATACGACGAGAAGCTCAAAAACTACTCAAGGCTGATGGTTGTTCTCAACGGCCTGATGGTTCTCTTCCTCTTCTTGGGGGTCAACTTCCTGTTTGGAGGAACCCATGAATTTTAAGTCTGTTAAACTGTTTGGCGTTCTGACGCTCCTCTTCTTGGCTGCCGGTTTTACAGTATCACTACTTGAAAGGGGAGTTGTAGGACTTACAGAGATACTCGCAAAGTCTGGCAACTTCTCTGAAGGTTTAAAGATCTTCGTCCTGATTCTGGGGGGAGCTCTCCTCCTTATCTCCCTGCAAACCCTCTACTGCAGAGGCAAAGGGAAACTTGACGTCGCACTCCACTTAACAGCCGGCCTCTCACTCTTTACGCTGTTTCTCATTCCGTTTACCTGGCAGAGTAAAACCCTCTACCTCTACCCCTACAGCTACGTAAAAGTAGGGGAAACAACCGTTGGAATGAAAGAGGTGGAGTTTGGAAGCTACGGAATAGCCGGAGACTTCTTCGTTGAGAGGGGAGGAAACCGGGTTGAAGAGAAGGTTGCGTTTAACAGACCTCTCATCTCTGAAGTGGGGTTTCTCTGGATAAAGGGAACCGCCGAGCTCAACGGAGTGCCGGCAGTTGAGGTCAGCTTTTCTCCCTTTTCCCCGGCACCGATTCTCTTTTTAACAATCTTTGGGGTTTTCACTATACTATTAGGAGTGAGGTTAGTTAAGGGAGGGAGAGATGTACACGAAAGCAGAGGAGAGGGAGCTCCAGAAACTGACAGACGAGCTCTTAAAACTGATTGAGGGAAAGACTGAAGAAGACTGGAAAAAACTGAGCAGAAAAGAGGCGGAGGAGCTTGCAGAGAAGCTCAGGAAGGTTATCAGGTACCACGACTACAAGTACTACGTTCAGGCAAGTCCGGTAATTTCAGACTACCAGTACGACAAGCTGTTCCACGCACTTGAAGCACTTGAGAAGGCTCACCCTGAAATCATAACTCCAGACTCCCCAACTCAGAGGATATCTCCGGCCTTTACCGGAGAGTTTGAAAAGGTAAAGCACTACGCAGAGATGACCTCTCTGGAGAACACCTACTCGGCAGAGGATTTAAGGGAGTGGGACAGGAAGGTGAGGGAGCTCCTCGGAACAGACGAGGTTGAGTACATAGTTGAGCCAAAGTTTGACGGAGCGAGCGTTGAGCTGGTTTACGAGAAAGACCTGCTGGTAAGGGGAGCAACGAGGGGAGACGGAATCTACGGCGAAGACATAACGATGAACGTTAAAACGATAAAGTCAATTCCCCTGAGAGCTCCCTTCTCAAAACACGGAATAGACCTGATATCAATCAGAGGCGAAGTGATAATGCCCAAAAGCGTATTCCGGAAGTTAAACGAGGAGAGGGAAAAACAAGGGCTCCCGCCGTTTGCAAACCCCAGAAACGCAGCAGCAGGAACGCTGAGGCTCAAAAACCCGGCAGAAGTTGCAAAGAGGGGACTTGACTGTTACGTCTACCAGATACTCTACTCAGAACCTAAAAAACTCTGTAAGGACATAAGAACCCAGAAAGAGGCACTTGAACTGCTGGCAGACTGCGGCTTCAAAACTCCCCCTATTCAGAAGGTGTGTAAGAACATAGACGAGGTTATTGAAACGGTTCTAAAGGCTCAGGAAGAGAGGGAAAGCTGGGACTTTGAAGCAGACGGAATGGTCGTAAAGGTAAACGACACCTGCGCCTGGGAGAAGTTAGGTGAAACGATGCACCACCCCAGGTGGGCTGTAGCCTACAAGTTCCCTGCAAAACAGGCCGTAACGAAACTCATAGACGTTGTGTGGCAGGTGGGAAGGACGGGAGCTCTCACTCCAGTTGCAATCTTAGAGCCTGTTGAGGTAGGGGGAGTAATAGTCTCAAGGGCTACGCTCTTCAACCCCGACTTCATAAGAATGAAAGACATAAGGATTGGAGACTACGTAATCGTTGAAAGGGCAGGGGAGACCATTCCCTACATAGTGGGACCTGTAGTTGAGAGGAGAACGGGAGAGGAGAAACCGATAGAGGTTCCGACCCACTGTCCTGTGTGTGGAGCTCCCATAGTCAAAGAGCTTGACGAGGCAGTTCCAAGGTGCCCCAACATAAACTGCCCGGCTCAGCTGAAAGAACACATGATCTACTGGGGCAAAGTTTTAGACATAAAAGGGTTAGGAGAGGCAACCGTTAACCAGCTAATGAGGAAGGGACTCGTTAAGTCAATTGCAGACCTCTACTACCTTGACAAGAAAGACCTCATAAAACTTCCCGGCTGGGGAGTTAGGAAGGCCGAAAACCTCCTCACTCAGATAGAGAAGTCAAAGTCTGCACCGTTCTGGAAGAAACTGACGGCGCTGGGAATAAGACACGTTGGAGAGAAAACGGCTCAGCTCCTTGCGAAGAAGTTCAGAAACATACAGGAGCTGATGAACGCAGGGTTTGAAGAGCTTGCGTCTATTCCGGGAATTGGCCCCATTACGGCAACCAGTATAAAGAACTTCTTTAAGGCAGAACAGAACCTTGAGATGATAAAGAGGTTAGAGGAGGCCGGGTTTAAGTTTGAGAGGACGGAGGAGGAGGAGAGGGAGCAGGAGCTCCCCAAACCGCTGGCAGGCCAGAACGTTGTCTTTACGGGAGAGCTTGACCACTTTACCAGAAAAGAGGCTCAGCACATAGTGGAACTTTTAGGAGGAAACCCGACAAACTCCGTAACCAGGAAGACGAGCTTTGTCGTTGTTGGCAAAAACCCGGGGTCAAAGTACGCAAGAGCCCAGAAACTCGGCGTTAAGATGATTAACGAGCAGGAGTTTATAGAGATGCTCAAAGAGTTTGCAAAGGAGAACCCAGAAGTAAGGAAAATCCTTGAAGAGAAGGGGCTCCTTTAGGGGAGCTCCCCCTTTAAATTCGGCGAACCATAAAGTAGTTGCCGAGGGCAAAGAGAGCTCCCCCCTGCAGCGTAAGTGCTGCTATGTCTGATGTAAGCTCTTTTAAAGGAACTCCCTTTATGGCTATGGCGAGAGCTCCGTCTATGTAGTACTTCAGAGGAGACAGGACGGAGAGCCACTGCAAAAGCTTTGGCATAGCCTCTATCGGCGTCCAGTTCCCCGAGAGGTAGAGGATAGGTATTAAAAGGAGTATAGTTAGCTGGGAAACCTGCAGCATGTTCTCTGAGAGGGAGGCGATAAACATAGAGAGACCGGAAGCCGTAAAAACGTAGAGGAGCGTTAGGAGGAGGAAGTCCAGCTCACTCCCTCTGAAGGGAACGGAGACAACCCTCTCAACTGTAAAGAAGAGGGCAAAAGCCGAGAAAGAGAGAACTATAAGACCCATAGCAACAGACTTTGCAACCATAAAAACTATGTTCGGCAGAGGAGAAACCGTAAGCATCTCAATGTTTCCTCTCTCTTTCTCAAGAACGACGGCAGCAGCAGGGAGAAGAAGGAGAAACAGAGTTATAACCGTCATGAGCTCTGAGTAGGCCATAAAGAGCTTACTTGAGCAGTTCTGGTTAAAGTAAACCCTCGGAACAACCTCTATAGGAGGCCTGAAGAAGTTCCCCGTTACGAAGTTGTAAATTATCTGAGTGGCATAGGCGGAAAAGAGGTAGCTTGAGGAGACCTCCGCTCCGTTTACTATAAGAGCTATCTCTGTTCTGTCTCCCCGTTTCAGGTTCTTCTCAAAGTTAAAGGGGATTCTGATAACTCCAACAGCCTCATCTTTAAGGAGAACTCTCTCCACGTCTCTGTCTGATAGGAGGTAACCTTTAAACCGGAAGTAGGGAGGAGGAAATCGGGAAAGGAGCTCCCTTGAGGAGTAAGATAGGTCGTAGTCTTCTGCGTAGAAAGGGGCGTTTTTAAGGGTTAGGTCTATGCCGGTAGAGGCAAGGTAGATGTCTAAAGTAAAGGCGTAAACGGCAAAGAGAAGAAGCCCTCTGTTTCGGAAAAACTGAACTATTTCCTTGTAAAGAAGCGTAAAGAAGCTGAAACTCATCTCTCCCTCTTTTTAAAGAGCAGGTAGTTAAGCCCAAACAGGAGCGTAAAGAAGGCTAAAAGGGTCAGAAGGTCTTGAACGAGGTAGCTAAAAGGAGCCGCTTTAAAGTAGATGTTCTTTAAGAGTCTCATGTAGTAAAAGGTGGGAATAAGGTGAGAAACGATTAACGCCTCCCTTCCCATAGAGGAGATTGGGGTCAGGTAGCCGGTGTAGAGGATAGAGGGAACTACAGTGAGGATAACCGTTCCTATAAACGCCGCAGCCTGAGAGGAGAAGAAGACAGAGAGGAGAAGGCCGAAAGCCGTTGAAACTGCAATGAACATTAGGGAACTAAGAACGAGAAGCAGAAGGCTCCCTTTCAGGGGAACCTGAAAGAGGAAGAGGAGAATAGAGAGTAGAACGGCAAGGTTGAAGATTGAGACGATAAGGCCTGAAAGGAGCTTCCCGGTAAGGTATTCAAACTTACCGATTGAAGAGACGTAAACGTTGTAGATGGAGCCAGACTCTTTTTCCTTAACTATCAGGAGGGCTGAGAAGACCGCAGGAGCTATGGCAAGGACGACTGCAAGGGTTCCAACGGCTACAACGTAGTCCTGGTTGAGGGACTCGTTGAACCAGTACCTGGGCTCAATTGAAACGGGGAGCTCCACTCCCCTCCTCTCTGCAATCTTCAGGTTTTCAAGTGAAACAATTGCGTTAACGTAGCTCTTTATAACCTCGGCTCTGTAGGGGAAAGTTCCGTCTACAAGGAGCTGAAAGGCGGTATGCCCCTTTTTAAAGTCCTTCTCAAAGTTGAAGGGAAAGACGAGAGCTCCCCTCACTTCTCCAAAGGTTAAGGCCCTGTCAAGCTCTTTCTCTGAGGAGAAGTAACGCTTCACGTAAAAGTACTCGCCGTTTGACGTAAGTTTTGAAACGACCTCCCTTGAGAGGTAAGACTTGCTGAAGTCAAGAACTCCAAGGGGAACGTGTTTAATCTCAAGTTTCAGACCGTATCCGAAAACCAGCATCATAGAGAGGGGAACGGCAAAAACGGTAATAAGGGATATCCTGTCTCTGAGGAGCTCCTTAATCTCCTTCTTAACTACAGATAGAATTCTCTTCAGGCTAAACATTTTCAAGCACCCTGAATACAAACACGTCTTCCATGGTTATTCGGGAAGGTTTTAAGGCTCTGAAGAGAACGCCAAGCTCCCTGAGAAGGCTTTCGGTTACAGGCTCCTTTGAGTAAATCTTTACTTTCCTGCCGAAAAGTGCCGTTTTAAAGCCTCTCTCTTTGAGGAACTCCTCCGTTTCAAAGGGTGAGTCGGTATAGATGAGGTAGGCGTCTCCAAGGGTTTCCCTGAGCTCCTCCTTCAGATGGCGGGGAGCTCCCAGAGCAACGGCCTTCCCCCTGTTCATAAGGAGAACTCTGTCGCAGTACTCGGCCTCATCCATGTAGTGGGTGGTTACAAGAACGGTAACTCCAAACTCCTTTGAGAGCTCCCTTATAACCTGCCAGAAAACGTCCCTCTCCACAGGGTCAACGCCAGAGGTGGGCTCGTCTAAAAAGAGAATCGGAGGGGAGTGGAGGAGGGCTGAAAGGAGGGCAACCCGCTGCTTTATTCCCAGGGGGAGCTCCGAAACCAGACGGTTGAGGAAGCGGTCAAGCTCAAAGATTGGGGCAACCTGAGAAACGGTTAACTTAACGGCATCCCGGGGAACTCCGTAAACGTTCCCCCAGTAGATTAAGTTCTCAAATACGGTAAGGTCGTGGTAAAGGGAGAACTTCTGGGAGGTGTAACCTATGAGCTTCTTCACGCCTCTACCTACAGGCTTCCCTGCAACGAGAATTCTCCCGGAAGTTGGCCTGTAGAGGCCGAGAATTGTTTTTATCAGCGTGGTTTTACCTGCACCGTTGGGGCCTAAAAGGCCGAAGATCTCTCCCCGTTTTACTCTGAAAGAGACGCCGTTAACTGCGGTAAAGCTTCCAAACTTTTTAACAACTCTATCAACTACAACGGCCTCTTCAGGAACTGAAACGGCAGGCTTGAACAGGGGAGGGAGCTCCACCCTTCTGAGCCCTACCCTCTCAACAAAGAGGTCTTCAAGCTCCGGGTCAACCGGTTCTGCTGAGAAACCCAACCTCTCCTGAAGGGCTCTGAAGTCAGAGAGTTTACTCTGGGGAACAACAACTCTTACGGTATCCCCTTTCAGTCTGGGGGTGTTCGTTATCTTCCAGAGTTCCCTGTAAACCCTGTATATCTCTTTTCCTGTTACGACGAAAACGGGAGAGGTGGTGCTTACGACTTCATCGTAAGAGCCGGAAACTATTGACTTTCCGCTCTTCATAAGGAGGAGCTCCGTACCCCTTTCGGCCTCGTCCATGTAGGAGGTGGAGAGGAGAACGGTCTGACCCTCTCTGTTGAAGGAGTAGAGGAGCCTCCATATCTCACGGCGGGAAACCGGATCAACGCCGGTTGTAGGCTCGTCTAAAACTATGAGCTCCGGTTTGTGAATGAGGATACAGCACAGGGAGAGCTTCTGCATCATTCCGCCGGAGAGTTTCCCGGCAGGGCGGTCTCTGAACTCCCACAGACCTGTGGTTTTTAAAAGGAGCTCCTTCCTCCTCTCCCTCTCCTCCCCGTAGATACCGTAAAGGTCTGCAAAGAAGTTAACGTTCTCCTCTACAGAAAGCCTTTTATAGAGGTTCTGCCCCAACCCCTGAGGCATGAAGGATATCTTCTCCTTCACAGGCTCAAAGGCTCTGTCGTCGTTTGGGTCAACGCCAAAAGTGAGAAGTCTGCCGGAGTCGTACCTTAAAACTCCGCAGACGGCCTTAAAGGTAGAAGACTTACCGGCTCCGTCGGGACCTATAAAGATGTAGATGTCTCCGCTGTCAACTGTAAAGGAAAGGCCATCTACAGCAACGGTTTTTCCCTTTCTGTATGTTATCCTCAGGTTCTCACACTCAACAGGTCTCATCTCTCTCCTAACGGAATGTAGCAGTCTGCCGGCATTCCCGGCTTTAAAACGTGGTTGGGGTTCTCAAGGAGCTTCAGTTTAACTTTAAAGACCTCTTTGACCCTCTCCTCCTTCGTCTGGACTTCTTTGGGCGTAAACTCTGCGTGTGAGGCAATGAAGGTAACAACGACGGGGAACTTCTTGCCGGGGTATGCGTCAACTGTTACGAAACCTCTCTGACCAAGGTGGATAAGGCCAACCTTCGGTTCAGTTACGTAACCTTCAAAGTAGAGGTTATCAAGGTTGTAGAGGGTAAAGAGTTTCTGTCCGGGAGCAACAACCTCTCCAGGTTCAACCAGTTTCTCTGTAACAGTTCCCGTAATCGGAGAGGTTATCCTGAGGTTGTTAAGAACGGCCTTAACCCTATCAACAACAGCTTTTGAGGCAGCAGCTCTACTCCTGTAGGCCGCCACCTCTTCCTCCTTGGCTTTAACAGTGCTCTCAAGGGCTTTAACTTCTCTCTGTAAGGAGAGAACCTCCTTCTTTCTGTTCTCTGAAAGGGCTACCTCTTTTTCAGCAGCCGAAAGGCGGGAGCGGGCAGCCTTCAGGGCATCTTCAGCGGCGGCAAGGTCAGCCTTTGCAACCTGGTAGGCCAGCTTAACCTGGTCAAACTGGCTCTCAGAGATCACTCTACGCTGGTACAGTTTCTCATACCTTACGTAGTCCCTGAGTGCCTTCCTGTACGCCGCCTTTGCCTTATCAACAGCAGCCTGTGCCGAAAGGAGCTGTGCTTCCGCTGCTTTTACTCTGTCTTTAGCAGTCCCAACTCCAAGGTTTACCGCTCTTTTAAGTTCGGAGAGTTTAAACCTGAGAGCGGCAAGTTTCTCCCTGTAGTAGGAGAGCTCCTTCTCCTTCGCACTCAGAGCGGCAAGTGAGGCTCTGTAGTCGGCCTCCGCCTGATTCAGTTCTGCCTTTACCTCCTTTGAGTCAAGAAGGGCTAAGAGCTCCCCCTTTTTTACGTCGTCTCCCTCGTCGTGGTAAACGGCAGCTACCTTTCCTCCGTACTTCGTCCCAACGTCGTACTGGTCTCCCTCTATTCGGCCGTTAAGGTAGATGGCGTTCTCCCCCTTCTGGTTAAAACAGCCGGGAAGAAGGAGAAGAAGGGAAATCAGAAGGTAAAAAGCTCTCATCTCTCACCTCGTAAAAGTGGCTTACCTACGGCAAACTCAAGTTCAGAAAGGGCTATGTTGTAGTCGGCAAGTGCTGTGTTCAGCGCGCTTCTTGCAGCGTAGAGGTAGGCAAGTGCGTCAACAACTTCGGTTGAGGTTCCCACGTGCTCCCTGTAGCGCTCTTTGGAGTCCCTAAGGAGCTCCTTAGCCTCTTTCACCTGAGCTCTGGCGGTTTTTATCCTTGCCGCAGCAGACTGCAGTTTTGTATAGGCAGAAACAACCTGTAGCCTCACCTTCTCCTTAACGTCTTTCAGCGACACCTCAGCCTTCCTTCTCTCCTCTCTGGCCTTCTCAAGCTGGAGGAACCGTCTTCCTCCTTCAAAGAGAGGGAAGGAGAGAGTTACGGAGACGGCGGTGGAGGAGTAAGTGTCTCCCGGGTACTGGTCTGTCTTCTGGTAGCCGATGTTTAAAAGCAGTTTCGGAGAAAAGGCAGATGCCGAGAGCTTTACTCCCTCGGCAGCCGCTTTCTTAACCATACTGACGTACCGGATTAGGGGACGGCAGGAGTAGGCAGTTTTAAGCAGAGAGTTAAGAGAGAGTTTAACCGGCCTGTAGGTAAGATGGGCTTTCGGTTTGAAGGGGAGCTCCGGAACCCCCACGTCGGTTTTGAGCTTCTCAAGGGCTACAGTGTAGAGGGACTCTGCCGAAGCCACCTTCTCTTCAGCGTCCCTCAGCTTAACCTCTGCCTCTAAAAGGTCGCGCCTTGGAACGATGCCTTCGTCAAAGAATGCCTTAACGTCTTCGTAGTGCTTTTCGGCGGCAGCGTAGTAGGCTTTCGCAGTATCTACTGCAGCTTTTGCCTTCAGAAGGTTGAAGTAGTCTTCTTTTACCGTAAAAACGACCCTGTTAACGGTCTCTTTAAAGAGGTAGTAAGTAGCCTTCTTCTCCTTCTCCCGTAGCTTTACAGAGTAGGTTATCTCTCCGCCGGTAAAGAGGGGCTGGGAGAGGTTTACTCCAAACTGGTAGTAACTCCTGTTGAAAAGCGAGAAAGAGGCAGGCGGCAAACCCGGCAGTCCAAAAGAGTAAGAGGGAGAGTCTGTCAGGTTTGTCTTCCTGTAGAAGAGGTCAACTTTCGGAAAGTAACCCGATACGGCCTCCCTGTAGAGAAGGTCTGAGATTTTGTAGTCAATCTTTGACTTCTGTATCTCTTTTGAGTTTTTAAGGGCAAGGGCTATAAGTTTTTGAAGTTCTCCTGCCTTAAGTTCTGCCGGTAGAAGGACCAGTAAAACCAGAATCAGAGCTCTCATCTCTCTCCTCCAGTAGAAAAGCGGGAATAAGGGTTAAAACGCCGCAGATAGTTGCAAAGAAGAACGCATCGGCAAAGGAGTGCCAGAAGGCGTGCTGAGAGAAAAGCTGAGCCAGTAGGGCGTGGGCAGTCTGACTGGCCGTT
>JALWGN010000041.1 GCA_027013575.1 Desulfurobacteriaceae bacterium
AGCAGTTGAATTATAGACGATAGGGAGAGTTATGCTCAGCTGTAACTCCTGTGGTTTTTTCAGAGCCTACTTTGGAGTGATTCTCTTTGCAGCAGTTGCTGTAAGGTTTTTCCCTCAGTTTGCAGGTATTCTCCTTCCCCTTGTGCTTGTTGCCGTTCCGGTTCTCTTCTTTGGTAAAACTCCTTACGAGCTTGGTTACAGGAACTACTTAAGGGGGATTATCTGGGGGTTGGGCGTGTCTGCCCTCGTACTTCCCGTTTACGTTCTGGGAGTTCCCCATAAACTCCCTTTTGACTCGGGCAAACTCCTCTCTTACCTGCCGTTTTACCTTGGAGTTGCCGTCGGTGAGGAGACTTTTTTCAGGGGTTTCTTCTACTCTGTCTTTGAGAACGAGAAACTTGTTTGGCTGCTTACAAAGAACAACCTCATTTCAAGTATCCTTTTCGGGGTTGCCCACGCTCTTATTTACTACGACCCTTCCCGCTTTATCGTCTTTTTCCCCTCTCTCGTTATGGGGTTCCTCTACGAAAGGAGCGGTTCAATAGTTGCTCCCATTCTTTTCCACCTCTTTTCCGACTTAACCTACCTTTTTGTGAGGGTGTGATGAGGTTTGTCTTCCTGGTTGTTGCTTTTGTTACTTTTCTGCTGGATAGAGTTACGAAAATCCTGGCGGTTAAAGAGCTTCACCACCCTGTTGACCTTATTCCCGGCTTTCTCACTTTGTGGTTTGTAGAGAACAGGGGGGCGGCTTTCAGCCTCTTTGCCGGAAGTAGTGAAACTGTTAGAAAGCTGTTTCTTTTGGTGATACCCGTTGCTGTTGTTTTGGCAGTTTTCTACTACGCTTTTACAAGAAGAGAGCTGAGTTTAAGGCTTTCTGTCGCTCTCGGTCTTATAGCCGGGGGAGCTTTAGGGAACCTTTACGACCGCTTTCTAAAGGGTAGCGTTATTGACTTTATAGATTTCCACCTTGGCAGTTATCACTACCCGACCTTTAACGTTGCAGACGTTGGAGTCTTCCTCGGAACAGTTCTTCTGATCTTCTCATTCAGGAAAAGTTGACTTTGCTAATCCCCTGAATAATTTTAGAAAGGCCATATAAAGAGAAAACGAGGTGATATAATTGGGGAGCTCTAAGGTCTCCCGCTCTTTAGTTCAGGAGCTGCTGTCCCGAGTAGACATCGTAGATATCATATCACACTACTTAACCCTTAAGCAGTCTGGCAGGAACTTTGTTGCCCTCTGTCCGTTCCACCCGGAGAAGACTCCCTCTTTTGTCGTCAGTCCTGAAAAGCAGATATTCAAGTGTTTTGGCTGTGGCGTTGGTGGAAACGCAATAACTTTCGTTCAACAGTACGAGAACCTCTCGTATTACGAGGCTGTAAAGAGAGTAGCGGAAATTGCGGGGGTGGAGCTCCCTAAAGAAGCCCTCTCTGAAGACGACTCCTCTCTGGAGATTGAAGAGGCCGGTTTAAAGGCAGCCAAATACTTCCACAGCCTCTTTGAAAAAGTTGAAGACTACCTGTCTGAAAGGGGAATAGACAGGAAAACGGCTGAAAAGTTCCTGTTGGGGTACGCTCCGAACGGTTACCTGAAGGAGCTAAAGCTCAAAGAGGAGGTTCTCGTTCAGCTTGGCCTTAAAAGTTCAAAGGGAAGGGAGTTCTTCCGGGAAAGGTTGATGATTCCCATTTTCAACCACTCGGGTAAGGTCGTGGCCTTTGCCGGAAGAGCTCTGAAGGAAGGGCAGGAGCCCAAGTACATAAACAGCCCGGAGAGTGCCCTCTTCAAAAAGAACTCAACCCTCTACGGCTTCTACCAGTCTAAAGAGTTTATCCTCAGAGAGCGAAAAGCATTCATCGTTGAAGGGTACTTTGACGTAATCTCCCTCTACAGGCTCGGTATCTACGGAGCCGTCGCTCCTATGGGTACTTCCCTGACTGAAAACCACGTAAGGTTTCTTAAACGCTACACCAAGTCTCCCGTTCTCGTGTTTGACGGGGACTCTGCCGGGCAGAAAGCGACCGTTAGGTCTGCCGGAATTCTCTTTAAGTTCAGCTGTGAACCTCTCGTAGTTCAGCTTCCAGTCGGTGAAGACCCTGACTCACTCGCCAGGAAGAGGCCGGAGCTCCTTCAGAAACTTCTTGAATCTGCAGTACCCTTTATAGAGTGGGCTGTTGCAGCCGTTAAGTCCCTTCCCGTTTCCCGGCAGCCGGAGCTTCTCAGACAGGTTGCCCTCGCAGTATCTTACCTTAAGAACAACAACCCGTTCCTTTTCAAGGAATACCTCTCAAGGCTCTCTGCAGAGTTCGGTATAGATGAGGCCTGGCTTAAGTCTCAGCTTCCAAGGTTTAGAGCAGAGGGAGATAGAGAGAAGAACGAAGAACCCATTCCCCTTTACGAAAAGGCCTTTCTGAAGGCTGTACTTGAAGGCGTTAATCTTCCGATTGAGGTTTCTCCTAACATATTTGTTTCTCAGAAGGTGGCGAAACTCTACACCCTTATAGTTCAGGCAGAGGAGAGAGACCCGGCCGTACTTCAGAGTCTTTACCCTGAGGTTTCGTCTCTCATTTCTGAGGTTCTTTTTATGGAAGTTACAGACGAGGAGCTCCACCGTTACGTCTGCAGAGTTTTAACAAAAGAGTTAAAGAGAAGGCTTAAGAGGGTTTCCGATTTCTCTGAAAAGGTGAAACTCAAGAAGCTGATCCTTGAGCTGGAAAAGGGAAACTTTGAAATAGTTGAGCAACTCCAAACTATAAATTAGAAGGAGGCGGCCTTGGAGCGGCTGAACTTTGAAGAGATTATAGCCTTGGGTAAGGACAAGGGCTACATCACCTTTGACGAACTGATGGAGCACCTGGACGAGGAGGTGCTCACACCAGAACTGATAGAGGAGTTAATAACTCAGCTAGACGAGTACGATATCCACATTATACCAAAAGAGGGTGAGGAGCAGGTTGACCTCTCTAAACTCCAGATAACGATAGCTCCCGATACCCTTCCCCGCTCAGACGACCCCATCAGGCTCTACCTGAGAGAGATGAGCGACATCTCCCTCTTAAAGCGCCACGAGGAGATAGCTCTTGCAAAGAGGGTTGAGCTAGGGAGAAAGGCTCTTGTCCGTTACCTTCTGAAAACCAGGGCAATACTTGACTACGTTCTTGACGTAGAGGAGAAGATTAAGAACGGAGAGCTGAAAGTTAGGGATATCATGCGCTCCCCCGACGACTTCGCCGAAGGTGGGGAGAGCCAGAGGAGAAAGAAGTTCTTCTCAATTGTTGGAGAGGTTAGGGAGCTCCTTCCAAAACTTGAAAAGCTCAACAGACAGTACCAGAGGAACAAGAAAGACCCCGCCGTTAAGAGGGAGTTCTTAAAGACCTGGGCAAGAATAAACACTCTCCTCAGGCAGCTTCCCCTCTCTTACTCAATCTACGAAAGGCTGGCCGACGACATCTACAGGAAGTACAAAATCCTGAAGAGAAGCGAAAAGAGCGTTCAGAAACTGAGCGGTAAACTCTCGTTCCTCGGTGTCCCTATAGAGGAGATATGTAACAGGCTTGACGACGACGAGATAAGGGAGAAGATAGACGCTTCCCCCTACACCACCAGGGAAATAAGAAAAATGGTTAAGAAGTACTTAGACAGTAAAGAGACCTACAGGCAGGTACTCAACTCTCTGGGAATGCCGAGGAACACCTTCTACAGGCTGGCTGAGAAGATACACTTCTACAAGAAAGACTCTCAGGAAGCCAAGCAGATACTAGTCCGTTCAAACCTCAGGCTCGTTGTTAGTATAGCCAAGAAGTACATAAACAGAGGGCTTCACTTCCTTGACCTTATACAGGAAGGGAACATCGGCCTTATGAAGGCTGTTGACAAGTTTGAGTACAGAAGAGGGTACAAGTTTAGCACTTACGCCACCTGGTGGATAAGGCAGGCAATAACCAGGGCAATTGCAGACCAGGCAAGAACGATAAGGATTCCCGTTCACATGATAGAGACGATTAACAAGGTTATAAAGGTCTCTCGCCAGATGTTCCTTGAGATGGGAAGGGAACCGAGACCTGAAGAGATAGCCGAGCGTTTAAAGATGCCTGCAAGCAAAGTTCGTTCAATTCTTCAGCTGGCACAGGAACCTGTTTCACTTGAGACTCCCATAGGAGACGACGAAGACAGCACCCTTAGGGACTTTATAGAGGATACAAAGAGTCCTATACCCGAGCACGAAGTAATAAAGAAAGACCTTCAGGAAAAAGTTGCTCAGCTTCTCTCACAGCTCAGCGAGAGGGAAGCTCTCGTTATAAAGCTCCGTTTCGGCCTTGATGGCTATCCCGAACACACCCTTGAGCAGGTTGGTAAAGAGCTGAAAGTAACGAGGGAGAGGATAAGGCAGATTGAGTCTAAGGCTCTCAGGAAGTTAAGAAACTCCGGTCTTGATATTGACCTCTCAATATTCTTAGAGCGTTAGCTCGTTTACCTTAAAGCTCCATTTTCTTAAATCGTTTAAAAATAGCTGGAAGTCCTCCGGAAGGGGGGCTTCCACTTTAACCCTCCTTCCCGTTACCGGGTGGTTGAACTCAAGGCTTTGGCTGTGGAGGAGTATGCGGGGAGAGAGGGTGTAGGGAAAGGGGAGAGCTCTCTTCCAGTAGTTAAACTCACCAGCTATAGGAAGTCCCGTTAAGGAGAGGTGCCTCCTTATCTGGTGTTTCCTGCCGGTTGGAATTTCTGCTCTGAGGAGAGCTCCCCTTTTAAACCTCTCAACAACCGTTAAATCTGTAATCGCCTCCTTTCCGTCAAGCCTTTTCTCAATACGCCTCTTTCTCCAGTTGGGAGAGGCTGCAACAACGGTCAGATACTCCTTTTTAACCTCTCTCTTCTTAAAGAGCTCTTTAAACTTCTCAAAGAGCTCTGCCTCCTCAACGGCTAAAATGGCACCGGAAGTCTGTTTGTCCAGCCTGTGGACTACAAAAATCTCCTTCCCCAGGGCTCTTCTCAGAACCTCTTCAAGGTTTGGCCTGTCAAGGTTGCTGTTTATAAACGGAGGTTTGTTAACAACCAGAACTCCCTCTTCCCTGTAGAGGAGCTGAGGCCTTTCAGTTTTAAAGAGCTTTGGATTGAGGCAGAACTCCACAACGCTTCCCTTCCTGAGGGGTCTTCTGTAGCGGAGCTCCCTTACGCCATTTACAGAGACCAGTCCCTCGTCAATCAACTTCTTAGCCTGCCTTTTTGAGTCTGTAACCTCTGCTACAGCGTCCACCAGTTTACATTCCCTGTTTATATCAATCCGCCAGTATTTCATAGATAACCCCTATTTAATGTATAGTTGACCCTTGGAATACTTGGGGTTTAATATATTAACAGAAGTAAAGTTGAAAACAGTTTTAAGGAGGGAAGAGATGGCACTTGTAGGTCAAAAAGCGCCTGACTTTAAGATTCAGGCATATGACCCTGTTAAGAAAGCCTACGTTGACGTTCAGCTTTCAGACTACGTTCCAAACAACGAGGGTAAGTTCTTAATTCTCTGCTTCTACCCTGCAGACTTTACCTACGTCTGACCAACAGAGCTGGCTGCGGTCGCAGCTAAGTACGACGAGATCAAGGCAAGGGGAGCAGAGGTACTGGCAATCTCTACAGATACCGTCTTCAGCCACCAGATCTTCTGCGAGACAGAACCCCTTATGAAGGACGTTAAGTACCTGCTTGGTGCAGATCCTACAGGTACTGTTTCAAGGGCTTACGGCGTTTACATTGAAGAGGCCGGAATTGCCAGAAGGGGAAGGTTCATTATCAACCCAGACGGCATTATAGTAGCTGAAGAGGTTCTCAATCCACCTGTCGGAAGGAACGTTAACGAGCTCCTCCGTCAGCTTGATGCCTGGAAGTACGTTTACGAGCATCCAGACGAGGCCTGCCCTGCAAACTGGAGACCTGGCAAGAAGACCCTCAAGCCGGGCCCAGACATTACAGGAAGAGTTGGAGAGGTTATCACAATAGACGAAATCCTGTCTTAAAATTTGGGGGCTTAAAGCCCCCCTTTACTCTTCTCTAAACTCATCAACTCCTGAGGTCTGCTTAGATACGGCTTTTTCAATCTCTGAGATGAGTTCCTCCTCTTTAAGGTCTGAGCTCCACACAGAGTCTGGGAAATTTTTAAGTATTTCTTCCTCCGAAGGTGGAAATTGAGCAGTTTCCCTATTTCCCAGAACTAAAATCGGGATTTTGTTGTTAAAAAGATGCACTGGGATCTCAACTGTTCCGTAAGGGCAAACTCTGAACATCAATCCTGATACCTTAAAGTTAGAGATTTTCCATCCATTTTTTTCCAGGAAATTAATTAGTTTGTTGAAACACCTGTTAACTTCTTTCTGATTGCTGCTGTGTATCTGAACAGTAAGTAAACCTCCTGTCCTATGTGGGTGGAGTGTCATTACGTTTCTTCTGCACCCAAAACGGAGGGTTTTCCTCTGAAAGTTCCAGATCGCATAGTCTAACTGTCTCAATGTTAAGTTAGGTATGTGTTTTTTTAGTCTGTTTAGTAAGTCTTTCATTAGTAGTAGCGCTTTGCTGTCGGTCTTGTTTTCAGAACAGCAGTAGAGCCAGGCGAGGTATCTCTTTACCATTCTGTCAGGTTTTACAGTGTTACAGTTTCCAGCCAGCATCAGGAAGTAATCAAAGGCAATTCCGCTTTTTAGCCCTGGTATTTTTTGAATTTGTTTTTTAACATTGTCCAGAAAGCCGGGAAAGTTTTGACTGTTGTTTAAGTCCTGAAAATATTCTATACCGCTGTTTTGAAGTATTTGGGCAAAACGGTAGACCGCTTCTGCCTTCAGCATTCCGTTTTTCCTTTGAACTGTTCTACATCTATTGTTGAAAACCTTTACTGCCACATTTGTGAAGTTTATTCCGTTGTTACCTCTGAACAGGTTATAGAGGTTTAGGAGGTCACTTATAGACTTTTGCTGAGAGGTTGGAGGTAAGCTTCTTGAACTTCTGTAACAGTTCCACCCTGAGAATTGACAGAAGTTCTGAACGACTCTCTGGACTGTGGAGTAGCGTATTCCAATTGAGAAGACGGCGTCAACTATGCACAGAGGAAGGTGCTGGTAGTAGAACTCTCTGCCGAGTTTCTGTGGAAAGAGCTGGCTGATGACTACGAGCTCTGGAGTCAACTTTTTTGTTTTTTTAAGTGAAACTGGCATATTCTCCTCCTCCTATCGGTTTCTTTTATTCTTACCCCTTTAAGGTAAGAAATTTTTCCCATAATAGTATTAATTTTTGTTAAGGAATTCAGTGGAGGAGGAGGAAGAAGTACTCGGCTTTCCGTCTATTCTCTGTGTCCCAACACTTTATTCCTATCCTTGTTGTATGGCTTTTAATGGGGATAGAGATGGAGCTCTCCACTCTGTTCCCTGTTTTAATACCTTTAACCCAGCCGTTCTTTGTTGCGTATATCCAGCAGTTTCTGTATTTCTCTGGATTTTCAATGAAAAAGATAGGTTTTACGGTTTTCCCGCTGTAGAGCCCGTAGTTCGGGTAGTGCCTCTTTACAGGTAGCGGTTCAACTTTTAAGTCTGATACGAACTTCCTGAAACCCGATTGGCTTCCAACAATGGCCATTCTGGGAACCAGTATTCTTTTCCCGGCGTAGCTGCCCCTGTCTTGAGTCAGAAGGAGTTTGTATCCACTCTCTTTAAAGAACTTAACGCTTATTCTGTCGTAGTCTCCGTAGGGAAACGCCAGGAATTCCGGTTTCCTTCCGAATATCTCCTGAAATCTCTTTTCAGAGAGCTCCTTCTCCCTTTTTAGCCTCTTTAAGTACTCCTCTTCAGGCAGTTTAACCCTCCAGAGGGCGAGGTGTGGGTGGCTGTAGAGGTGGTTCTCAAAGTCAACAAGGCCAGACTTTTCCATCTCTCTTATCTGATTGATTGTGAGGAAGTCAGGGTACCTTCCTACGGCTTCCATGTAGAGGAAGACTGTAAAGGGAAACCCGAGCTCTTTCAGAACTCTGTAGGCTTTTACTGTCGTTCTGTATCCGTCGTCTATCGTGATTACTACTGTTTTAGGAGGTATGGGCTTCTTTTCCTTTACCAGCCTGTAGAGCTCCTTCAGGCTTATAACGTTGTACTTGTTCTTCTTCAGGTAGAGCATTTCTTTTTTAAAGTCTTCCAATTTTACAGAGGTTGTCGGGTAACGGCTGTCTCCGAAGCGGTGAAATATAAAGACTGTTGCGTAGCCGTTACCTGATTGAGCTGAAGCTGTTTGAAGCAAGCTCAGGCTCGTCAAAACGCTCAAGGTGGTTCTTCTTAACCACATTTTTCACAAGCTCCACGTACTCTTTTTTCTTTGTTGAGTATAGCTCTAAGCTCTCTGCCAGCGTGAAGATGTCTGCTCCCCTTGCCCGGAGCTCCCTGAACTTCCTGTAAGCCCAGCCAACGTTCAGGTTGTAGATGTAGTCTTTGACAGAGCTGTAGAGGTTGTCGTAAACCTTCAGACAGGCATTTGAACCCCTGGCTTTCAGACATCTGTTACCTTTAAACGAGTAGATGCCGAAAATGTTGTTGGCCTCGGTGAAGAACCTTGAGGTTCCCCAGCCGCTCTCTATCGCCCCCTGTGCCAGTATCAGGCTTACAGGAACGGTATTCACCTTTAGAAGGAGCTCCTTTATACTCTTTGCCCTGTACTTCCTCATCAGGAACTCAAGCCTCTTTTTCTCTTCCTCAGAGAGGTTCTTTTTCCCCTTTACCCTCAGTATAAACTTCCTCTCTGCCAGAACCTCCCTGTTGGCTTCCCTTATTAGAGGAACGAGGAGCTCTATAAACCGCTTTTTCCTCTCGTTTACCGGTAGGTTCTTAAGGTTTATATGGCTTGGGTATCTCTTTATAACTTTAAGTTCCGGCACCGGTAGTTCAGCAACAGAGGCTGTTGTAAAGCTCTCTGCAGGTTTCTCTATCCTGAAAACGGTGTTTGCTATTACTCCAGAAAAGAACGCCAGCAGTATTACCACTGCCGCTTTAACCTTCCTCATGCAACCTCCTCAGATTTTTCCGGCTGCAAATTTATGCTGTTTGTTATACTTTGCCTAAAAAGGAACTGGAGGTTTTGCATGTCTGCAATAAGGATTACTGCTCCCATAACCGACGATTCTGTAGTTGAAAACTTAAAGGCAGGAGACTTCGTCCTCATTTCCGGCGTTATCTACACTGCAAGGGATGCTGCCCACAAGAGGATGGTTGAGGCTTTAGAGAAAGGAGAGGAGCTCCCCTTTGACCTTAAAGGCCAGATTATCTACTACGCAGGCCCTGCTCCGGCAAAGCCGGGAAGGCCTATAGGCTCTGTCGGTCCCACTACCAGTTACAGAATGGATCCTTACGCTCCAAAGCTCTTAGAGGCCGGACTTAAGGGAATGATAGGAAAGGGAACGCGAAGCAAAGAGGTTATTGACGCAATAGTTAAGTACAGGGGTGTTTACTTCGGTGCTGTAGGTGGAGCTGCAGCCTACCTTGCCAGGTGCGTCAAGGAGGCAGAGGTAATAGCCTACGAAGATTTAGGCCCCGAAGCAGTAAGAAGGCTCGTTGTTGAGGACTTTCCCGCTTTTGTCGTTAACGACGTTTACGGGAACGACCTCTACAAAATGGGTAGATGCCAGTACATGGAGATTAACGACCCGGAACTCTATAAGTGTTAAAAATTTGTTACAATAGCTATGCCGTTTTGCGAATATTAAGAATTTCGTACTAAGGAGTGGCCGATTGGAGCTCTACATCGTTCTCTTTCTCTTCTTCCTTGTAGCCCTTGCCGTGGCGCTCTTGGTTCCAAACGTCAACCTTATAACGAACAGGTTTTTGAGAATTGACAGAAGTAACCCCGATAAGTACGAGCCCTACGAGTGTGGTATTCCAAAGATTAAACCCCTGACAGGTCACTACTTTGCCTTCTTCTACATTGTTGCCTTAGTCTTCCTTCTCTTTGACCTTGAAACGGTTTTCCTGTTCCCCTGGGCGGTTGCCTTCAGGGAGCTTGGAGTTCTCGGAATTGTAGAGGCTTTTCTCTTTGTGGGAATTCTACTTGTTGGTTTTGTCTACGCAATCTTTAAGGGAGCTCTCAAATGGGAGTAAAGAACGGCGTTTTTCTTACGAAACTTCAGGACCTGATAAACTGGGGAAGGAAGGGGGCTCTCTGGCCTCTGGCTTTTGCTACAGCCTGCTGCGGAATAGAGATGATGGCTGCAGCTGCTTCCCGTTACGACTTTGACCGGTTTGGCGTTATCTTCAGGAACACTCCGAGGCAGTGTGACCTCCTGATAATGTGCGGAACGATAAGCAGAAAGATGGCTCCCGTTATAAAAAGGCTCTGGGATCAGATGCCGGATCCGAAGTGGGCTATAGCTATAGGGAGTTGTGCGATAAGCGGGAACATCTTTCAAACCTACTCAACGCTCCGAGGGCTTGACTGTATAGTTCCGGTAGACGTTTACGTTCCCGGCTGTGCTCCAAAGCCTGAAGCCTTTTACGAAGCCCTTATAATGCTTCAGGAGAAGATAAAGAGGGATAGACCCATAATAGTGGGTGAAGAGTGATGAAGTACATTGATGAGAACCTGATAAACGTTCTGAAAGAGCACTTTAAGGATAAGATAGAGGAAATTGGAACCTTTAGGGGCGAAGTATCCGTAGTTGTCAAAAAGTCTGCGCTGAAGGAGTTTATGGCTTTTCTGAAACACGACAACCGTTTCCAGATGGACATGTTAGTTGACGTTACAGCTGTTGACTTCCCGGAACACAACCCTCGGTTTCAGGTTGTCTACCACCTGAGGTCTATTCCGCTGAAGCACAACCTTAGAGTGAAGTGCTGGGCTGAAAACAACGAAGTTCCAACGGTTTTAGACCTGTGGAAAACGGCAGACTGGACGGAAAGAGAGGTCTACGAGATGTTGGGCGTGAGATTTACGGGGAGGGAGCTCCGAAAACTCCTCCTTCCCCAGAGGTATCCCTATCACCCTTTAAGGAAGGACTTTCCCCTTGAGGGTTACGAAGAGCCCTGTGAAGTCTGGGACTGGGAGTAGTTGATGGAGAGAGAGAAGGCGGATCTTATTCTCAACATGGGACCTCAGCACCCATCAACCCACGGAGTTCTGAGGCTGATTTTAGAGCTTAAAGGTGAAAAGATCGTCGGTTCCGACGCCGTAATCGGCTACGTTCACAGGGGCGTTGAGAAGTTAGCAGAGACCAGGAAGTACATGCAGATACTTCCCGTCTTTGACAGGGTTGACTACGTCTCTGCCAACACGAACGAGCTGGGTTTCGTTCTGGCAGTTGAGAAGCTACTTGGGATAGAGGATAAGATCCCTGAGAGAGCCCAGTTCCTCAGGGTCATAATGGCCGAGCTTACCCGTATCTCCTCCCACCTTATCTGGTTAGGAACTCACGCCTTAGAGCTTGGAGCTATGAGCGTCTTCCTCTACGCCTTCAGGGAGAGGGAGAAGGTTTTGGACCTCTTTGAGGAGATTGCGGGAGGCAGGCTCCACACAGGTTACATGAGAATTGGAGGAGTTGCTTACGATACAACTTCAAGGTTCATAGAGGAACTTGAGGAGTTCCTTGAGATTTTCCCTGAAAAGCTTGACGAGTACGAGGGGCTTTTAACGGAGAACAGGATATGGCTCTCAAGGACGAAAGGGGTTGGAGTTATAGATAAGGAGACGGCAATAAACTGGGGAATTACGGGACCCACTTTAAGGGCTGCAGGCTGCGACTACGACGTCAGGAAGTACTACCCCTACTGCGTTTACGACCGGCTTGACTTTAACGTTCCCGTCTGTACGGAGGGAGACGTTTACGCCCGTTACCGGGTGAGAATGGACGAGATGAGAGAGTCTGTAAGGATAATCAGGCAGTGCCTTGAGAAGATGCCAGAAGGCCCCGTTCAGATAGAGGATACGACGGTTATTCTGCCTCCTAAAGAGGAGGTCTACAACACGATGGTTGGCCTTATCCAGCACTTTGAACTGGTTATCCACGGCTTAACTCCGCCTCCCGGCGAGGTCTACGCAGCCGTTGAAGGGCCAAGGGGAGAGCTCGGCTACTACATAGTCAGCGACGGCTCCAACAGACCCTACAGGCTCAGGATAAGGCCGCCGTCTCTCATAAACATTGCGATTCTGCCGGAGCTCCTCAAAGACCACTACGTTGCCGACGTGATTGCGATAATCGGGAGTTTAGACCCCCTTATGGGAGAGGTTGACAGATGACCCTTTCAGAGTTCAGAGAGGAACTGAGGAAGTTAAAGGAGAGCGGAAGGTACCCGGAGCTGAAGTCTTACCTGCTTCCTGCCCTCTGGATAGCCGAGAAGAACTTCCCGGCCATAACCCACGAAGTTATGAGGGTTGTTTCCCAGGAACTCTCGGTTCCCCTCGTTGAGGTTGAGGAGGTTGCAAGGTTCTACGCAATGTTCCACACAGAAGAGAAGGGGAAGTTTGTGATAAGGGTCTGTACAAACCTCTCCTGTATGCTGAGAGGTGGAGAGGAGCTCCTCTCTGAGCTCTGCAGGCTCCTTAATGTAAAGCCCGGAGGGACGACTTCCGACGGCCTCTTTACCGTTGAGGAGTACGAGTGTATGGGGCTGTGTGACGGAGCTCCCGCCATAACCGTAAACGAAGACCGCTACACAAACGTTAAGGTGGAGGAGCTCCCTGAAATCCTGAAGAAATACGGCTGGAAGGGTTAAGATGGAGAGACTGCTCCTTAGGAATATTGATAAAGAGAAC
>JALWGN010000042.1 GCA_027013575.1 Desulfurobacteriaceae bacterium
GCTCAAGGAACGGGATGAGAGAAGCAGAAACTGAGAAGACCTGTTTCGGAGAGACGTCCATAAACTGGACTTCTTCTCTCTTAACGAGTTTAAACTCCGCCTTGTGGCGTGCCATTACCGTATCGGCAGTTATGTAGCCGTTCTCGTCTACTGGAGCGTTTGCCTGGGCAATTACGTAGTTCTCCTCTTCCTCAGCGGTCATGTAAACGATTTCGTCTGTTACTCTACCGTTTACAACCTTCCTGTAAGGAGTCTCAAGAAAACCTAACCAGTTGATGCGACCGTAGGTTGTAAGAGAGTTGATAAGACCGATGTTCTGACCTTCTGGTGTTTCAATAGGACAGATTCGGCCGTAGTGGGACGGGTGAACGTCACGAACTTCAAAACCGGCTCTCTCCCTCGTTAAACCGCCGGGACCAAGTGCAGAGAGCCTTCTCTTGTGGGTCGTTTCGGCAAGTGGGTTTGTCTGGTCCATAAACTGGCAGAGTGAAGTAAGGGTGAAGAACTCCCTTAGCGGGTTGAGGGCTGTTCTCGGGTTGATCAAGTCCTGAGGCATTACGGAGTCTATGTCGGCAACTGCTAACTTCTCCTTAACGGCCTTCTCAAGCTTGAAGAGACCAGACTTAAAGGCAATTTCAGCAAGCTCTCCAACCCCACGAACTCTTCTGTTTCCAAGGTGGTCTATGTCGTCGTAGGGGCGGAGCTCCGCGTGAACCTCCATAAGGGCTTTAACAGCGCCAACGATGTCTGCCTTATGGAGTAATCTTCCTGCATCGTCGTAGTCTGGCTCAACGGGAATCTCTTCAACCTTGGCAGCGGCAAGCTTAAGGGCAACCTCAGGAGTTATAAGGGTTCCCTTAGGAACAACGATGTCTCCTTCCTCGTTAACGATGTCCTCTTTAACCCTTAAAGGAGGAAGCCACTCAATGTTCTTGAGGTCATCTTTTGTAAGCCTCTCAAGTTTCTCCTTTGGGTAGATCTTCTCGTTAACCTTAGCTCTACCAACCCTTGAAAGGTCGTAGTTCTTCGTGCTGAAGAACATAGATTCAAAGAGCTTCCTTGCTCCTTCAACAGTTGCAGTATCTCCGGGACGAACCTTCCTGAATATCTCAACGTAAGCGGCAATGAGAGGATCCTCTATCTTCTCGCGAACTCTGTCCCTCTTTTCCTTTCTCAGTGTATTAACGATTACTGCACCGTAAGGGGTCTTCTTCTTGTTAATGGCCTTAAACTCTGCACCCTCGGGAAGCTTCCTGGAGCTTGTAGAGAGCTCCTCGTACGCCTCCTGAACAACCTCTCCTGTTTCGGGATCAACAACGTCTGTAACAAGGTAGTAGTCGTTGAGCTCCTCCTCGCTCTTAACCTCTCCCGTTTCAGCGTCAACTATCTCGCCGTTTTCAACCTTTAGAGTCTCTACAACGTCTCCGTAGAATACGTTGATAATCTCCTCATCTGTTCTAAGGCCAAAAGCCCTTAAAAGGTAAGTTCCGATAAACCTTCTCTTCCTGTCTATCTTGGCGTAGAGAATGTCGTTGTAGGGAATTTCAAACTCAAGCCAGGAACCCATTGCAGGGATTATGCTGGCTATGTCAATAATACGGGCAACCTGAGTGGTTTTAGAGACCTCGTTCTTAAAGAAGAGACCGGGGGAACGGTGAAGCTGGCTTACAACAACTTTTTCAGTTCCGTTTATGATAAAGGTTGCCCTATCGGTCATAAGGGGAATTTCCCCGAAGTACATCTTGTTCTCTTTAATAATCGGAGCTATCTTCTCTCCAGTTTTCGGGTCTTTCTGCCATACGTGGAGCTCAAAGAGAACCCTTAAAGGAGCGCTGTAGTCTATTCCCCTCTCTTTACACTCGTCTGGAGTGTACTTGGGACGGAAAACTACTTCCATTCCACACTTGGGACAGACAACTCCCTTTCCACCAAGCCCCTGAAACTTTCCACACTTACAGTACCAGTCACCAATCTCGTAACCTTTGTAGTGAATCTCAACGCCTGTAGACTCATCAACGATGGGAAATGCCTGCCTGAACGCAGACTCAAGACCCACGTTCTCCCTTTCGTGAGGAGCTTTGTTGAGCTGCAGAAACCTTTCGTAAGATTCAAAAGGAAACTGAAGAAGATCCGGAACGGGATACTTTTCTTCCCTTTTTGCAAAGCTTTTCCTTGGAAGCTTTGTTATTTTTTCTTTCTTTACAGAGGGGGTTGCTTTCTGGACTTTTCCCATAGTCTCCTCTTCCTCAAGAGTTTTGGGTTTAAATGACAGAAGGGAGACTACCCCTGTAGGCAGTCTCCCAGCTGATAAATTATAGTCCTAACCGAAGTCTGTTTCAACAGGTTACTTGATCTCTACTTCAGCTCCAGCTTCCTCAAGCTTCTTCTTGATCTCCTCAGCTTCCTCTTTAGAAACACCTTCCTTAACGGGGCTTGGAGCGTTGTCAACGAGAGCCTTGGCCTCTTTAAGTCCGAGACCTGTAATCTCCCTTACAACCTTGATAACGTTGATTTTCTTGGCACCTGGAGACTTGAGGATAACGTCAAACTCAGTCTTCTCCTCAGCAGCCGCTCCAGCAGCTCCGCCGGCAGCAACAGGACCTGCAGCAGCAACAACAGGCATGTCAGATACGCCAAACTCTTCCTTAATAGCGTAGATGAGGTCTACAAGCTCAAGAACTGTCATGTTCTTGATAGCTTCAATGATCTGCTCCTTTGTGATTTCAGCCATTTTGCTCCTCCTTGTAAGTATTCCAGTAAATTTTGTTTTTTAAGCAGCTCCTTCTTTTTCAGCCTTAACGTTCTCAAGAACTGTAACAAGCTTTGTAAAGAGGTTCTCAAGAGACCAGGCAACAGCGTTGACAGGGTACTTGAGGGTAAAGGCAAGCTGTCCGAGGAGTTCCTCTCTGCTGGGGAGCTCCGCCAGCTGCTTAATCATGTTGTAGTCGGCTACTTTACCCTCTACAACGGCAGCCTTAAACTTGAGCTTGGAATCCTCACCTTCCATAAACTCCTTTAGAGCCTTGGCAGCAGCGACGATGTCTTCAAAGGCAAAAACTATCCCTGTAGGTCCAACAAAGGCATCTTTAATCTGCTCTACAGGAGTTCCAGGGTAGGCGTAACGCATAAGGGTATTTTTTACAACCTTATACTCAGCTCCCGCCTCTCTGAGCTTACGCCTTAAAGCGTTGGATTCAGCAACTGTCATTCCCTGAAAGTTCGTAAGAATAACTAAAGGGGCTTTCTCAAACTTCTCTTTCAGCTCCTGCGCTATCTGTTCTTTTGCTTTTCTCGTCTTCAACGGAGTTACCTCCTGCTTGTGTTTGGCGGGGTGAAGAGGGAGGGCATAGTGTGGCGGGGTAAAACTTCCTCGCCGGTCTCAGTAGGCTGCCTTTTCAGGCATTTAAGCTATGCACCTACCCTCTTCAACCGGTCTTTCCGCTGGCAGCGGTAATTCTATTCAGAAATTCTCTCTTGTCAACACCTACTCTGCAGTTTGAGCTGCGTTAATTGCATCAAAGACGTCAACCTTAACACCAGGGTCCATAGTAGCGGCAACAGTAACGCTCTTAACGTACTGCCCCTTAGCTCCGGAAGGCTTAGCAGCAAGTATGGCCTTCATAAGAGCAACGGCGTTCTCGTAGAGCTTCTCCTCGTCAAAGGAGACCTTTCCTATAGGAGCATGAACGATACCGGCTTTCTCAACTTTAAAGTCCACTTTACCGCTCTTTGCCTCTTTAACGGCCTTTGCAACGTCAAAGGTTACCGTTCCTGTTTTCGGGTTCGGCATGAGGCCTCTAGGACCCAGAATTCTACCGAGCCTACCAACCTTACCCATCATGTCGGGAGTAGCGATGAGAACGTCAAAGTCAAGCCATCCCTGCTGGATCTTCTGGATGAGGTCGTCTCCGCCTACGTAGTCGGCTCCTGCCTCTTTGGCCTCGTTGAGCTTTTCACCCTGAGCAATTACAGCGACAACTCTCTCTTTTCCAAGTCCGTGGGGAAGAACAACGCTTCCTCTGACCATCTGGTCCTGGTACTTGGGGTCAACTCCCAGGCGAACGGCCATCTCAACCGTCTGGTCAAAGTTCCTCTTTGTCACGTCTGCCATCTTCTTAACTAGAGAGATGGCCTCTTTGAGGGGATACTGCTTGCTCCTGTCAACAAGGGCAAGGGCGTTCATGTACTTCTTTCCGTGCTTTGGCATCTCTACCTCCTTCGGCTTTTGTGCCTCCCACCTTAACCGGTGGTAGTGTTTCCGTTAATCTACTACCTTTACTCCCATATTCTCAGCCGTTCCTGCAATGATCCTCATTGCAGCTTCAATGTCGTAGCAGTTCAGGTCGGGCATCTTCTGCTCAGCAATCTGTCTGAGCTGCTCTTTTGTAATCTGCCCTACCCACTCCTTCTTGGGCTGGTGAGCACCTTTTTCGATACCTGCGGCCTTCTTGATAAGAACGGAAGCAGGAGGAGTTTTAAGGACGAAGTCAAAAGACCTGTCTGCGTAGATGGTGATAATTACAGGAATGATGAGGCCTTTCTTGTCTGCAGTTGCAGCGTTGAAGGCCTTAACAAACTCCATAATGTTTACGCCGTGCTGACCGAGTGCCGGACCTACAGGTGGTGCAGGGCTTGCCTCTCCGGCCGGCAGCTGAAGCTTAACCTCAGCTACTACTTTCTTAGCCATTGTATCCTCCGCCTATCAGCTTATTTTCTCTACCTGGTCAAACTCCAGTTCAACCGGAGTCTGCCTGTCAAAAATGTTCACCAAAACTATAAGCTTTTCGTGCTCGGGGTCAATCTCTGAGATCGTTCCTTCAAACCCGATGAACGGTCCTTCGTTTATCTTGACCTTATCTCCGATGTCAAACTTGAGCTTCCTGACCTTTGGAACTCCCCTCTTGAGTCTCTCTTTCATGGCAACGATTTCAGACTCGCTAACAACTACAGGCTTTCCACCTGCACTGACAAAACCTAAAACTCTCGGAACTCTTCTTATTAAGCTCTGAAGGTCTTTGTCTAAATCGGCCTTTATGAAGATGTAACCCGGGTAGAGCCTGTCCCGGAGCTCTATCTTGGCCTCAACCTTATTCTCAGGGCACCTTATCTTCTGACCTATCTTCTCTATCGGCTTATCGGGAACGCACTTTTTCTTCTCACACTCGCAGGACTCAACGAAGACTTTACCGTTTTCAACTCTGAAAACGACCTTCTTTCCCTCTTCTCCTTCAACTTCAAAGATTCGGGGTTCTTCACCGTGAAGGGGGAGCTCCCCTTTCTCCTTTCCCATCGCCTTGAAAACAACCTTCTCAACGGCGGGGATAAAAATTTCTTCTACCTTATCTTCCTTTCCCGCCTCTCTTAGAGCCTTCAAGATATTGGCTTTAACTCTGTGTTCAAATCCAGACTGAACGTGAAGGGAGTACCACTTCTTATCTGCCATTTCTCTCTCCTTATCTAGCAATTATCAGCTCAAGGGCCTTGGCAAATACCGTATCAAGAATCCAGAAGTAAACAGCAATAAAAGCACAGAAGACGATTACCCCAAAAGTGGCTTCAATAACTTCCTCTTTTGACGGCCAAGTTACCCTGTTTAATTCATCTTTGACTTCTTTTAAAAACTGAATAGGAGACATTAAAACCTCAAGATATTTGATTTTTTAAGGTGGGATTTTAAAACAAAAAAGAAAATAATAAAATGGCAGGCCAGGAGGGACTCGAACCCCCAACCGCCGGATTTGGAGTCCGGAGCCCTACCAATTGGGCTACTGGCCTACCTGCACCAAAAAATATAACCTACTTTACTTCTCTGTGCAAGGTGTGTTTGTTACACCAGGGGCAGTACTTTCTAAGCTCAAGTCTATCGGGAGTGTTTCTTTTGTTCTTTGTTGTTGAGTAGTTCCTGCGCTTACACTCTGTACAGGCAAGCTGTATTATCTCACGGGGTCCCTTCTTCGCCATCTTACAACTCCTTAACAGGGGAATTTAAAAGGGGGGAGCTCCCCCCGGAAATTAGTCAAGAATTTCAGTAACAACGCCAGCACCTACTGTCCTTCCACCTTCACGAATGGCAAACCTGAGTCCTTCCTCTATAGCTACTGGCTTTAAAAGCTCTACCTCAAACGTTACGTTATCTCCAGGCATTACCATCTCTACGCCTTCGGGAAGCTTTACCTTCCCTGTTACGTCTGTTGTCCTGAAGTAGAACTGAGGCTGGTAGCCGTTGAAGAACGGAGTGTGCCTTCCTCCCTCTTCCTTGGAGAGAATGTAAACCTCTGCCTTGAACTTCTTGTGGGGCTTAATAGAGCCAGGCTTGGCTACTACCATTCCCCTCTCTACTTCGTCCTTTCCTACTCCACGCAGGAGCACTCCGATGTTGTCTCCAGGAAGTGCCTCGTCAAGTACTTTCCTGAACATCTCTATTCCTGTCGCTACTGTCTTTATAGGCTCTTCCCTCAGTCCTACTATCTCTACCTCTTCTCCTACTGTGAGCTTACCCCTTTCTACCCTTCCTGTTACTACTGTTCCACGTCCAGAGATGGAGAAGACGTCCTCTATCGGCATGAGGAACGGCTTGTCTACTTCCCTTACAGGCTCAGGGATGTACTCGTCAAGGGCTTTTACGAGCTCATAAATTGGTTGGCACCACTCACAGTCGGGGGAGGTGCACTCAAGGGCTTTAAGAGCTGAGCCTCTGATTACTGGTACTTCGTCTCCAGGGTAGCCGTACTCAGAAAGAAGCTCCCTTACCTCAAGCTCCACAAGCTCAAGAAGTTCTTCGTCGTCTACCATGTCTACTTTGTTGAGGAATACTACTATCGCTGGAACGTTAACCTGTCTTGCAAGGAGGACGTGCTCCCTCGTCTGGGGCATCGGACCGTCTGCTGCGGAAACTACGAGGATTGCTCCGTCCATTTGAGCTGCACCGGTGATCATGTTCTTGATGTAGTCTGCGTGACCGGGGCAGTCTACGTGGGCGTAGTGGTACTTGTCAGATTCGTACTCTACGTGAGCTGTTGCGATTGTAATTCCCCTTTCCCTCTCTTCAGGGGCTTTGTCTATCTGGTCGTAGGATACTTCCTGGGCCTTTCCCTGAAGGGCAAGGCAGTGGGTGATTGCTGCTGTGAGGGTCGTTTTTCCGTGGTCTACGTGGCCGATCGTTCCCACATTCTTGTGGGGTTTCGTCCTTTCAAACTTCTGCTTCGCCATGGTTATTTCCTCCAGAAAGGCTTTATTCAACTAAGGGATTTATACTCTAGGAAAACTTCAGGCAGGAAATTTAGCATAGGAGGGGAAAAATTCAAGGGGAGAGAAGGTAAGTGGTGCCCACGGGCGGAGTTGAACCGCCGACCTCACCCTTACCAAGGGTGCGCTCTAACCTCCTGAGCCACGTGGGCAACTATTGCAGTGGAAAATATAGACAAGCACAGTAGGAATTTCAAGAGTAAGTAGATACAATTAGAAATTCAGAATTATGTATGCAAATCTGTTTGCAACTTTGCAATAAAAAGGCTTATGCTCCAAAGGAGAAGCTTGACACTCCCGGTCAGCTGATGATAAATTTTCTGCTGAAGATGTTGTAACAACCAATTTAGAAAACTTTTATGGGGAGGTCCCAGATGAGGAAAGCACTGAAAGCAGTGACCCTGATGGGTCTTGCGGCAGCGTTAATTGCTCCTGCTGCTACAGTGAAAGCTGCTGACATGGATATGGGCAGCACAAAAGTTACTATCGGTGGACAGTTAAGAGAAAGACTTGAGTGGTGGGGTCAGGAAGTAGGAACTGGAAAAGGCGCTGAGCTTGGCGCTACATACAGGGCAAGGCTTAACATCAAAGCTGAGCTTGCTGACGGCGTAACAGCTGTATTCACTCCTCAGGCTGTAGGATACTGGGGTGAAGATGGACAAGGTCTTGGACTTGGAGAGACAACAAGCTTCACAATGCATGAAGCTTACATGCTCCTCTCCAACCCATTCGGTATCAACAACCTCATCGTTAAGCTCGGTCGCCAGGAAGTTAACCTTGGCAACCAGAGACTCGTAGGTGCCGTAGGCTGGTCTCAGGCTGGAAGGTCTCTTGACGGTATCTTAGTAGGATACGTAGCAGGGGACTACGGACTTGCTGGATTCTTCTACGGAAAACTTCAAGACGCTGGAAGCCAAGATGCTTGGTTTAGACCCCAAGTAGAAGATGAACCAGACATTGACCTCTACGTTGCTACATGGCAGGGTAAGTTTAAGCCGTTTGGAATCGGCGGAACTTACGAGTTAACTGATATCTACGTTAACCCAACATCCAACGCACTCGGAGCTGACGCAAACGTTAACACTCTCTACGGTCGTGTAACTCCTGCCTTTGAAACAGACATGGCCAAGGTTAAGGTTAACATTGAAGCAGCTTACCAGAACGGAAGCTTCGGTGGTGCAGACTTTGGTGGATACATGTTCAGCATAGGTGCTGGTGCTGACTTTGACCAGGTTGCCTGGGAGCCAAGCGTATTCATCGGATACGACTACTACTCTGGTGACGATAATCCTAATGACAACGACCTTGATGCATTTTGGTCTGTTCTTCCAACAGCCCACAAGTGGCTCGGACATGCTGACACAGTTTGGGTTAACACACCGTTCTACCAGTTCAACGGAGGTGGTCTTGTCCACGTAGCCACTCAGTCTATAACTGGTCCTAACGGTGACTCTTACAACATAGCAGGAGTAAAGGATCTTTACCTTAAACTCCACGCTAAGCCACTTGAAAAAGTGGCCCTTGGACTTGACCTTCACTACTTCAAGTCCGCTGAAGACGTTGTTGACATCACTACAAACAAGAACTACGGAAGTGACATCGGATGGGAAGCAGACCTTGAGGCTAAGTACAGGTACAGCAAGAACCTCTGCCTCTCTGTAGGTTACGACTACTTCAGCCCAGATGATGCATTCAAGGGCTACATTGGAGATGACAAGGCTGAGCACCACGTTTGGGCTCAGGCTGACCTCAGGTTCTAAGGTCAGTTAAACTGACAAACGATAAAGGGGGCTTCGGCCCCCTTTTTTTATTTTGTGGAAAGAGATGGAACAGGGAAAGATAGAAGTCAGACTGAAGGAATGTGAAATAATAGTTATTAAGAGTTCTGTCAGGAGCTTTGATTCGCAGGCTGAGATTTACATTTTCGGCTCAAGGGTAAAGCCCGACAGGAAGGGCGGCGATATTGATATACTCGTTGTATCGGACGTTATAGGGTGGAAAGAAAGGAGAAAAATAAGAGTGGAACTGATTAAACAGTTAGGAGACAGAAAGATTGATCTGCTGGTTGCAAAAAGAAAAGAGATAAAAGAGAATCCGTTTTTTCAATTAGCCATTGCAGAAGGAGTTAAGATTTGAAAAGGAAACAGGTGGAAGTTTTTGTTAAAAATCTCAACGATTTTAAAAAGAGCCTTTATTGGCTTGGAAAGGTACAGGAAAAAGTCAGGGATATAAATATCAAAAACTTCCAGAATTTAAACGAAGAAGATTTAGAGAAAATAGAAGTTCTTTTCTCCAGGTTTTCAAGAGCCGTTGATATGTTAATTAATCGGATTTTAAGGGGAATAGATATACTTGAGTTAGAGGACGTGGGAACAAAACTTGACATTGTAATCAGGGCGGAAAAGAGAGGTTTTGTTGATAGTTACGAGACGCTAATAGCCATGAAAGATTTAAGAAATGAACTGGCTCATAAATATGTAGGAGAAAGGCTTATTTCAAAGCTTGATGAAGTCAAAGAGTTCTCAGAAAAACTGATAGAGATAGGAACCAGGGTTATTGAGTATGGAGAGAGGGAGCTCCTCCCAAAACTCAGAAGGTAAGCTTCTCCCGAAAGAGAAGGAAATTGTTGAAACACTTCTCAATTTCTGTACTCCTGAGAGAAATTATCCTGTTTGGCTCAAGGGATAAGGGAAATCATACAAAGAGATCTGATATTGATCTATTCGTTGAGTGTGAAAATTAGAAACTGAAGGATAAGAGGAGAATCAGAGAAGCGGTTTGAGTTTACTGTGGAGCTCCTCTGAAAAACTCCTAAAACCCTTGACACACTCTTTTTACTTGCCTATATTTTCCACCGTCAGTTAGCGGGAGTGGCGGAATCGGCAGACGCGCCGTCTTGAGGGGGCGGTGCCCTTACGGGCGTGCGGGTTCAAATCCCGCCTCCCGCACCACTTAATCCTCCTCACCAGCTACCAGTCTTTTAAGTCTTTCAGCCTGCTCTTTCGTTCCTATAATAATCAGAGAATCCCCTTCAAGAACCATCGTTGAAGAAGTCGGGTTAAGGATAAAGGAGCCGTCTTCCCGTCTTATTCCAATAACTATAACTCCTGTTTTCTTTGGAATGTCAAGGTCTTTTAAGAGTTTTCCGTGGAAGGGGGAGCCTTTTGGAACTTTAACCTCTTCAAGCCTCAGGTCTATCTCTCCGTGGTGGGTAACGATGTCAAGGAAGCTGACAACGCTAGGACGGATTGCGAGAGAGGCCATTCTTAACCCACCTATTACGTTGGGGAGGATAACCTCTGTAGCTCCTGCTCTCTTCAGTTTTATTACGTTTTCCTCCCTGTTGGCTCTCGTTACTATCCTGAGGCGGGGATTGAGGTTCTTGGCAGATAGCGTAATGAAGAGGTTGTCGGCGTCGTCTGCCGTTGCGACTATCAGGTTTGAAGCAGACTTTACTCCTGCCTTTAAGAGGGTCTCGTCCTGGGTGGCGTCTCCGTGGATGTAGATAAGGTTGGGGTAGTGCTCCTTCGCCTCTTCAATTTTAGCCTCGTCCTTCTCAATAACGACAAAGGGAACCTTCTCTTTGTAGAGCTCCTTTATTGCGGCCTGGCCGGTTCTACCTAAACCGCACACGATAGTGTGGTCTTTTAACTTTGAAACCATCCTCTCCATCCTCTTAACTATCAGGATTTTCTGGAGCTCCCCCTCAAAGATCATAGAAGCAACGGTAGAAGCTCCGTAGGCAAATATCGCAAAAGCGATGACAATAACAAGCATTGTAAAGAGCATACCCAGTGGAGAAAGGGGATGAACAAGGCCATAACCAACAGTAGATATTGTTATTATTGTATGCCAGAGGCTGTCTATCCAGGACCAGCCCTCTATAAAGTGAATACCTGCCGTTGAGAAAAGAACGAGAAGAAGCAGAACGGTTAGAATTGTTATAAACTTCTTTAGTGGCTCTCTGTAATCCATATCCTTCCTTTACCAGGTTAAAGTTTAGCAGGAGTTTAAGGTGAAGTTCAAGTTCTTTTTTGTAGGAAAAATTCCCAGTAAGGCCAACTATAAGAAGATATCCCACAGGCGGGTAAACGGAGAGATTAAGCCGTTTATAGTTAACAACCCGGCTGTTCTGAAGTCTCAGAAAGAGGCACTCTACCAGCTACACGTTCAGAAGCTCTCGTACGGCCTCTCAAACTTCCCCATAGAGAACCCCGTTAAGGTTTCAGTTACCTTTTTCTTCTCGGGAAGGGTTAAACAGAGGGACATAGACAACGCCGAAAAGTTCGTAGGAGATATCTTAGAGAAAGGGGGAGTTCTGAAGAGAGACTCCCTCATCTACAGAAAGGAGAGGGTAGAAAAGAGAATAGGTATTAAGGGATTCCCGGAAGTGGTTTACATAGAGATTGAGGAACTTCCTCAGGAAGAGAGGCTTGACCACGAAAAGGGAAAGCCGAAATTTCCAGAAGAGTTTTACCAGTTTCTAAAAAAAATGAAGATGGAGCTCCCCGATGAGAGTTGAGATAGAGGTCAGGGTTCCCCTTGAGTCAACACTTGAAGAGGAGTTAAAGAAGTTAGGGGTTGAGAAGTACGAAATTCTGAAGGAATCTATAGACGCAAGGAAGAAGCCGGTATTTGTCTACAAAATCCTGACAGACTTACCGGAAGAAAGGGCAGAAGAGCTCATTAAGAAAGGGGTAGCAAGGGAACACAGACCTGTTCCGGAGATTCAGGTTCAGAAAGTAGGCAAGAAAAAGAGGGTGCTGGTTGTTGGAACGGGGCCTGCCGGCCTCTTCTCAGCCTTCATTCTGGCTCAGGCAGGCCTTGAGGTTGTTGTAGTTGAGAGGGGGAAACCGGTTGAGGAGAGGGTTAAAGACGTTACGAGGTTCTGGAAGGAGAGGAAGTTAAACGAGAACTCAAATGTTCAGTTCGGTGAAGGCGGAGCAGGAACCTTCTCAGACGGAAAGCTGACAACGAGAGTTAAAGACAGGAAGAAGTACTTTGTGTTTAAAACCCTCGTTGAGTGTGGAGCTCCCAGCGAAATCATGTACAAAAGCAAACCCCACGTTGGAACGGACAAACTGAGGGTAGTTATTGCTAACTTCAGGGAGAGGTTAAAGAGACTGGGGGTTGAGTTCAGGTTCTCAACGCTACTTACAGAGCTCTTTAAAGAGGGGAAGCGTATAGTTTCGGCAAAATTTAAAGACCTGAAGGAGAACAGAGAGTACTCAGAGGAGTTTGACTTCTACTTTTTAGCTCCCGGAAACAGCGCAAGGGATACCTTTGAAATGTTAAAGAGGGCTGGGGTGGAGCTCTCTGCCAAACCTTTCGCCGTAGGCCTGCGGGTAATCCACAGACAGAAGACTATCAACAGGATTCAGTACGGC
>JALWGN010000043.1 GCA_027013575.1 Desulfurobacteriaceae bacterium
GTTGAAGGGCTGGCGGATTCTGTTCATGTCGGCAATTATCTCTTCCCTGGCAACGGCGTAACCCAAACGGAGCCCTGCAAGGCCGTAGATCTTTGAGAAGGTTCTGGTAACGACGATGTTTTTCTCGTAGATGTACTCAACGCCGTTCTCTATGTCAAAGCCGGCTCCAACGGCGTACTCGTAGTAGGCCTCGTCTAAAACGAGGAGAACGTCGTCGGGGAAGTCTTTCAGGAACGCCTCAAACTCAGACCTCGTAAATGCTGTTCCTGTAGGGTTGTTGGGGTTTGCAAGGAAAACAACTGCAGTGTTCTCATCTATTGCGTCAAGGTGAGCTTTTAAGTCCATGTAGTAGCTGTCTTTTGCCTTAACTACTCTGTGCTCTGCTCCAGAGAGCTGAACGACTATCGGGTAAACGGCAAAGGACTTCTCACTGTAAACGGCGTTCAACCCGGGTCTCAGGTAAGCCCTTGCGATTATGTCTAAAGCCTCGTTTGAGCCAAGGCCTACAAAGATGTTTTCAGGTTTTACTCCAAGGCGCTCTGAGAGTTTTTTCTTCAGGTAGTAGGAGTTTCCGTCGGGGTAGCGGTTCAGGTTCTTTAAGTCCTCAATTATCGCCCTAACGGCAGAGGGACAGGGACCTAAAGGGTTCTCGTTTGAGGCGAGTTTAACAATCTCTTTCAGTCCCAACTCCCTTTTCAGCTCGTCTTCCGGCTTTCCCGGCTCGTAAACGTGAACCTTCTTTATGTGGTCTGGAAGTGAGAACATTAAGAACCTCCGGCTCTCGTTTTAGTGTGATTATAATTGTTTTAGGAGGGAAAGATGAGGGTTGAGTTTCAGCTGAAAGAGCTAATGCTGAAGAAGGGTTTAAAGCTGGCAACTGCGGAGAGCTGCACAGGAGGAATGGTTGCGGCGAGGATTGTGAACGTTCCGGGGAGCTCCGAGTACTTCATGGGCGGCGTTGTGGCCTACGACAACAGCGTGAAGATGAAGGTTTTAGGAGTTAAAGCGGAAACCCTTTTAAAGTTTGGAGCCGTAAGCGAGGAAACGGCCAAGGAAATGGTTTTAGGGGTAAGGGAGCTCCTTGGAGTAGAGTGCGGCATCTCAACAACGGGAATTGCAGGCCCTACTGGTGGAACTCCTGAAAAACCGGTGGGTTTAACATACATCGGCGTTTCAGTGAAAAACAGGACGGAAGTCTTTCGGTTCGTGTTTGAAGACGACGACCCAGACCCTGTAAAACAGAGGAACAACAGGCGGAGAAAGGCGGCAAAGAAGGCGATTCAACTCCTTGTAAAGATGCTTGAGGGGAAGATTTGAAGGCCGTTCTAATCCTTGGAAGCAATATTGGAAACAGAAAAGAAAACCTGAAACGCGCAGAGGAGTTAATAGAAAAGTTCTGCGGAAGAGTTCTGAAAAGGTCTTCCGTAGTTGAAACGGCGCCTTTTGGCGTAGAAAACCAGCCGTACTTTCTGAACTACGGCCTTTTAATAGATACTTTCCACCCGCCGTTTGAGCTTTTAAGGCTGGTTAAGTGGATAGAGAAACGGGTTGGAAGGTACCCCACCTACAGGTGGGGGCCGAGAGTTGTTGACGTTGATATTGTTCTCTACGGAGAAGTAAAAATAGAAACCCCTGCCCTTACAGTTCCCCACCGGGGATTAAAGGACAGGGAGTTCTTCAGGGAGATTTTAAAAGAGCTCCTAAACCAGAGCTCCCTCCTCTTCCCTTACAGGTTTCAGGTCGTCTAACCACCCGGCGTTAGGAGTAAGGAGCATCTTAAAGAGCTTTCCAACTTTTTCAGGCTCTTTACACTGGTGGTACTTCAGGTAGATCTCGTTACCGATAATTCCCACAATCTCTATCTTTCCGGTTCTGTGGGACATTATGAACTTGAAGCGTTTGGCGTGGCCGTCAAGTTTCTGCTTTGCCTTTTCAACAATTTCGTAGGCCTCTTTAAGGGGAACCTGGAAGTGGGTCTTAACTCTCTTAACAGGCCTACACTGGAAAACGTAGTAAGGAATAACTCCGGCAGACGTTATCTCCTTCATCAGAGTGGCAAGGACTTCAGGGTCATCGTTCACTCCCCTTAAGAGAACAGCCTGGTTACTTACAGGAACGCCTGCCCTTATGAGGGAGTCAACGGCTCTTCTAGCCTCTTCGGTTACCTCTTTCGGGTGGTTAAAGTGTGTAACTAAGTAAACCCTTCTTTCAGGAGTTGAGTACTTTGAGAAGACCTCAAGGAGTTTACTGTCCCCGTATATCCTCATTGGATAGAAGACGGGAACGCGGCTTCCAAATCTTATAAACTTGAGGTGGGGAATTTTGGAGAGTTCAGAGAGGAAGTACTCTATAACGTCTGTAGGTAGAACCAGCGGGTCTCCACCGGATATGAGAACGTTCGTTATCTCCGGGTGTTCCTTTATGTACTCAACTGCTGCGTCAAAGAGTTTAAGTGTTTCGTTTGTGGGAATTCCCACAAGCCTCTTCCTGAAACAGTGGCGGCAGTAACCGGCACACCTGTTTGTAACCAGAAGGAGAGCGGTCTCCTTATACTTGTGCTGAAGACCTGTTAGAACTGTGTTCTCCTTCTCTCCGCTGGTGTCGTAAGACCCGGCTACGTCAAGCTCTCCAACACTAGGAAAGATTATCTTCTTTATGGGATCTTCCGGGTCTTCCCAGTCTATGAGGCCGGCGTAGTAGTCTGGAATGAACATGGGGTGTTTTTCCAGAACTTCCTGAAGCCTCTCCTTTTCCTTTTCCGGAATGGCAACGTTGAAGGCCTTTTCTACCTCTTCAAGTGTAGAAAAGCCGGGAATCTGCATAGACACTCTCCTTTTAATTGGGGTTTACTCTGTTAGAGAAAAACAAAGAAATTTCAACTAACCTAAATTTAAAGTAAATCAATGGTTTAGTCAACCTTAAAGAGAACCAGTTGAAACAACGTAGAGGGGGAGCTCCTCTTCCTTCAAACTGAGAAAACTCTGAAGGTCAAAGTCGTAGAATGCCCCTATACCGCAGGCTCCAAGCCCCATAGACTCGGCAGAGAGGTAGAGGTTCTCTCCTAAAGCTCCCGCCTCCATAACAGCACCTCTGTATCGGCGGCAGCCGGAGTCTTCAAAGCTGTAGGTGAAAACGACGTTAACGTTTGCAAACGCCACAAAACCCTGACCAAGGCAGAGGTAGGCCATCTCGCGGCTGTAGTCTCCCGGAGAGACGAGAGCAAGCTGGCCTTCCACAACCGTGTAGATGCCGTCTGAAAGACCTTCAACGTTCTTAACCTGTAAGTAGAAGTTCGTTAGAGGAAAACCCCAGTCTGACGGGAAGCAGAGGAGAGAGGACTCAACGAGAAACCGGAACTGATCAAAAGTTATAGGTTTCCCGGTAAACTCCCTCCTTGAACGCCTCTTAAGGAGGGTTTTCCCAAGCTCTAAAGAGGAGGTTTCGGGGAAGTATTCGGGAGAGGCGGGAATACTCCTGTAAAACTCGCAGGACTCAAGGTTTCCGAGGGAGTGAACCTCCTCTATCTCGGGGTAGACAACAGGCTTTTTCACAACAGGCAGGCTCGCGGGAAACGCCTCTGGCAGTTTAAACTCCTCCCCCCAGTAGAGTGCCGGCCTCTGGGGTAGAAGAGCGCAGAGAGCGAACTCCTCCCTGCCGTCAACGCCAATCAGACTGTTAAGAAGGCCGTCCTGAAAGAGGGAAACAGCCGTTGCGTCAAGTCCAACGCTCCTTAAGTAGGCAACTCCGTTCCCTGCCATGTGGCCTGCATCTAAAAGGCAGTACCTGTAGGCTCTGGTTCTGTACTTCCAGGCGCTCCTTGAGTAGATGGCCGTAATAACCGCAACAACGTTTGTGTCAACCGTTGAGCAGAGAGCCGTCTGGAGGCTCTCAAAGTAATTCCCCTCTGAGAGGAGCTCCAGAGAGTGGTCGTAGGGCTGGTAGTGGTAGATGCCGTCGGGAATCTCCGGAACGTCCCTAACGAAGAGGTAGAGCTCAAAAGGGTAGAGAGCTCCCGCCGAAGGCGTCGTCCTGAAACCGAACTCCTCTCCGTGGAAGTTCTCCACCTTCGTTATCCCGTTCATTGCAAAGGCAAGGTTTGAGAGCTCCTGAAGGCTGAGGTTCTCTGTAACTCCCTCTCCACACAGCCTGTAGAGGGTGTCTAAAGTCTCCTGCGTCAGTCCGCTGAAAGGCAGAAGCTTAAACTTCCTTACCCCCGGGTAGAACTTGTAGGGACTGGGGTAGTTTGACCAGTCAAGGTAGTGGGGTCTCCTTACGCTCTCAAAGGTGTGTGCCGTGGCTCTATGGTACTCAAGACAGTTTTCCATCTCTTCCTCCTGCCGGAAATTCTACCAGCTCAACAAAGTTAAAATTCTACTTTAAATTACTTGACAATCAAGATTAGCAAATTTAAATTGAAAATTAAGGATATTTAAAACAGAAGGAGCGGAGTTATGAACCTGCTTGAGCTGAGGGAGATACAGGCTCTTAACACTCTGGTCTTTGAAACACTGGGGCAGCCGGAGAAGGAGAGAGAGTTTAAGTTCAAGTCTTTAAAGCGCTGGGGATTAGACCTCATACTCGGTAAAAAGGGAGGAGAGGAAACATACTTTGTTGCGGAGTACGGAAAACGCCAGAAGGGGGACGTTTACGAAGAGGAGGGAGTTGAGTACGAGGTAAGCGAGGTTTTAGAGGAGCTCCCAAAGAACAAAAAGCTCTACGCCCACATTGAGATGGAAAACGGAAGGGCCTATTTGGTGGGGGAGCTCCGCGAGGGAGACCACAATATAGAGATTCTGAGGCTCCCTGCAGCATCGCTGCTACTTGCCTACTTCAAGAAACACAGGCTCCACCACCTTATAGAGGCACTGAGAAACGTTGGAACGGCAACAGAGCTCGTTAAACAGAGGGGACAGGAGGGTAAGCCCTACCCCTTTGAGAAACTGCCAAACGTTGCAAGGCGTTTCCTGAGGGAAGCAAAGAAAGTTGAAAAAGAGGCAGGTTTCGGAAGGGTTGCCCTTGCCTACTTCGGGGAGAACAAAGACGGCGACGCAAGGTTCAGAGTTTCATGGCTGCTGCCAACAATTGCACTCTTTGAGATAGACATAGCAGAAAAAGCAGACAAGATACTGGCAGCCTTTAAGTAGGAGGGAGGAGATGGAGCTCTTAACCTGGTCGCCGATAATCTTCTCAAGGAACGGTTTTCCCCGGGACGGTGAGGGTAAACCCTTCCTTCCCGGAAACGCCGTAAGAGAGGCAATAACAAGCGCGGTTATCTACTACTACATAAAGAAAGACAGGGAAGTTGAGAACAGGGTTAAGGCCTACCTCTTGAAGAAAGGACTTAAGGCAGAGGAAGTCATAGACAGGGTAAAAGAGATAATCCTTGAGAAGTACCCGGTTCTCAACGGACTTGAGGTTCCCGAGAGACTCTATCTTGAAAACGGAGAGCTCTACGAGACGAGAGCTGAAGTCTTTGACCTGAAAAAGTGGGAAGACGTTGAGGACTTTAAGGTTGAAGTTTTTAAAGGCGTGATAGAGCTCCCCATCTCGTCTCCCCACATAGACAAACTGAAGGCCGCAGGCCACTCCTTCTGCGAGGCCCTGGCCAAGATGGAGATGAAGATGCTGGGAGACCATCCACTTGCCGAGAACTTCTACAAACTACTTCTCAACGAGATGAAGAGGTGGGAGATACCCTTAAGGGTTGGAATGTGGACGGAAGTCCGATTAAAGGGCCATCTCCTCTTCTTCTGGAGGATAAAAGAGGTTAGAGACAGGCTCTTTGAGGAGCTTAAAACAGACATAAGACCTAAAAGGGTCATCTACCTTCCAAGGGAAAAGTGCACAACAGGCTGGTGTGAGCTAAAAATCTAAACCATATAAAAGGAGGTGTACCATGGCTGTGAAGAGGGACGAGAGGAAGATGACAGACCTTACAAGGCAGCTCAGGAGCATAATCGCTCAGATTGAGGCCTTAAGGGTTGAGATCGCCCAGCTTGACATCCTCGTAAGCGAGTACAGGCAGACCATTACAACGCTGAGGAACCTTAAAGACCTTGGAGCAGGAAAAGAGGTTCTCCTTCCTGTAGGAAGGATAGCTCAGGTAGGAGCCAAGCTTGAAGACGTTGACAAAATCGTAATAAGCATCGGAAGCGGAATTGCTGTAGAACTCCCCTTTGACGAAGCTATCAAGCAGATTGAGAAGGAAATCGTTGCAGCCCTTGCACTTAGGGAAGCCCTTGAAAGGGCAATGGTAGAGCTCTACGAAAAAGTTGAGGAGCTCTCCCAGAAGATAAGAGAACACGGCCACGCAGAGGCCGGGGAGGGAGAGAAGAATGAAGGAGAAGAGAAGTAAGGAAGTTATTGAGTTCTTAGAGCGTCTCCCTGAAGGGAGGCGCATCTACCTCAACCTTGGTGCTCTGATGGTTGAAGTCTCAAAAGAGGAAGCTCTGGAGTTCCTCAGGAAGCAGGAAGAGGAGGAGAAAAGGGAGTAGAGGGAAGGGGGATAGGGGGTAATCCATTTAAACAACAGGAGGTAGGGAGATGAAAAGACCGGCAGCTATTTTTATTTTAACAACGGTAATCGCCCTCGTTCTAGGTTGGGGAATAGGCAGTTTCTTTACTCAAACAACAGTTTCAAAGGTAATAGCGTCTATACCGGCATCGCCTATTGTTCTTGATGCCAAGTACAACAAGGAGAAACACTCAATAACCTACTCAATACTCAACCCGGGAGGTACACCGCTAACAATAGTTGACGAGTCTTTCGTTTTCACACCCGGTAAAAACAGCAAAGAGAAAGCCTACATCGTCTCTCACGTACCTATCCACGCCGTACTTCCTCCCGGCGTCGTTACGAAAGTTGAGCTCAAACTCAAAACCGGCACAGAAAAACTCCAGATTGGAGACGCAGTTCTTGCAACGTTTACCTACATACACCCCCTCTCTACAGACCTCTACACCGTTGCACATCCGTTCAAGATGGGTATAGGGGGTAAAAACGAAGCTCCCCAAAAAACTGAGAGTAAGGGAGGTAAGTAATGCAACGGGTTCTCTGGTGGATAGCCTTCGGCATATTTGTAGCCGTAATTGTTCTAGGTATATTCCTCTTTAGCCTGATCGTTGCTTCCCACCCAGAAGCAACGGCCTTCGTCATCGGTTTCCTCGGCTTCTGGCTGTTTGCAAACAGGCTCATATTTGGATACGGCGGCATAGCAAACACAGCCAAGGCGCTCCTAGACGGTGAGATCCCTAACAAGGAGGAGATAGCTCAGAAAGTTGCAAAGAGCCCTGAAGCTGCGAAACTTCAGAAGCTTGAGGAGTTAAGCGTTGCAGCACTTCTCTCTATGTGGCTCAGCTCACTGGAACCGTTTAAGTACGCTTACTACCTCGGTTTCTTCCTAACTTTCCTCATCTCTATTCTGTTTGAACTCAACATCATCTCCTCCTTGGTCTTCGGTCCAGTTGCTGAAGCCGTAACCTTTGGAGCTGCAATCCCCACTCTTTTAGTCTGGGGTCTGGAGCTCCTTGCCAGCTACTACGTAGGCCAGGCACTTGTAAAGGCCGTTAAAGAGGTTGAGGCAGAGAGCTCTGAAGCCGGTTCACAGAACGGCCAGCAGAACCAGTAACTACGCAAACCTTTAAATCCAGGGGGAAGGTTAACGCCTTCCCCCTTTTATTTTTGTGGTTAAATTTTCTGTGAGAACAGATAAAAGGGAGGAGAGATGGAGGACTTCATCAGCAGGAACTACAGGTACGACTTCTCAATGTGCAGCGAGCCCGTTGAACTCGTTGCAGACGACTACGACATGAACGAGTTCTTTGAAAGACTTGTAGGCCTCTTAGAGCCTGCTCCGGAAGAGGGAGAGAGGGTTGAGTGTCCCTACTGCGGAGCTCCCCTTATGACCGTCTACCCCGACAGGCTGGAAGAGACCGAGCAGGAGGTCTACTTCGGAGAGGAGGAAGAGCCCCTCGTTGACCTGATTGAGATGGTTGAGGAGCTTGTAAAAGAGGGTAAGTTCAGAACGGCCATAGATGCAAGGGAGCTCTACGGGGAGTGCAGGAAGTGTGGAAACACCTACGCAGCCCTGAGGTTTGTACTGCCGACAACGAGGAACTTTGACTCTGTGGACGAACTGAGAGAGTTCATCAAAAGAGCTAAAGAGGAAGGCGACAGGGAGTACTACTTCAGGGAGCTCCCCGACGTAGCCTTTGTGGGAGCCCGTTACCTCTACGACGGAGAGGAGGTATGGGAGATAGAGACCCTTCCCTTTGCCTTTGACGAAAACGTTGAGTTTACCTGCGTCTTTAAGAAGCTCTACGACATGGTAATGGCGGAGGAGGTATGAGAAGGCTCCCCGTTGTTGCGATAGTTGGAAGGCCAAACGTCGGGAAGTCCTCCCTCTTTAACAGACTCCTCGGAAGAAAGGTAGCCATAATAGACGACACAGCAGGAGTAACAAGGGACAGGATCGTCCAGGAGGCAGACCTTAACGACCACACAGTTCTCCTGGTTGATACGGGAGGAGTTGACACTACCGGGAAGGTTCACGAGTTCGCTAAGGAGACGACAGAACAGGCCAAGAGGGCAATGGATGAGGCCGACGTAATCGTCTTTGTTGTTGACGGTAAAGAGGGAGTAACTCCTTTAGACGAAGAAGTTGCAAGGATTTTAAGGAAGTGGAAAAAGCCGGTAATAGTTGCCGTAAACAAGGTAGACGAGCCCTTTATGGAAGGCCTCATCTACGACTTCTACAGGCTTGGATTTGAAGAGGTCATTCCCGTCTCCGCAATTCACAAAATCGGCATTCCAACGCTAACAGAGAAGATACTGGAAAAGCTCCCCGACGAGCTGAAGGAGGCTGCAAGGAGGGAACACGAGAAGAAGGAGAGGAGAGAGAAGGCAGAGAGGTTAATATCAGGGGAAGAGAGTGAGGAGCTCCAGAAGCTCTCAGAAGACCTTGCAGCAGGAAAGGAGTACGAGATAGAGGAAGAGGAGAAAGAACCGATAAAAGTGGCAATAGTTGGAAGGCCTAACATGGGTAAGTCAACCCTCCTCAACGCTCTTGTGGGAGAGGAAAGAGCAATAGTCAGCGACGTTCCCGGAACGACGAGGGACGCAATAGACACGTACGTAAAGATTGGAGACGACGAGTTCATTTTCATAGATACGGCCGGAATAAGGCGGAGAGGGAAGATAAAGGACATTGAGTACTACTCTTACTTGCGTGCCTTAGACGCCATAGACAGGGCAGACGTTGTCGTTCTTTTGGTTGACGCAGAGGAGGGACCCACAGAGAGGGACGCAAAGATTGCCGGAATTGCCCTTGAGAAGTTCAAGCCCATAATCATCGCAGTTAACAAGATAGATAAGCTAAAAGATCAAAAGGACTGGGAGAGGATACACAGGGAGCTTGACCTAACCTTTGACTTTATCCCTTACGCTCCAAGGGTCTTTATCTCCGCAAAGGAGAGAAAAGGGCTAAAAGAGCTCCTCAAACAGATAAAGGACGTTTACAGTCAGTACACGAAGAAGGTAAAGACGGGAGAGTTCAACAGAGTTCTCCAGAAGCTCATGGAAGTCCACCAGCCTCCGGTCTACAAGAACAAGATAGTCAAGATATACTACGGAACCCAGGTGAAGACAAAGCCTCCAACGTTTCTGCTCTTCTCAAACTACCCGGAAGGAATTCCCAAGTCCTTCAGGCGCTTCCTTGAGAACAGGATAAGGGAGGCTTTCGGCTTTACGAAGATACCCATCAGGATAGTCTTTAAGAAGAGGAGTTAGGAGGGAAGATGAAGGTTTTAGGGATAAACGGCTCCCACAGGAAAGGCTCAACACTGATTCTTTTAGAAGAGGCCTTTAAAGAGCTTGAAGGTTTTGATACAGAGATAATCTCCCTCTCTGATTACGTTCTTGAGTACTGTAAGGTCTGCAACGCCTGTAAGAGGAACGGAGGGATCTGTATCGTTAAGGACGGGTACGAGGAGATAGCCCAGAAGATGAAGGAGGCCGACGCCATTGTCGTCGGTTCTCCGGTTTACTTTGGCTCAATTACCGGAATGCTCAAAACCCTGTTTGACAGGTCAAGAACTCTAAGGGTCAACTGGGAGTTGAAGAACAAGGTCTGTGCGGCAATTGCTGTAGGAGCCACAAAACACGGCGGTCAGGAGCACACGCTTCAGGCAATTCACGCCTGGGCTCTGATTCACGGAATGATACTCGTTGCAGACTCCGACCCAACGGCACACTTCGGGTGTGCCGCCGTTGCCAAACAGGTTGACGACCAGTTTGAGATTGACGAGTGGGGTTTAAAGACGGCAAGGAGCGTCGGAAAGAGGGTGAGAGAGGTTCTGAACCTCATTAAGGGAAGCCGTTGATAGTTTTAGGAACCAGCGGTTTCTTCTACAGGGACTGGAAGGGGGTCTTCTACCCTGAAGGACTGCCGATGGGTAGCTGGCTCTCCTTCTACGCCCGCCACTTTAACGGTCTGGAGGTTAACTCAACCTTCTACAGGCTCCCGGTCAGCTCTTCAGTCAGAAACTACCGGAAAGTTCCCCTTAAGTACGTCTTTAAACTCTACAGAGGGATAACCCACTACAGAAAGCTTACCGAGGAGAACGTTAAACCGTTCGTTGCCGTTAAAGAAGCTCTAAAGGAAAACCTTGTCTGCCTTTTGGGTCAGTTCCCAAAGAGCTTTTCTTACGGTGAGGAGAACCTTGAGTTTCTCAACAGGTTGGTTGAGACCTTCAGGAAGGAGGGGATTAAAGTAGCGGTTGAGCTCAGAAGTCCTACCTGGAAGGGACACCTTAAAGAGGTTGGTACAACGGTTGTCTGTTCAGACTTTCCGCAGGAGTTAGGCTGGCTGAAGGAGTGTAGGGAGACGGAAGAACTCTCGTACTTCAGGTTTCACGGCAGGAGGGAGCTCTACCGGAGCTCCTACACGGAGCAGGAGCTGAGAGAGTTTGCAGAGAGGGTGAAGGGGAGCTCCTCAGAGGTGAAGTGCGTTTTCTTTAACAATACGGCAAAGGGAGCTGGAGTCCTCAACGCCTTAAAGATGAAAGAGCTGTTAGGACTTGAGAGCTGAGAGTAGAAAGATTAAGAAAGAAACGAGCGTAATCGTTGCTCCTGAAGGCGCATCCAGTGAGAACGAAATTAACATGCCGATAAAACCCGAGAGGACTCCAAAGAGGACAGAGAGAAAAAAGTACTGGCTGTAGCTCTTAGAGAGCCTGAAGGCTGAGGCTGAGGGAACGACAAGGAGGGAGAAGACGAGGAGAGCTCCCACCGCCTTCAGCGAGAAGGTAACAACTGCGGCAACCAGCAGGTTCAGGAGGAGAGTAATCAGCTCAACCCTGTAGCCAGAGGCCTTTGCAATCTCCTCGCTAAAAGAGATCAGGTAGATCTCCCTCCAGAGGAGAGCGAAGAAGAGAGAGACTGTAAGGGTAAGAACCAAAAGAACTATAAGGTCTTGAAACTCAACAGATAGAGGACTTCCAAAGAGGTACGAGAGGACAGAAGCCCCGTAAGTGTTTGAAAGACTCAGGAAGAGAACCGCCAGAGCCATACTGGTTGCAAAGAGGACTCCCATCCCAACGTCAAAGTGGAACCCCTTTCGGCTCAGGTACCAGATAACAGCTGAAGCCAGCAAGGTGGAGAGGAGAGCCGTTAAAATGGGAGAAACCCCTATCAGAAAGCCCAGTGCAACCCCTGCAAAGGCAACGTGGGAGAGCCCGGCACCTGCAAAGCTCATCTTCCTGAGAACGACGTAAGAGCCTACCGCCGAACAGACAAAACCGCTGAGAAGAGAAGCCAGAAGAGCCTTTACTCCGAAGTCGTAGCTGAGGAAGAGAAGGGGGTTTGAGAGAGTCACCTACCCCTCTCCCTCTTTTTCCTTCAGCTTCTTCAGGTACTCCTGAGCCTTCTTGTGTTTAACAACGTCTCCGGTCTTGTAGTAGATGGCGTACTCGGCAATGTTTGTTGCGTGGTCTCCTACCCTCTCCAGCGATTTAACAACGAGTATGAGCCTTACTGCAACTGCGCCGTTTTCAGGGTTCTTCTGGGATATCTCAACAAGTTCGTCAAAGAGCCTCTCGTAGAAGCTGTCAACTATGTCGTCCTTGTCTATAACCTCCTTTGCAAGCTCAACGTCTCCGCGAAGAAGCGCCATAACGGCGTCTTTTAGCATCTCAGATACTATCTTCAGCATTCTCGGAAGGTCAACGTAGGGCTTTATCGGTGGAACTTCAGAGAGCCTTATGGCAGTTTCACAGATGTCCCTTGCAAGGTCTCCGACCCTCTCAAGGTCAACAATACTCTTCAGGATTGAAACAACAAACCTCAGGTCTGCAGCTTCGGGGGAGTAGAGGGCAAGTATCCGAACGCACCTCTCCTCAATCTCAAGCTCCTTTATGTCTATGAGCCTGTCAAACTGGTAGGTGGCCTTTGCCTTCTCTGCGTCCCTCTCCATGAGGGCTTCCATTGCGTCGTTTATTATCTTCTTGGCCATGTCGGCCATCTCTATGAAGCTCTTTTTAAGCTCGTCAAGGTCGGCTATGTAGCGCTCTATCATCCCTAACCCTCCATCTGCTGGTAGAGTGCAGATATTAGAATATCTAAGGCCAATTCTACCTTTTCCTCCCTTAACACTCCCTTAAGAACTGAGAGCTCCCTCAAAACCTCTTCTGCAGAAAAGAGCAGCTCTTCAAAACCTTCAGGTTCGTTCGCCCTGTAGAAAACAAGCCTCTTAAGGTAGGGAACCAGGTAGTTCTCACAAATGTAGAAGAACGCCCTTCTGTTCTCTTCGGGAACGGGTCTTTCAAGGAGAGTTTCAAGGTAGGAGAGTTTTTTCTCCTCCGGGTAGCCGATGAGTGAGTTCTTTACCGAGGAGACAAACCGGCGGATTTCCTCCCTCTTCGTCTTTACCTTAAACTCCCGGGAGATGCTCCACTCAGGAAGAATCCCTTCAACAAGCCGTCTGGCCTCCTCTTCAAAGGGGAAAAGCTCATCTTCCCTGCCGAAGTTACAGCATCCCATCAGACAGACTCCTCTTTTACAGGCCTTGAGAGGAGCTCCTCCATAACCTCCTTCGGAGCTCTCCTCTCATAGATAATCTTATAGACGGCCTCCGATATCGGCATCTCCAGGGAGTACTTCCTTGAGAGCTCAACCACCGCCTTAACCGTATAGACCCCTTCAACAACCTGCTTTCCGCCAAAAACCTCTCCTCTGGCAACTGCAAGGCCAAACTGTCTGTTTCTAGAAAGGTCTCCCGTACAGGTAAGGACGAGATCCCCCAGCCCTGATAGCCCGTAAAAGGTCTCCTCCCTCGCTCCAAGCTCCCTTCCCAGCCTCTTTATCTCGTGGAGTCCCCTCGTTATCAGAGCTGCTCTTGCGTTGTTTCCCAGCCCCATACCGTCGGAAATTCCCGTTGCTATGGCTATCACGTTCTTGAGAGCTCCCCCGAGCTCAACGCCGATAACGTCTGAAGAGGCGTAGAGCCTGAAGGAGGGTGTGTTTAACTTCCTGACCATCTTTAGAGCCCTTTCGGAGTCAACGTTGGAGACCACCGCTGCCGCCGGAAGCCCGGCAGCTATCTCCCTGGCAAAAGTGGGGCCAGAGAGAACGTAGTAGTTGTTAAGTGAGCCGAATACCTCCCTGTACCTCTGGGAGAGGGTCTTAAGCGTCTCAATCTCTATTCCCTTACTTGCACAGATGAGGGGTTTTTCTGAGAGGAGCTCCCTGTACCTCTCCCAGAAGGAGGAGGTAAACTGAACGGGAATCACGGAAATAACGGCGTCTGCCCCTGAAACCGCCTCCTCAACAGAAATTGTTACAGACACAGTTTCCGGGTACTGAAAACCGGGAAGGTAGAGAGCGTTCTCCCCCATCCTATCCACAGAGTCAACAACCTCTCTCTCCCTGCACCACTGGGTAACTCTAAACCCCGCCTTTCCAAAGTGAATGGAGAGAGCAGAACCCCAGCTACCTGAACCGAGAACCGCCAGTTTCACCTCTTCACCTCAACAAACCGGTCTCCCTCTCTCCTGAAAACTCCTGAAACTAAAACTCCTTTCTCTTTCAGGTGTTTGAGAAGCCTCTCAAGATCCTGCTCCTTAACAAGAACGCCAACTCCACACCCCTCAAATATCTCGTCGGGAATGGGAATAGAAACGGCCTTAAAGCCTTTAAGGAACTTCTCTGCCTTTAAACCCTCAGGGATTGATGGAAAGGCAATACAGTACTCGTACTTCTTAAAAAGTCCGGTAAGCCTCAGGAAGTACTCCTTCGCGTGAAGCCTTATTCCCGTAGCGATAAAGAAGAGCTTCTCGCCAAAACTCTTAGCTTCTGCCATCTCTCTCCTCTTTAAGCTTTTTAAGGGCTAAAAATCCCTCGTAGAAGATCCAGAGTGCCAGAAAGACCTGGACGAGGGCTGCAAATCCTATAACGGAGAACTTCCACTTGAGGAAAAGCATAACGAGCGCCCAGACCGTAATAACGGCCATGAAGAGGGAAGGAACTCCCGGAACGAACCAGTACTTACCTCTGCCGGTCTTTATCATCCAGATCATAACGACGAAAAGAGAAAGGGCTGCTATAAGCTGGTTAGTAGCTCCGAAGACAGGCCACAGGGCCTTCCACACGGGAAGGAGCTTTCCGGTGGCAGGGTCTCTGTACTTGAGGAAGACGAGAAAAGCCGGAATGATTAGAGAGACTCCTGTAGCAACAAACCTGTTTGTTATACCTGTAAGCTCTGTAAAGACATACCTGGCAAGACGGGTTCCCGTATCGGTGCTTGTCAGAACGAATGAAGAGAGGGCAAGCATCCCAAAAGCCACCCCAATGCTCTCCGGAATTCCAAGAACGGACATGAAGCGACCCACGCCGGTTCCGTAGATGGCAGCGACGTTCTTCTTCAGAACTTCAAACTCCGGAACTGTAAGTATCAGAACGAAAATAACCGACATAACCGCAACCAGCCCTTCAAGGAGCATAGCGCCGTAGCCAACGGGAAGAGCGTCTGTCTCCTTGTCAAGCTGTTTTGAGGTCGTTCCGGAACCTACAAGGGAGTGAAAGCCGGAGATAGAACCGCAGGCGATAACGACAAAGAGCAGGGGAACAAGAGGCCCTATGTCACTGTTAAAGCTTATGTATGCCGGAATGTGAGGTTGAAACTTGCCGAAAGAGAGGAGTATGCCAAGACCTGCACCGATAACTGCACCGTAGAGGAGAAAGCTTGACAGGTAGTCCCTCGGCTGAAGGAGTATCCATACGGGAGTTACCGAAGCAACCGCAACGTAAACGAGAAGTATGACGTTCCAGACTTCAGGGGGCAGGTTAATCGGAAACTGCTGACCAACGTAAACTGCAAAGTAAACCAGGACTACAAACAGGGCTGTTGCCCACTTAAGGGGAAGTCCAAACCTGTAAACGGAAACCCCAAAGAGAACCGCCAGAACTATGTAGATAACCGCAGAGGTTGCAACGCCTCCCCCTATTGGGAGGGTTGAGACCACTTTCCCCCCTTCAACGAGGGGAACTTTGGCGTTGAAGGTTATCTGAGCAACATTTATGAAAACGGCAACTACGTAGAGAAGTGCTAACCAGATAAAGAGCTTAAAGATGAACCCCGCCCTCTTTGACAGGTACCTGCCTCCAATCGCCGCAATTGACTTTGCCATATTCCTGATTGAGGCGACAATTGAGCTCATGTCGTGGACGCCGCCTATGAAGACGTTGCCGATGAGAACCCACAGGTAGGCAGGTAACCAACCCCACGAAGAGGCGGCAGTTATAGGGCCAACAATGGGACCTGCACCAGCTATTGAGGAGAAGTGGTGCCCCAGGAGAACGGGAGCAGGTGCTGGAACGTAATCAACTCCGTCTTTCAGCTCGTGGGCGGGCGTTTTAGCGTCTTCTCTCAGGTTAAAAACCTTATCCCTTAAGAACCTGCCGTAAGTAAAGTAAGCAACAATTAAGACAAGAGCGGCAACGACAAAGAGAAGGGTAACCATGGCTTCCCTCCGGTAGTGTCAGGTAGGTATTATAGGAAAAGAGGGGGGAGGAGCTCCCCCTCAACGAGGTGAAAGAGGCAGTTAACAGTTAACCGGAACGATGTTCCTGTGAAGACCGAGCTTTTTAGGTTCAATTCCTAAAGCCAGACCCACAAGCTGAGGAAGGTGTAGAACCGGCATTTTAAAGCTCTCTCCAACTTCTTTAAGAGCCCTTGACTGGTTGGCGTCAAGGTTCATGTGGCAGAGAGGACAGGGTGTTGTTAAACAGTTTGCTCCGCTCTTTTTGGCGTCTAAGAGGTTCAAACCGGTTAACTTCATGCTCATTCTGGGAGCCGGCCAGAAGGCGTGGAAGCCACAACACTCAAGCCTCCTCTCCCCTGAAACCGGCTCGGCACCTAAGGCCTTTATAATCTTTTCAAGGGATTGTGGGTTCTCTGAAGACTCAAAACCTAAAATGCTCTCAGGCCTTACGGTGTGGCACCCGTAGTAAGGGTACACCTTAAACCCGGTTAAAGGTTTGACTACCTTCTCCTTCAGCCCCTCTTCGCCGAACTCCTCTAAAAGAACCCAGTGGAAGTGTTTAACGTCAACGGTTCCCCTGTACTCAAGCCCGGCTTCTGAGAGTATCTCGTTTACCTCTTTTCTTAAATCCTCGTCGTTGTCAAGGAGGTACTTCGTTCTCTTGAGAACGAGAAGGCAGGTGCTACAAACAGTTACTATGTCAAGCCCTTCCCTTTCAGCGTAGGCTATGTTTCTGGCGTTAACGGCAAGGTCAACAGCTTCCTTTATCTCCTCTAAAACCCCTGCTCCACAGCAGCTGAACTGGGGGAGCTCCACAAGCTCTATCCCCAACTTCTCAGCAACAGCAACCGTTGACTCGTAGAGCTCCTTAGAAGCCCCCTTTGCGGCACAGCCCGGGTAAAAGGCGAACTTAGCCATTACTCCACCTCCATAGCAACCTTCATCACCTTAACAAGGGTTTCGTGTTCTGCAATCGGCTTCATCACAGGCGAGTGAGCCTTCCCTTTGAGAATCATCTTTATTCCAACAGGCAGGTTCTCAAGAACCCCCTTAACTCCCTTGGTTCTGAGTGGAAGGAGAACCTCGTTGAGCATTCCCGACTCAAGGAGTGATTTATAGAAGGCCATAACGTGCCTTGCTCCTGGGTTATCCTTCAGCCCAACTTCTATTGAAAGGCCTCTCAGCTTCATAATTCCGTCTACCGGAGAGACGTGCTTGGGACAGACGTCAGCACACTTGTTACACCTTACACAGTTCCACATATCAAAGGCGTAACCTATCTTAGACCTCTCGGCCTTCAGGGCGTCTCTCGGGTCAACTGCAAACCTGTAAACTCTGGCAAGCTGGAAGGGACCTCCGTATCCGTCGTCAAGCTGAGTTGCCGTACAGGAGGAGTAACAGGAAGTACACAGAATACAGTCTGTAAACTGATCAAACTTCTTAAGCTCCCTCGGGTAAACCCTGCTCTCCTCGTCAAGGGTTTTGGGAACAACCTCCGGATCAGGAACCAGCCACGGCTTCATCTCCTCCATTCTCTTAAACGGCCTGTCCCAGTCAACTATCAGGTCTCTTATAACGTCCATGTTGTCAAGGGGTTCCAGCGTTAGAGTATCCGTTCCAAACTTATCAAGCTCGTTAAACACCTGCGTTTTACAGGCAAGTTTGGGGAAACCGTTAACCTTCACGGCACAGGAACCGCATATGGCACTCCTGCAGAAAGCCCTGAAGGCAAGGGTCGGATCCTGAGTATCCTTTATCTGCTGAAGCGCTTCAAGAACAGTCATACCCTTTGGAACTGTTAGCCTGTACTCCTGATAGTAGGGTTTTTCGTCCCGTTTAGGGTTAAACCGTCTTATCCTGAATAGAACCTCTCTCTTCTCCATTCTATCCCCCTTAGTACTTCCTCTCTTCAGGCTGGTACTTCGTAATTACGACCGGCTTCCAGGAGAGGCGGAGCTCCCCATCATCACCTCTCTCAACTATAGAGTGTTTCAGGAAGTTCTCATCGTCCCTCTTAGGGTAGTCCGTTCTGTAGTGAGCTCCCCTGCTCTCCTTTCTCTCTATCGCCGGAAGAACTATCGTCTCGGCAATGTCAACCAGGTTGAGGAACTCAAGCGTCTGCTGGAGGTTTGTGTTAAAGGTTCTTTCGCCATCGTAAACCTTAACGTGTTTAGCTCTCTCCTTAATCTCCCTTACCTTCTCAAGGGCTTCCTTCATCTTCTTCTCTTCCCTGAAGATGCCGGCCCCGTAGCTCATAACGTCGCTCAGTTCACTTCTTAAATCGGCAAGCTTCTCCTTTCCGTCTGCTTCAAAGAGGCTGTTAACCCTCTCCTCTTCCCTTTTAACCTCAGATTCGGCAAAAGGCAGAAAGTCAACTTCAGATACGAAGTTAACAGCGTCCTCTCCGGCCAGCTTTCCGAAAACGACAATGTCAAGCAGTGAGTTTCCTCCAAGCCTGTTTGCGCCGTGAACAGAGATGCATGCACACTCACCTGCAGCGTAGAGCCCTTTAACAGGAGTTCTTCCGAGCTTATCGGCGTCTATCCCGCCCATTGAGTAGTGTGCCGTAGGCCTTACAGGAATAGGCTCCTCTATAGGATCAACACCTTCAAAGTCAATTGCCAGCTCCCTTATCTGCGGCAGCCTCTCTAAAATCTTCTTCCTTCCTAAGTGCCTCAGGTCAAGGTAGACAAACTCGTTCCCTTCCTCGTCTCTAAAGCCTCTACCCTCAAGAATTTCAGTTTCAATAGCCCTTGAAACCATATCCCTGGGAGCGAGCTCCATCTTCTCTGGAGCGTACCTCTTCATAAACCTCTCGCCTTTACTGTTAATCAGGTAACCGCCTTCTCCCCTTGCACCTTCAGTAACGAGAATTCCCGTTCTTCTCAGTCCTGTAGGGTGGAACTGGATAAACTCCATGTCTTTAAGGGGTAGTCCTGCTCTCAAAACGGCAGCAGTTCCGTCTCCTGTGTTTCCCAGAGCGTTTGAAGTTCTGTTCCAGTAAACCCTTGCATGGCCGCCGGTTGCCAGAATTACCGCTTTTGCCCTAATGCCGTGAATCCTTCCGCTTCTCAAGTCCATCGCCACAACGCCGGAAACCCTCTCCCCGTTATGGACAACAGAGAGGAGAAACCACTCATTGAGGAATTTCACTCCATTCTTTAAACACTGTTCATAAAGAGTCTGAAGCATAACGTGGCCGGTCTTATCTGCAGCGTAACAGGTTCTCGGGAAAGACGCTCCACCGAACGGTCTCTGAGCTATCCTTCCGTCTTCAAGTCTGGAAAAGGGAAGTCCCATGTGCTCCATTTCTCTTATGATCTTCGGAGCCATCTCGCACATCATCTCAACGGCATCCTGGTCTGCAAGAAAGTCACTTCCCTTTACCGTATCGTACGCGTGCTTTTCAGGGCTATCGGGAGCAACGTTTCCTAGAGCAGCGTTCACTCCTCCCTGAGCGGCCCCCGTATGGGATCTCGTCGGGTAAACTTTAGAGAGAACCGCTACAGATAGCCCCTTCCTCCTGCTGGTCTCAAGAGCGGCATAAAGCCCTGCACCTCCGGCTCCAACTATTAAGATGTCAAACTGAACCATAAACCCTCCTTATACCGGTGGAAATTTCTTTAATTCTTCTTTTAGTTCCAAATAATTATAGAAGAGATATGAAAATTAAGAGGCAAAAAGTTTTCAACCTTCTTCCTTTCTAAAATTTGTAAAAATTTTGTAAAATTTTTTGTGTGTCTTTACTTTCATAACATGCTCATAACTTTATTTTCCGGAGGTTTTATATATGGTGGAACTTGATTACGACATAGTAATTGTTGGAGGAGGAGGAGCCGGACTCTACGCTGCGCTCTGGGCAGCCGAAAATACAATCCTGAAAGTAGCAGTAATGACGAAAGTCTACCCTACGCGTTCACACACAGGTGCAGCAGAGGGAGGAATAAACGCAGTTCTTACCCACTCCGTAGGAGATAGTCCTGAAGCCCACGCCTACGATACAGTAAAGGGAAGCGACTTCCTGGCAGATCAGGACGCCGTTGACATAATGTGCAAGATGGGGGCCGCCGTCATATACGACATAGCCCACAGAGGAGTTCCTTTCTCAAGAAGACCCGACGGAAGGATAGCTCAAAGACCGTTTGGCGGAGCGTCTTTCCCGAGAACGTGCTACGCTGCAGATAAAACGGGATTCTACATACTCCAAACCCTATACGAACAGTGCCTGAAGAACAACGTAACCTTCTTAAACGAGTGGTTCCTTCTCTCAATAATCCACAACGGAGAGAGAGTTGAGGGGTTAACCGCCTGGGACATCAGGAACGGAGGTGTTCACCTGATAAGGACAAAAGCAGTAATTCTGGCAACCGGCGGCCACGCAAGGGTTTACTGGAACAGAACTTCAAACGCTCTGGGAAATACGGGAGACGGAACTGCCGCTGCGCTGAGAGCAGGGCTATCCCTTAAAGACATGGAGTTTATCCAGTTCCACCCTACAGGGCTTGCAAAGACGGGAATTCTCGTTACCGAAGGTGCAAGGGGAGAAGGTGGTTACCTGAGGAATAAAGACGGCGAAAGGTTTATGAAGAGGTACGCTCCGGAGAAGATGGAGCTTGCTCCCAGGGATATTGTTGCAAGAGCTATTCAGACCGAGATAGACGAGGGAAGGGGCTGTGGACCAAACGGAGACTACATCTGTTTAGACCTTACTCACCTGGGAGAGGAGAAGATAAACGAGAGGCTCCCACAGACCAGAGAGCACGCAATTCTTTACGAGGGAGTTGATCCCGTTAAGGAACCCATACCAATTGCTCCAACGGCACACTACTCAATGGGTGGGATAGATACAGACAGGCTCGGAAGAACTCCTATTAAAGGGCTCTACGCTGCAGGCGAGTGTGCCTGCATCTCGGTTCACGGCGCAAACAGGCTTGGAGGAAACTCACTGCTTGACGTTCTTGTTTACGGAAGACTTACAGCCCTTGAAGCCGTTAAGTACGCCGATGAAGCACCAGAAACGAACCCTTCTATGGCAAAGGCAAAGGACGACGAGAAGAGAATACTTGAACTTATGGAGGCCGACGGAAAGGAGAAGCTGGCGGATCTGAGAAGGGAGCTTGGAAACGTTATGATGAAACACTTCGGGGTTTTCAGGGAAGAGAAATCAATGAAAGAAGGCCTTGAAAAGCTCATGGAAATTAAGGAGAGAGCCAGGCACGTTAAGGTTTACGACACCAGTAAGAAGTTCAATACAGACCTTATAACAGCCCTTGAGTTCCTCAACCTTGTTGATCTTGCTCCGGCTATTGCCGTTCCGGCGATAGAGAGGAAGGAGAGTAGAGGAGCCCACGCAAGGAAAGACTACCCCAAGAGGGACGATAAGAACTTCCTGAAACACTCTGTAGTTAAACTGAAGGAAGACGGAAACTACGAGCTCTCCTGGAAACCTGTAACGATTACAAAGTTCCCACCAGAGGAAAGGAAGTATTAAGGAGGAAATTATGGAAACTGCCGTTTTACAGGTTTTTAGATACGACCCTGAAAAGGATCAAACGCCCTACTACAAGGAGTACGAAGTTCCCGTTGAGGGAACACTCCTTAACGCTCTTCTCTACATAAAAGACAACTTAGACCCGACCCTTGCCTTCAGAGCCTTCTGTAGAAGTGAAGTCTGCGGCTCCTGTTCTATGAGGGTTAACGGGAAAACAAAACTTGCCTGTAAAACCCCTATGAAGGAGCTCGTTGAGACCTGGAAGGGAAAACCTTTAAGAATTGATCCTCTCAACCACCTGAAGGTTATAAAAGACCTTGTTGTTGACATAGACAAACCTATTGAGAAGATGAAGACGCTTATACCCTGGCTGGTTCCTGACCCCAGGGTAGTTCCAACGGATCCCATGCACGAGAGCATCATCTACCCTGAAGAGATGGAGGCCTACAAAGACCAGATCCACTGTATGCTCTGTTTCTCCTGCTATTCCGCCTGCGAAGCCGTAGAGGACAACGATAGGTACAGAGGGCCGTTTGCCTTCTCAAAAGCTTACAGGTTCCAGGTTGACAGGAGGGACATTGAGACAGCAAAGGAGAAGAGGATAAGGTACGCCATTTCTGGAGGTCTCTGGAGCTGCGTTCAGTGTCAGAAGTGCCTCTACGTCTGCCCTAAAGGGGTCAAACCTGCTGAGGATATTCAGAACTTAAGGGGACAGGCAGTTAAGAAAGGGTTTACAGATAAACCTGGAGCTAAGAAGCTTAAACACTTTGTTGACTGGATTTACGCAACCGGTCAGATTAACAGACTCTACCTGCCCGAAGAGGTTTACGGAAACAGAGAGGCGAGGGAAAAGCTCACTAAGGCTTATACCGAAATGGGAGTTGAGGTCTGGGAGGTTCCAAAGCCGACAAAAGGTCTCATGAAGTTCAGGGATATCTACCTAGAGATCCTCTCTAAAGAGGATAAAGCCCTTGACCTTGACTTCTCGCACGTAAGGAAGATTGACAGGATGGTCAGTGAGATCTTCAAAGCGGATATCTGCACAATTATTGACAGAGCTCACGAGGAGGGCAGGAGTTCAAGGGGACTTATCTCTAAACTCAAAGGGCTCTTGGGAGGTAAATAATGGTCAAAGTTGGCTTCTATCAGGGCTGCTGCTTTCAGGGGCAGGACGCCCACATGTTTGAAACGATGAAGGAGATGTTTGAGAAGATAGACGTTGAAGTTGTCCTCCTTGAGGAGACAACCTGCTGCGGTGGAAACACTATTGACGAGGAGAACAGGAAGCTCTCTTATGCGATAAACGCAAGGAACATCGCCCTTGCAGAGAGGGAAGGACTTGACATGCTTGTTTCCTGTAACACCTGTTACATGGTCATAGCTAAAGCGAAGAGAGCTCTTGACACCAACAAGAAGCTGAGAGACGAAATCAACGCCCTTTTAAAAGAGGAAGGTCTTGAGTACAGAGGAACGAGCAGAATTTACCACCTGCTTGACTTCTTCAGAGACGTTGTCGGGTACGACAGAATCAGAAAAGCTGTTAAGAGGCCTTTAAAGGGCTGGAAGGTGGCAGCTTACTACGGGTGTCACGTTCTATACCCAAAAGAGATTGCCGTAGACAACAGCGACAATCCGTCTTCCCTTCAGGAGATACTAAAGGCACTTGGAGCAGAAGTTATTGATGAGTACGAGGGGAAGGATGCGTGCTGTGGATACCACTCCTTCTTCACAGATAAGTCTATGACTTTGAAGAAGCTCAACAGGATACTTGGGGGAGTTAAAAAGGTTGGAGCCGACATAGTGGCAACTCCGTGCCCACTCTGCTTTAAATCTTTTGACATTTACCAGACAAACATGGAGAATTCCCCTAAAGTTCCTTCGTCGTTCCTGCCTGAGATTATGGCCTACGCCTTCGGGATTGATAAGGAAAAGGCCGGACTTGCCCACCACTTGATTAAGGTTGAGAAGGAGTAGGAGTTTCCTGCTCCTCCTTTTCTCTGTAATACTTGCACAGGTCTTTTAGCGGGCACCTGTTACAGTCGGGGTTCCTGGCCTTACAGATCGTCCTTCCCAGCCTTATCAGGTTGTAGTGGAGCTCCCTGTTGAACTCCCCGTCAAAGTGCTTCTCCATAAATTCCGAAATCCTGTCTTTATCCCAGTTCTCCGGGAAGATTCCAAGTCTCTTTAGAACCCTGTAGCAGTGAGTATCTATCGGAAAAGTGTTTTTATCAAAGGCAAAAGTCAGTATTACCCTTGCCGTCTTTGAGCCAACGAAGGGAAGGGATGTAAGGAGTTCTATACCTTTTTCCGGGGGGAGCTCCCTCAGCCTTTCCTCAATCTCTGGCCAGTTAGAGATAAGAGCTTTAAGCCCTTTCAACTTCTGGCGGAACATTCCACACGGACGAATGGCAGAGATAAGGGTACTTTCGGGGAGATCTGCCAGCTTGAGAAGGTCTCCTCCCGTAACTTTTTTCAGGTTATCAAGGCACTTTTCTGCGTTTCTGTCGGTTGTGTTCTGACTCAAAACCGTAAAAACTGCCTGCTCCACAGGCGTTCTGTTCGGTCTGTAGGGTGTCGGAAAGATTTCCTTTAACCGTCTGTAAACTTCCTTAATTACTTCTACTCTGTCCATTACACAAGGCCGGCCAGTTTTAGAGCTCTCTCAAGGTCTTTCTGAAACTCCGGCTCTCCTCTTCTGTTCCTCAAAAGGTAAGCAGGGTGGAAAGTCGGAATCACCGTAATTTCCTTACCTCCTATCTCAACTCTGTGCTCCTTTCCCCTTATTTTTGATATGGGAGTTTTCTCTGGAAGGTTGAGAATTGTCCTTGCGGCAAAAGCTCCAAGACAGAGTATAACCTCTGGAGAGATAAGCTCTATCTGTTTCTCAAGGAAAGGGTAGCAGGCGGCAATTTCGTCTGGTGCCGGGTTTCTGTTGTTTGGCGGCCTGCACTTAACAACGTTGGTTATGTAAACCTTATCCCTGGAAACGCCGTAAAGGTTCAGAAACCTTGTTAGAAGCTGACCCGCTCTACCTACAAACGGTCTACCCTGAAGGTCTTCCTGCTCTCCCGGAGCCTCACCTACAAACATCAGGTTGGTTTGAGGATCTCCCTCTCCAAAGACAACGTTAGTTCTGGTTTTACAGAGCCTGCACTTACAGCAACTTTTCGCCTCTTCCTCCAGTTTCTTAAGCTCCTCAACCGGGTCAAAAGAGCCCATCTCTACCCCCTCACCGTTAACGGAAGGAACCTTTACCTCATCATAACCCAGAAGCTTCAGGAACTCAAGGAACTTCTTAACCTCTTCCACCTAAAACCTCTTCCCTCAGAACGCCGTCGTAAACCCAGGTTGTAGGCCCTTCAAGGAAGATCTCTTTAAGCTCATCGTCAAAGTAAACTTTTAACCTCTCCCCGCTTGAGACTTCCACCTCAACAGGGGACTTTAAGTTAAAGAGTTTAGCTGCAATGAGAGCAGAGGCCACCGCTCCAGTTCCACAGGCAAGGGTCTCCCCTTCCACGCCTCTCTCGTAAGTTCTTACTCTGATTCTATCAAGTCTGACCTCTACAAAGTTAACGTTCGCTCCCCTAGGGGAGAAGAGCTCAGAAAACCTTATTCTTCTGCCGAGTTTTTCAACGTCAACATCCTCAAGCCTATCAACAAAGACAACGGCGTGGGGAACTCCGGTGTCTATGTAGTGAACAGTAATCCCTCCTTCATTTAGGTTCAGCCTCATATCCTTAGGAGGTGTTAGTTTTACCTTCACGTCTCTGCCTTTTACCTCCGCCTCCACGATACCTGCTCCCGTTTCAACCCTCATCTTTTCGGGAGCCAGTCCCTCTTCAAAGGCAAACCGGGCAACGCACCTCATACCGTTTCCACACATTTCGGCCGTTGAACCGTCGGAGTTAAAGAAACGCCACTTAAAGTTGGCAACAGACGAGTCCTCTATGAGAATAAGGCCGTCGGCTCCAGCTCCCGTCCTTCTGGAACAGATCCTCCTTACTGCTTCTTCTTCAGGAACTCCGCCACAGAATCTGTTGAAGGCACCTGCCAGGTTGTTAATAATGATGAAGTCATTTCCCGTCCCTTGAATCTTTGCAAACTTCAGCCCCATTCTTCTCTCCAGTTTTTAGTTTTATTCAATCTCCTCCCACATCTGCGGAAGGAGAAATCTCCTGAGTTTCCCGATTCTCGTCCTCGGGAGCTCCCTGTCCACAAGTTTAAACTCTTTAATCTTCTTGTAAGGTTGAAACCCTCTCATCAGCCTGTTCATCTCCTTCCTTATAAAAGACTTAACGTCCTTCACTCCCTCTTCAACCAGAAGCTCAAAATCTGGCCTGACTATAGCCTTCAGCTTCCCCTCGTGGAAGAAGACGCCAACCTCTAGGATGTACGGGCTCTTAAGGAGTTCTATCTCTATATCCTCCGGGTAAACGTTCTTTCCACTCTCAAGAACTATTACTTCTTTAGCCCTGCCGGTAATGTGGATAAAGCCGTCCTTATCAACGTAACCGAGGTCTCCCGTGTAGAACCAGCCGTCCTTTATAACTTTCTTTGTTTCCTCAGGTTTATTGTAGTACCCCTTCATCACGTTGTCGCCCCTTACAGCTATCTCTCCCGAATCTGTTACCTTCACCTCAACCCCTTCAACAGGAACTCCCGCTGTACCTATTCTCTTCTTGTCTGGCCTGTTTACCGAGATCAGAGGAGAGGTTTCTGTAAGGCCGTACCCTTCTAAAATGTTGAACCCCATTGCCTCCATGTCTCTCCAGACCTCTTCACTGAGCTTTGCGCCCCCACTTATCATGTACCTGAGGTGCTGCCCCACTTTTCTGTGAACCTCTGAGAAGAACCGTTTCCTGACAGTACGGGGAACGCCTTTTCTGAAAGCCTTTAGAGCACCTTCTACAATTCTCCTCTTAACGGGAGGAAGCTTTTTGATCTCGGCCATTATGTTGTGGTGGATGACGTGGTAGAGCTTTGGAACACCCACCATTATCGTAACTTTCTGGTCGTTAACCGTTGAGAGAATGTCTGCAGGTGTCAGTTTCTCTATGAACACGAGGGGAATTCGTAAAGTAACGGGTAGAACCGCTGTCGCCATAAGGGGGTAGGTGTGGTGAAAGGGAAGGATTGCGACGAACCGGTCTTCCTCACTTAAAAAGCCCAGTTTCTCAACTGCAGTTACGTTGTGGTTCAGGTTTTTCAGTGTAAGCATTACCCCTTTAGGGTTACCGGTGGTTCCTGATGTGTAGAGAATCAGAATAACGTCTTCAGCCTCCCTTCTCCTGAAAGTTATCTTTCCGCTTCCTGTGAGCTTTTCCGAGTCAACGTCTAAAACTTTAACGTGGTAGCCCAGCTTTGAAACGGCCCTTTCTGCAATCTCTCTGTTTTTTCCACTGGTTATTAAGTACCTGGGCTGGGAATCTTTCAGTATGTTGAAGAGCTCCTCCTCTGTCAGCATGTAGTCAACGGGAACAGCTATACCGCCGGCAAAGAGAACGGAGAAGAGAGAGCTTATCCACTCTGGCCTATTCTCCATGAAAATAACGACTCGGTCTTCAGTCGCCAGATCACCCATAAGCCTCTGTAAACCTGAAATCTGCTCTCCAAACTCTCTGTAGGTTAGAGTCCTGTACTGTCCGTCCTTCTTCTCTACAAATACCTCTCTGTTTGGAAACTCCTGAATGTTTTCAAATACCCTCTCCAGGAACGTTCCCATAGCTTTCCTCATATCAGGTCTATTATGTCTCTAATGTCTTTTCTCCTATCTTCAATAACCAGAAGGAGCTCCCAGGCCTCCTTTTTTGAAACGTTCTTTGAAGATGGAACCTTTAAAACTTCAGCTTTAAGGTAACGGGTTAGTGTATCAATTTCTATAACGTCTCCCGGTTTTACTTCACGAGACGGCTTTGCCGTCTGGCCGTTTACCTTAATAGCTCCGGAGTCGCAAAGCTCCTTAGCTACGCTCCTCCTCTTTATCACTCTTGCCAGTTTCAGGAACTGATCCAGTCTCAACACCCTTCTCCTTCTTTCTCATTTTGGAAGGTAGAGAGAATATTTTCAGGATAAGTGACAGGAAACCTGCTGTCAGGAAACCTGCAAGGAAGGAGAAAACAATAACCACAAATAACTTCGTCTTAAACTCTCCCACGAAGGGAATGGTAACGTTTACATCCTGGAAGTTCTGAAGAGCAAAAAGGGTTACAGCAGTAACGATTGCAGCTACCAGAATGGCATAAAAGTTCTGTTTAAGAGTCATCTTAACCCTCTAAAATGTTAGGTAGAGCGAAGTTATGCCTATAACCATAAGTCCGAGTATAACAGTAACTCCGTTTAAGGCCATAGAGACAGCATGTAACTTAAGAAACTTATCGTAGTAGGAACGGTCGTTGCTCCTGTAGAACTCGGCCTTTAAAAGGCCCGCTTTTGGAACAATTAGAAGGCCGTTTACGAAGTTAAAAAGGTTCATTAAAAGGAGTAGAAACAGGTTTATTGAGGAGATGAGAGTCATGCTCTCCCTGGTTAAAAAGTAGAATGAGATAAGGGAAAGAAGACCCAGGATGTAACCCAGTCCAAAATACTTTGGAAAGACCGCTCCTGTATATCTCCCTGCGTCCTCTTTCTTGAGGACTTTAAAGGCCATTGGTGCTCCTATGGCTGTAAAGAAGAAGAGAGCTCCAACCCACAGAGATACAGAGTAAAGGTAGAGTGATTTTAAAACCAAGAACATCTTAAACTCCCTTTTTAGAAAGTGAGATTTTATTTATTTTACAGGTCCGTCCACTTAAGGGTGATAACGTCCACAGGGCAGTTCTCTACGCAGATTCCACAGCCGTTACAGACTTCAGGGTACATAACAACTGCCTTTTCACCACTCATAACAAAGACACCGGTAGGGCACACCTCAACGCAGATTCCGCAGCCGATACACCCTTCCTGGTCAATGTAGGGAATAACTTTCAAACGCCCATCCTCATCTTAAACGCTTTTACAGTGTTGTAGAGTAGCATCGTTATGGTCATAGGTCCCACTCCTCCGGGGACTGGAGTTATGGCAGAGGCTTTCTCCTTTACAGCCTCAAAATCTACATCTCCAACTATCTTACCATTTACTCTACTTATTCCGATGTCTATTACAACGGCTCCCTCCTTTACCATGTCGGCCTTTATCAGGTGGGGAACTCCGGTAGCAACGCAGAGGATGTCTGCGTAGCGGGTGTAGTGGGAAAGATCCTCTGTGTAAACGTGGCAGACGGAAACGGTAGCGTTGGCATTTAAGAGCATGTTAGCCAGGGGTTTTCCAACAATGTTACTGTGGCCGACCATAACTGCGTTCTTCCCCTGAAGGGGAATTCCGTAAGCCTCAAAGAACTTCATAACTCCGGCAGGAGTACAGGGCATAAGTCCTTCATCGTAAAGCCCCAGCATACACTTTCCTACGTTAACGGGGTGGAAGCCGTCAACGTCCTTCTCAGGGGAGATGAAGTTGATAACTTCCCTGCACGAAAGGTGCTCCGGCAGGGGAAGCTGGACGATTATCCCGTCAACTTCCGGGTTCCGGTTGAGCTCGTCAACTACTCTGTTTAACTCCTCCTGAGAGATGTCTGCAGGAAGGCGCCTATTAACCGAGTTTATCCCTACCTTCTCACATGCCTTTATTTTGTTCCTCACGTATATCTCACTTGCCGGGTTGTCACCTACCAGAACAACGGCAAGCGTGGGAGCTCTCCCGAACCTCTCCTTCAGGTAGTCAACCTCTTCTTTCAGCTCTCCCCTTATTCTCTCAGAGAGAGCTCTCCCGTCTAGTATAACTGCCATCCTCTCTCCTCTCGTAAATGTCGTAGATTCTCTCAAAAGACTTCACTTTTCTGTCGTCCCCTACCTCAAAGAGGACACCACAGAACTGAATAAGCTCTGCCTTCTCAGGAACTTTAAACCTTACGGGAAGCTGCTTTACAAAACGGTCAATTCCCTCTTTTGGCTCCATCCCTATAACGGTATTAACCGCCCCTGTCATACCGGCATCTGTAATGTAGAGGGTACCACCGGGAAGAAGCCTAAGGTCTGCCGTCTGAACGTGGGTATGGGTTCCAAAAACTGCCGTTGCCCTGCCGTCGGCGTAAAATCCAAAGGCCTGCTTCTCAGAGGAGGCCTCACCGTGAAAGTCAACTACAACAACGTCTGCCTCCTCGCTCTCAACGATAGAATCAAAAACCCTGAAGGGGTTGTCAAGACACTCCATAAAAACCCTTCCCATAAGGTTCACAACGAGAACCCTAACTCCGTTAACCTCCAGGGTGATAAAACCCCTTCCGGGAGTTCCGGGTGGGTAGTTTGCGGGCCTGAGAATGGGGTACTTATCAATGAACTGGTATATCTCTTTCTTGTCAAAAGTGTGGTTTCCTCCGGTTATTACGGTAACCCCGTAAGAGAGGAGCTTGTTAACGATCTTCTCCGTAAGGCCGAAACCGCCTGCCGCGTTCTCACCGTTGGCTATACAGAGGTCAAACCTTTCTCTGTTCTCCTCAAGCCACAGGTGGAGAGCTCTCCTTCCCGGTCTGCCGACAACGTCTCCCACGAAGAGAATTCTCAACACCCTACAATCTCCTCAACAAGGTATTCTGCCTGCTCCTTTAAGCTTAAAAGCGTTCCCGTATTACAGATTAGGTAGTCTGCGTATTTTAACTTTTCGCTGTAGGGAAGTTGAAGGCTATCCCTCCTGACAGCCTCCCTCAGGCCAAACCTTCTGGCAGCCCTTAAAAGCCTCTGGCCTCTATAGGCAAAAACCAAAACTACTGAATCAAAGTAACTCTGCCAGCCGTACTCAATCAGAACCGCCGCCTCAACAAAGACGGGCACTCCAGAGTACTCCATTCTCAACGAGTCAATTCTCTTAAGTATAAGAGGGTGAACGATGGAGGTAAGTTTAGAGAGCTCCTCAGGAGAGGAGAAGACAATCCTTCCTAGCCTCACGGTATCAACTGAACCGTCCTCTCTCAGGATTTCCTCTCCGAAGGCCTTAACAACCTGTGGCTTTGCCTCGTTCTGAAGGACAGACTTCCCTATAAGGTCTGCATCAAAAACCGGGTAGCCAAGCAGCTTAAGGAACCTGGTAAAAGTTGACTTACCTGAACCGATGTTACCCGTTACCCCTACAAGCAACAGCAACACCTCTCTTCTTATCAAGGAAGCTTTCAAAAATAGGAATTAAAATAACCGCAAGGGGAACAGCAACAACAATTCCCAGGAATCCCCCAAGATAACCGCCCACAAAGATGAAGAGAATTATAAGGATTGGATTAACCCCGGTAGTTCTGCTCATAACAAGGGGGTAGATCAGGTTCTCCAGGCCTGCCTCCGTCAGGAAAACGGCGAGAACCCCCAGAACTGCCTCAAGGGAACCGTTATCAAAAACCGCCAGCAGGAGGGAGGGTAGAAGTCCTGAAAAGAAGCCGACGTAGGGAATCATATTTAAAACTCCGGCAACAAAACCGATGAGGAGGGAGTACTTAATTCCAACCAGGAAGAGACCAACAGCTATGTACATACCTACAAACGTAGCAACTGCCATCTGGCCTATCAAGTAACTGGAAAGAGAAGAGTGGACTTTATCAAGGAGCTCTCTAAGTTCCTCCTGAATGGAAACGGGAGCCAAAGCAACGTACACTCCAACAATCTTCTCTGCCTCAACGAGGAAGTAGTAGGTAAGGAACGGAACAACAACTATGTTTATCGCAATTGATATAATGGAGAAGACGCCCGAGAAGAGTTTTGAAATGAGGTTTCCTATAGGAATCGTTCCCAGTTTTGAGTAGAGCTCCTGAAGGAGTTCCGTAGCGTTCATTGACTTGAAGGGGTGAAGGAACGACCAGTGTCTCCCGAAGTGATGGTAAAAGAAGTTATCCAGCTTTTTAGCGAGAACGGGAAGGTAGTTGATGAAACTCTGAACCTGGTCAATAACCGTAGGCAGGACAACAAAGAGGGCAACAGCAAACGCCAGGAAAAGGGTAAAAAGCGTAAGGAGAGCAGACAATCTAACCTTTCGGCCGGTAAGCTGCTGAAAGAAACTAAAAATCGGAGAGGAGATGTAGGCTAGAACAGAAGCTATAAAAAAAGGCATAAGTGCCGGTTTAAGCAAGAAGAGGAGAAGTAAAAGCAGAAGAACGGTAAAAAAGAGGTAGAGCTCAGGAAGGTACTTACTCACCGTTAAGCTCCCGTATTCCTCTGTACGTGTAGTGAAAAGCTGAAGTAGCGGTGAAGGCTGCCGTTACAACAAAAAGGGTATAGAGAGCCCTCTTCCCAATGATACCCCAGTTCACGCTGATAAGGACAGCCAGAACCGTTATAAACTGCAAAAACGCAGTAGCCTTACCGAGAAAAGAGGGCCGTATCTTATCCACTTTCCCAAAAACGGAGAGAAGCCAACCTCCAAAGAGTATGAGAACGTCCCTGCTCAAAACAAGAACTGTTAACCAGACAGGAATAACCTTCCCATAGAAGGAGAAGAGGAGGTAACCAGAATCAATAAGAGCCTTGTCTGCAATGGGATCAAGGATGATACCGATCCTCGTAACCTGATTTAACTTCCTGGCCAGAAAACCGTCTAGCGCATCACTGACTGAGGCTACAAGAAAGGTTACAAGGGCCAACTTGAATCTACCGTAGAAAACGGCCATAATGAAAACCGGCACCAGAAAGACCCTAAAGACAGTAATCAGGTTGGGAATACTGGCCACTCCACCTCCGGAGGTTGTTATGAACCCTCTATATCTGAAGAGTCTAATTGTAAACTTTCTGAACGAAGACCTGGGAGCAGCTGGAGACATAACAAGTGGAGCTCTACCACCGATCAAAGGCAGAACCGTAACTGTTGCAAAGGAGAGAGGAGTACTCTGTGGAAAAGAGGTCTTCAACGCCGTATTTAAAACGATAAACCCTTCAATCAATTTGGACTGGAAGGTGGAAGACGGTGATGAGTTTAAAGAAGGGGATATTCTCTGTACAGTTGAGGGAGACCTGACCTCCATACTTACCGGAGAGAGGACAGCCCTTAACTTAATCCAGAGATTAAGCGGAATAGCAACCACAACCAGGCAGTACGTAAAAGAGCTTGAAGGCTCCTCTGTACGACTCCTTGATACCAGAAAAACAACTCCGGGCTTAAGGATCCTGGAAAAGTACGCAACGAGGGTTGGAGGTGCCCTCAACCACAGGCTTGGACTCTACGACGCCGTTATGATAAAGGACAACCACATTAAGGCGTTCGGTGGCGTGAAAAGAGCTGTTAAATCTGTCGTAGAAAGAGTTCCTGTTACAACGAAAATTGAAGTTGAGGTTGAAAACTGGAATCAGTTAGAGGAAGTTATAGAAGTTGTAGATCTGGTAGATATTGTAATGCTGGACAACTGGCCCCTAGAGGAGATAAAGGAGGGAAGCCAGGAACTCAAAAGGGTTAAACCCGACCTGAAAGTAGAGGTTTCTGGAGGTGTAACGCTGGAGAAACTAAAACTCTTAAAGTCTTTGCCTATTGACTACGTTTCAACAAGTAAAATTATCACGGCCGCAAAGTGGTTAGACCTGAGTATGGAGGTAGGGTGAGCCTAACGACGCTGAACGTGTTAGATGGCCTCATCATAATAATCCTAGGCTGGAACCTGGTAAGAGGTTTTAACAAAGGATTTGTTGAAGAGATTCTCTCTATCGTAGGTATCATCCTCAGCCTCATACTGGCGTACAAAATTTCCCCTTACATAGCCAACCTACTCGTCAAAAAGCCTGATAAAACAACCGTAATGTTGGCGGGAGGTTTTGTCTTCTTACTCTCCTACGTTACTGCCAAGTACTTGGCACACTACATTAACAGAAAGCTGAACGAAACAGCTTTAGGCATAGTAAACAATATCCTCGGATTCCTTTTTGGAATAGTAAGAGGTTGGCTACTGGCCTCAATAGTTGTATTTGTGGTGGCAGTTCTAACTCCCGACGGCTACTTGATAAAGAGGAGCTCCCTGGGAGGAATAGCCGTTCCCGTTGTAGATAGAGCTCTCAAACTGCTACCCCTTAAGAACCAGGGAGAGGACCCGATAGTTAAAAACTGGCTAAAGGCTGAGAAATTCCTCAAAGAGAACTTTGCACTAAACAGGTACTTAAAGGGGGAGAAGAGCTCCCCCACCAGAAAAGGTTAAACTCCCACTTCTGCCATGTACTTAATAAGGTCAACAAGCCTGTTTGAGTAACCCCACTCGTTGTCGTACCAAGCCACAACTTTAACAAGGTTTCCGTTGATTACGTCTGTACTGAGGCCGTCAACTATGGATGAGTGAGGATTTCCTATGTAGTCCACAGAAACTAAAGGCTCTTCAGAGTAGTCGAGAATTCCCTTTAACTCCCCTTCAGCTGCCTCTTTAAGGGCCCTGTTAACCTCATCAACCGTTACCTCTTTCTCAACAACACAGACAAAGTCTATCAGGGATACGTCGGGAACGGGAACCCTTATAGCCATTCCGTTGAACTTACCCTTTAGCTCGGGAATAACAAGTCCAACAGCCTTTGCTGCACCTGTAGTAGTTGGAACCATGGAAACGGCTGCAGCTCTTGCCCTCCTCAGATCTTTGTGTGGAGCATCAAGGAGCCTCTGATCCATGGTGTAGGCGTGAACTGTTGTAAGGAAACCGGAAACTATGCCGAAGTTTTCAAGGAGAACTTTAGCAACAGGAGCAAGGCAGTTTGTAGTACAGGAGGCATTAGAGATAATTCTGTGTTTTTCAGGGTCGTACTCCCCGTTGTTTACACCCATAACTATTGTTATGTCCGGCTCTTTTGCAGGTGCAGAGATAACAACCCTTTTGGCACCTGCCTTGAGGTGTTTTGAAGCTCCTTCTCTATCCCTGAAGCGGCCCGTTGACTCAAGAACAACGTCAACCTCAAGCTCTTTCCAGGGGAGCTCCTCCGGATTGGGATCTGCGTAAACCTTAATCCTCCTACCGTCAACAACGATCTCATCTCCGTCGGCGTAAACTTCAGCATCAAACTTGCCGTGAACGGAGTCGTACTTGAGAAGGTGCGCAAGAGTTTTAGCATCTGTCAGATCGTTAATTGCAACGATCTCAACGTCAGGATCTGAGTGGACTATCCTGTAAAAACTCCTTCCAATCCTTCCGAATCCATTAATAGCCACTCTTACAGTCATAGCTCCTCCCTATAGATTAGTTTTATTCCTTTAATGATAAACTATTAATTCACACCACACAATCAGGAGTTGGCTTTGGAGAGGCTTCTTGTAGGACTATCCATATTCCTCTTCCTCCTACTCCTGATCTTTATCTCGGTAGCCCTCAACGAGCGGAGAAAGAGAGTTCAACTGCTTAAGAAACTCAAGGAGAAAACTAGAGAGAAAAGACAGGCTCCCATTGATAGATCTAAACTGCTTGCAAGAGCTCTCAGCCTCATAAAGGAAGGAATTGTCATAATGGACCCCTACGGTAGAATTGTCTTTACAAACAGGTTTGCAAGGGAGCTCCTCGGAATAGACAAAAAAGACATCGGTAAATTCTTCTACCAGGCCATAAAAGACTTTGACATAGTCTCTATGATAAATGAAGCCTTCAACGACACCTACAGAGTCTGGCAGGAAAAGAGAATAAAAGACAGCTACGTTCAGGTAATCTTTGGCTCAGACCTTGATGAAAAAGTACTGCTCCTCATAGACCAAACACCTATAAAAAAGTACGAGACCCTCAAAAAAGACTTCATAGCAAACGCATCCCACGAACTTAAAACCCCTCTAGCAGCGATGAAGATCTCCCTTGAAACCCTAGAGGAGATGTGTAAAGACCGCGAAAAAGCGCTAAAGTACATAAGCAAAGCCCAGGACAGGGTAAACTACATGGAACAGCTCATAGAAGACCTGATAACTCTCTCCCTACTTGAAAGTACCAACCTCACACTTAAACTCAAACCGGTAAAAGTCCTGCCAATGGTTAAAGAGATAATAAACAACATGTCAGAGCTCCTTCCCAGAAAGGGAATTCAGCTCTCCATAAAGATTCCGGAGAACGCCGAGGTGTGCGCCGACGAAAAACTGCTCCACGCAATACTGAAAAACCTAATAGATAACGCAATCAAGTACAACAGAGAAGGAGGTCGGGTAGAGATCTCCTTCAACCGACTCAAAAAGGAGGACGAAATAAAGGTCTGCGACACAGGTTACGGAATCCCAAAGTCTCACCTCCCATTCATATTTGAGAGGTTCTATAGAGTAGAGCGTTCCAGATCCCGGAAGTCCGGAGGAACGGGACTGGGTCTCTCAATCGTCAAGCTAGCAACAGAGAAACTCGGTGGGAAAGTGGTAGTTGAAAGTAAAGAGGGAGAAGGAACCTGTTTCACTGTATACCTCCCCAGGAGGTGTGATATTATTACCTCCGACCTCTGAAACCGGGGGAAAAATGAGAAAAGTTTTTCTGGTTTTAATCCTCATCCTGGCACTCTTCCAGAACACAATAGCAGGAGAGCAGAAAGTAGAGAAAGTAATAATTATAGGTAACGAAACAGTACCAACCAGCACAATTCTATACTACATCTCTGAAAAACCAGGCAAACCATACTCTCCAAAACTTATAGCTGAGGATATTAAACGCCTATTTAAACTAGGGTACTTTGAAAACATATCCGTTGACGTAAAAGAAGGGAAAAATGGAGTCATACTAAGGTACTTTATCAAGGAAAAACCGATTATTACTGATGTTGTATTTAAAGGAAATAAAAAAATATCAAGTAGAAAGCTGAAAGAAGAACTGGGATTAACAACTGAAGAGGGAGAGGAAACGAAACTCCAGAAACCCTTAGACTACAAATACCTAGACAAACTCGTGCAGAAAATCAAAGAAATCTACGCTAAGAGAGGTTACCCTGAAACTCAGGTTTACTACACAATAGAGAGAACTTCACCAACAAGAGCAGTTGTCAAGTTCTACATAAAAGAAGGAAAAAAAGCCGAAGTTTGTGAAGTTAAAGTTGTAGGGAATAGAGAACTCAGCTCTGGAGAGATAAAAGACGTACTACTGACCAAGCCCAAATCTATACTCCACCTCCGCTTCACTGCCCCACTCTCAGAGGAGAAACTTGAAAAAGACGTGAAGAGGATTGAGGAACTCTACAAGGAGAAAGGCTTCCTTGACATTGTAGTGGGAAAACCTGAAGTTGAACCAATTGGTAACTCCTGCTACAGAGTGGTATTCAGAATTGTGAAAGAAGGAAAGCCTTACAGGTTCGGCAAAATAGAGTTTGAAGGAAACAAGCTATTTAGTTCTGAAGACTTTCTAAAACTTGAGAAGAAACTGAGACCTGGAAAAAGGTTTAATCAGAAAGTAGTTGATGACCTCATCAGGAAAATTATCAGAAAGTACGGAGAGTTAGGGTTCATATTTGCAAACGTGGTTCCGGAGATCAAACTCCATCCAGAAACCCATACGGCAGACGTAATATTTCACATTTATGAAGGAGAGAGAGCCTACGTAAGGTGGATAAGAATAGAAGGGAACATCTCAACAAGAGACAGAACAATCAGAAGAGAACTTGACCTTTACGAAACTGGCATCTTCAACACAGTTAGACTGGAAAGGTCAATAAGGAGACTATTCAACACAGGCTACTTTGAAAACGTAGACGTTAAACCAAAAGTGATAGAAGGAACAAACAAAGTAGATGTTGACGTTAAAGTAAAAGAGAGACTGACAGGCGTATTCTCCATAGGCGCAGGTTACAGTTCGGTATCTAAACTGGTGGGAATGGTAAGTGTCTCAAAAGGAAACCTCTTTGGAACGGGAGATTCTGGTTCCGTTAATATGCAGTTTGGCTCCAGAGTCTTTGACTTTTACATCACCTACAACCACACCTGGTGGATGAACAAGCCCCAAACCCTCTCTTTAAGCCTCTACAACAACAGATACGAGTACTTCACCTATACCAGTAAGAAAACTGGTTTCTCAGCTCTAGTCTCAAGGAGACTGTGGGAGGACTGGAAAGTTGGGGTCGGTTACCTCATAGAGAGGGATAAGATAACGGACATAGACATAGATGCCCCAGACATCGTAAAAGAGGAAGAGGGAACAGAAAGAATAGGAATGGCAACAGCCTTTATCTCTAGGGACTTGAGGGACAACCGTTTCCTCCCCCACAGGGGAGACTTCTTTAAGGTAACGTCTCAGGTAGCAGGAAACTTCCTAGCTGGAGATAAGAACTTCTACAAGTTAATAGGGGAGTACGCGTACTACTTTAACTTTAACGACCTACCTGTTGACGTTGAGCTCCCGCTCATAGCTTCTGTACACGCAAAGATTGGTTATGCTGGAGCTTTTGGAAGTACAGAGAGGCTACCCATAGACTACAGGTTCTACGTGGGAGGAGATACAACCATAAGGGGATTCCGCTGGGGTGAAGCTGGACCAAAGGACGAAAACGGAAATCCAGAAGGAGCGAACAGAGAGCTTATCTTCAACTTTGAACTCGGCTATGACGTAACCAGGATGTTAAGACTCATCGGTTTTGTTGACGTTGGCGGCGGCTGGTGGGATAAGTACAAGCTGGGGGATATGAGAAAGTCTGCCGGTATAGGCCTTAGAGTTCTAACTCCTATGGGGCCAATCAGGCTGGATCTGGGCTGGAAACTTGACAGAAGGAGCGGGGAGAGCTCCTCTGAATGGCACTTTGGAATGGGAAGTTACTTCTAAACTAACGGAGGTTAAAGATGAAAAGAACTATTATTGGTGCAGCCGTCTGTTTGTCCCTGCTAACGGGAATAACCCATTCTGCTCTAGGTGCAGAGAAAAAAGAGAGCCAGAACTTTGCAGTCTATTACGTTGACATGCAGAAGATAATAAACGAGTCGGTTAAGGGAAAACAGGCTAAGTCTTTACTGGAGAGCAAAATTGCACAGGCAAAGAAAAAAATTGAAGAGATGAAGAAAGAGATAGAGGAGATCAAACAGAAACTTAAAAGTCCGGTAATCAGCAAACAGGAGAAGAGCAAGTTAGAAGACGAACTCCAGCAGAAATTGAGGGACCTCCAGCGGTTCCAGCAGGACGAACAGTTAAAGATAATGAAGCTGGAACAGAAGTATACAATGGAGCTAATCCAGGAGGTAGTAAAGCTAATAAGGAACTACCAGAAAGAGAAGAATATTCCGATGATTGTGGAAGTTCACGATGCAGGGATTATTGCAGCTTCACCAAAGTACGACTTAACCGAAAAGATCATTAAACTCTACAACCAGCAGGCTGAGAAATGAAACTGGGAGAGTTAGCAGAACTATTAGAGTGTAGCGTAGTTGGCAACCCCGAAGTTGAAATAAAGGGTGTAGCAGAAATCCACTGCGCAAAAGAAGGGGAGATAACGTTTCTAACGAACCCGAAGTACCGAAAGTTCCTCAAGGAGACAAAAGCATCGGCAATACTGACGGGAACTCCCCTAAAAGACCTTAAAATCCCCCAGCTCATCTGCGACGAACCCTACGTTGCCTTTGCAAAGCTCCTTGAGATCTTCTACCCGGAGGAGCTCCCCGAACCGGGTATCTGCTTAGACGCCCGGATAGAGGAAGGGGTAGAGCTCGGAGAGAACTGTTACGTAGGAAACGGTGTTCACATCTCAAGGGGAACAAAGATAGGTAACAACGTTTACATCTTCCCGGGAACCTACATAGGAAGGAACTGTGAAATAGGCGACAATACGGTTATCTTTCCAAACGTCTCCATATACGACAGGGTAAAAATTGGAAAGTTCGTCAGAATCCACTCAGGAGCAGTAATAGGTTCCGACGGCTTTGGGTACGCCTTCAGCAAAAAGGAGATGAAGATCCACAAAATCCCACAGGTTGGAGGCGTTGTAGTAGAAGATTTCGTTGAGATTGGGGCAAACACAACAATTGACAGGGGAACCCTCGGAGACACCGTAATCGGAGAGGGAACGAAGATAGATAACCTCGTCCAGATAGGCCATAACGTAAAGATCGGCAAATACTGTTTTATCGTTTCTCAGGTAGGAATTTCAGGAAGCACAAAAATTGGAGACTTTGTAACGCTGGCCGGAAAAGTAGGAGTTGCAGGCCACATAGAGATAGGAAGCAACATAACCGTTGCTGCAAAGTCTGGAGTAACCAAGAGCCTTAAAGAACCCGGAACCTATGCAGGTTTCCCTGCAAAACCTTACAGGGAGTGGAAGAAAATTCAGGCTTTAGTTGACAGGCTTCCGAAACTCTACGAAAAGATAAAGAGGTTAACGAAAGGAGGGTAGAAATGGAGTACCACGTTAAAGACCTATCACTGGCAGACCTTGGAAAGAACAGGATTGAGTGGGCAGAGATGGACATGCCCGTTCTGAGGAAGGAGATAAGGGAGAGGTTTATAGAGGAGAAACCCTTAAAGGGAATAAGGATAGGAGCGTGCCTCCACGTAACAACGGAAACGGCAAACCTGATGAGAACGCTGAAGGAGGGAGGAGCCGAGGTTTACCTGTGTGCATCAAACCCCCTCTCTACTCAGGACGACGTTGCGGCAGCGCTAGTTAAACACTACGACATACCGGTTTTCGCAATTAAAGGGGAAGACGAAGAGACCTACTACATGCACATAGAGGAGGTTTTAAAGAGGAAACCCCACATAACGATGGACGACGGGGCAGACCTCATCT
>JALWGN010000044.1 GCA_027013575.1 Desulfurobacteriaceae bacterium
TAAACAGCGGCTTCGTCTTATGCTTCAGCCCCTCTACAGTTCCATCGTTAAGGGAGTGATGAGTAACCTCTAAGTCGTCTGGAATTGTTGATTCATCAACTGCAAACCCGTGGTTCTGAGCGGTTATCTCAACCTTACCGGTTTTCCTGTTCTTAACAGGCTGGTTGGCTCCCCTGTGACCGAACTTCAGCTTGTAGGTGGAAGCTCCAAGGGCAAGAGCTGTAAGCTGATGTCCCAGACATATACCGAAAATAGGTTTCCTGTAAGTGGCAATCAGGTACCTTATCGTCTCTATAGCGTAGGTAACGGCTGCCGGATCTCCGGGGCCGCATGAGAGGAATATACCGTCTGGGTTCATCTTCAGTATCTCTTCCGGCGGGGTATGTGCCGGAACCACTATCGGCTTAAGACCTACGTCAACAAGGTTCCTCAGTATGTTGTACCTGATACCAAAGTCAAGAACAACAACGGAGTACTTAAAATCCTTCCTCTCAGGGTAGCCTTCCCCGAGCCTCCAGGTTCCCTGAGTCCACTCGTAGGGCTCCTTACAGGTAACCTCGTCAACAAGGTTTAACCCCTCCATAGGGGGAATGGAGCGTGCCTTAGAGATCAAACTGTCAACGTCTAAATCAACTGTTGAAATAACACCTCTCATCGTTCCGGCGCTTCTCAGCTTCTTCGTAAGCTCACGGGTATCTATCTCACAGATACCGACAACGCCGTGTTCTTTTAGGTAGTCCTCAAAAGACCTCTCAGCCCGCCAGTTGGAGTAGATCTCCGATATCTCCTTAACGATGAACCCTTCCGCCTTAGGACCGTCTGACTCAACGTCCTCTCTGTTTGCTCCAACGTTTCCTATGAGCGGGTAGGTCATGGTTACTATCTGACCCTTAAAAGACGGATCCGTAACTATCTCCTGGTAGCCCGTCATAGACGTTGTGAAAACCACCTCTCCTGCCGTCTCTCCCTCTGCACCGAAACTGAAACCTTCGTAGTAAGTGCCATCTTCAAGGGCGAGTATCGCTCTCTTCCTTCCAAGCATTTCCAACCTCGGCTAAACCTTTTAAATTCCAACCTTGGCAGTTATTATATACATAACCAGAGAGCATTAACAAAGCCCGGAGGTTTAAATGACAAGACTCCTTTTTCTGCTTCTCCCTCTTGTCCTGCTTGTAGGGTGCCTTTCAAGTAGCGGTAAAAAACCGCTAATAGTAACAACCCTGCCGGTCTGGAAAAACGTTGCAGAGTACATCGGCGGAAGAGACTTTAACTACTACTCCTTACTGAGGGGAGGTGAATCCCCCCACACCTACGAACCGAAACCTTCAGACATAAAGAGAGAAAAGGAGGCATCTCTCATAATTATCCACGGGCTGGGACTTGACGACTGGGCTTTAAAGGGCGTTGATAGGAAGAAGGTTCTTGACCTTGGAGAGCTCTTTGCCAGAAAGTACCCTGTAGTAAAACAGCCGGGATACCACCTCTGGATGAACCCGGTTCTGATGGAGGACGTCTACTTTGAGGTAGCCGAAAGGCTCGTAAAGTTCTACCCGAAGAGGGAGACTTACTACAAAAAGAGAGCTGAAGACTACGCAGCAATGATTGACCAGCTTATAGGAAGAATTGATAACTGCTTAAAGGGAGCAAAGACAAAAACGGTGGTTATATACCACCCGGTCTGGAAATCGCTACTTGAAACGTTTGGAATAAAGGTTATAGAGATAGCGAGAACACCCCAGGAGCAGGTAACTCCAAAGAGGATAAAAAAAGTTGTTGAAGAGGCGAAAAAGGCCGGGGCAAAGGTCGTTATAGGCGAGTCGTTCTCCGACAGGAAGATTCCAGAGCTCGTTGCAAAGGAGATAGGCGGAAGGGTTCTGATTCTCAACCCGCTACCCGACAAAGACTACGTGGTGGCACTCTCTGGCTGGGGAGAGAAAATCTGCAGTGCTCTCAAGGAGTAAGACGATGATTTTAATGATAGACAACTACGACTCTTTTACCTACAACGTGGTTCAGTACTTTGGAAAGTTAGGAGCAGAGATTGAGGTTTACAGGAACGATAAGATAACGGTTGAGGAGATAGAGAGGAAGAGACCTGAAGCCCTTGTAATCTCTCCGGGTCCCTGTACTCCAAAGGAGGCAGGAATCTCCGTTGAGGCCATAAGGCACTTTGCGGGAAAGGTGCCGATTCTGGGAATCTGTTTAGGACACCAGTCAATAGGCTTTGCCTTTGGTGCAAGGATAAGGAGGGCTAAAAAGCTCATGCACGGGAAGGCCTCCCCCATTCACCACGACGGAAAGTTCCTCTTTGAGGGTATGAAAAATCCCTTCTCTGCCATAAGGTATCACTCTCTGGTTATTGACAGGGAGACTCTGCCTGAGGTTTTTGAGATAACGGCAGAGAGCGAGGACGACAGGGAGATAATGGGAATCAGGCATAAAGAATTTCCCATCTTCGGCGTCCAGTTCCACCCGGAGTCAATTCTCACAGAAGACGGAATAAAGATAATTGAGAACTTTCTTAAGCAGATATGAAAAAGATACTGATAGTAACCGGAGAGCTCTCCGGTTTTCTCTACGCTAAGGAGATTGTGAGGGAGCTCCCTCCCAACTTTAAAGTATTCGGCGTCTTTTTAGAAGACATTCCCGGAACAGAGAGAATTTACGACTCCAAAAAGCTTTTAGCCTTCGGCCTCTTTGAAGTTCTTGAAAAACTTCCGGGGATATTGAAAGGAAAAAGGGTAATTACCTCTTTCCTTGATAGGGAAAAACCAGACGCCGTTCTCCTCGTAGACTTCCCGGGCTTTAACCTGAAAATTGCAAAAGAGGCAAAGAGAAGGGGAGTAAAGGTTTTCTACTTTATCCCTCCAAAGCTCTGGGCGTGGGGAAAGTGGAGGGCTAAGCAACTCAAAGAGTTCACAGACAGGGTTTTCGTCATTTTCCCCTTTGAGGAAGAGTTCTACAGGAAACTTGGAATAAACGCCGAGTTTGTGGGAAACCCGCTAATAGACATCGTTAAGCCGGAGGTTTCCAGAGAGGAGCTCCTCAGAGAGGCAGGAGTAGATGGGGAGTTCTTCGCCCTACTTCCGGGAAGCAGACCAACAGAGATTAAATACCTTCTAGAACTTCTAAAGGACTTTGCAGAGAGTTTCGGAGGGAACTGGTTAATTCCGGTTGCTGAGAGCGTTAAGGAGCTCTTTAAAGATTTCAGTTCTAAAAATGTAAAACTGATACCGGAGAACAGGCGGTACAGCTTAATGGCCTACGCTAAAGCCGGAGTTGTCGCCTCAGGAACGGCCTCTTTAGAGGCTGCACTTTTAGGTCTTCCCCACGCTGTCGTTTATAGAATGAACCGGCTGACTTTCGCAGTTGCAAAGAGGGTTGTAAAACTCCCCTTTGTCTCACTTCCAAACCTGATAGCAGGTAAGGAGGTTGTGCCGGAGCTCCTCCAGGAGAGGGTAAACAGGGAAGAGCTGTGGCACACTTTTGAGCTTATCCTTGAGAACAGGGAGAGAATGAGGGAGCTCCTCCAGAAAGAGGTCAGGTCTAAACTGAAGGGAGGGGCGGTAAAACGGGTGGTTGAGAGAATAACTCAGGAGGTCTGATGGAGCTCTTTGCAGTTTCGCAGCCGGGTTTAGAAGAGGTTACGGCACAGGAACTAAAGGAACTTGGAATAGAGGGAAAGGTCGTTCCCGGAGGCGTTGAGTTTGAAGGGAACTTAAGGGAGATTTACCTGACAAACCTGTGGCTGAGGAGCGCAAACAGGGTTCTTCTAAGGCTCTGCCGCTTTAAAGCGAAACACTTTGCAGAGCTCGTCAGAAAGGCGGCAAAGTGCAGGTGGGAGGACTACGTAACGGAAAAACTGCCGATAAAGGTGAGGGCAACCTCTAAACACTCTAAGCTCTACCACACAAAAGCCATAGAGGAGAGGGTTTTAAGGGCGATAAAGGAGAGGCTCGGCTTTGAGCCGAAAACGGCAAAGTACGAGGATGAAGGAACCAGCGTAATCGTCCGGTTTGAGAACGACGTCTGCACGATAAGCGTTAACACCTCGGGGGCTCCCCTCCACAAGCGGGGCTACAGGGTCTGCGAAGTTGAGGCTCCACTCAGGGAAAACCTTGCAGCTGCAACGGTTCTTATCTCCGGATGGAGAGGAGAGGTTCCTCTGATAGACCCTTTTTGCGGCTCGGGAACGATTCCCATAGAGGCCACTTTAATTGCCGGAAACGTCCCGCCGGGGAGGAACAGGAAGTTTGCATTTATGGAGTGGAGGAACTTTGACGGGAATCTGTGGAGGGAGCTCCTCACAGAGGCAGACGAAAAGAGGAAAGAGGTAACTGTTCCCATTTTAGGCTTTGACATAGATCCACAGGCAGTTGAGTGTTCCGTTAAGAACGCAAGTAAGGCCGGAGTTTCTGATTTTGTTCAGTTTAAGAACCTCTCCTTCCCAGAAATCTACCACGAAAAGGCCGTAATAGTTACGAACCCTCCCTACGGGGTAAGACTTCCGGCAAGGCAGACAGAGGCTCTCTACTCAAGGCTTTCAGACTGGGCAGCCCGCCACTTCAAAGAGGTTGAGATCTACTTCCTCTCTCCAAACAGAAAACTTGCTAAAAGGGTTGGGGAAACGGCAGAGCTCCTCACCTACTTCTCAAACGGCGGAATCACTGTTGGACTTTACAGGGTAGCCTATATTTCCGGTAAAACCTATCAGGAGGTAACAGAATGATTGAGAAGATTCAGGAGCTCTCTGAAGAGGTAAAGCGCCTGAAGGAGAAGTATCAAGAGATAAGGGGGTATTTTTGACATAGATGGAATGAAGAGGGAGCTCTCTGAGATTGAGAAAGAGATGTCGTCTCCCAACTTCTGGAACGATACGCAGAAAGCACAGAAGCTCTCCCAGGAGAGGAACAGAATAGAGGCGCAGCTAAACGCCTTTTCGTCTGTTGAGCAGAAAATTGACGACTCTGAAGTTCTCATAGAGATGGCAGAGGAGGAGGGAGACGAGGAGCTCCTCAAAGAGGCAGAAAACAACCTGAAAGAGGTTGAAAAAGAGCTCAACGACCTTGAAGTTAAAAAAGTCCTCTCAGGTGAGTACGACAAAAACAACGCAATAGTTACGATCCACGCAGGAGCCGGAGGAACGGAGTCCTGCGACTGGGCAGAAATGCTCATGAGAATGTACGTAAGGTGGGCAGAGAAGAAAGGTTTTGAGGTTGAAATACTTGACCTTCAGGAGAACGAAGAGGCCGGAATAAAGAGCGCAACCCTTCTAATAAAGGGCGCCTACGCTTACGGTTTGTTAAAGTCTGAACACGGAACCCACAGGCTCGTAAGGATTTCACCCTTTGACGCAAACGCCCGCCGCCACACCTCCTTCAGCGGAGTAATCGTCGTTCCGGAGATAGACGATGAGGTGGAAATTGAGATAAGAGACGAAGACATCAGAGTAGACACCTACAGAGCTTCTGGAGCCGGCGGCCAGCACGTAAACAAGACGGACTCTGCCGTTCGTATTACCCACATACCAACTGGAATAGTCGTTACCTGCCAGAGCGAAAGGTCTCAGATACAGAACCGGCAGAGGGCTATGAAAATACTGAAAGCAAGGCTCTACGAGCTTGAGATGAGAAAGAGAGAGGAGAAAATAGCAGAGGCGAAGGGGGAACACAAGAGTATAGCGTGGGGGAACCAGATACGCTCCTACATCTTTCAACCCTACCAGCTGGTTAAAGACCACAGAACGGGAGTTGAAACCTCAAACGTAAATGCCGTAATGGACGGAGAGATAGACCAGTTCATAGAGGCCTACCTCAAACAGAAGGCCCGCCAGTAGAGGGCCTTCCTCCACTTTCCCTAAAAATAAAACCTTTCTAATCATTACTTGATAAAGCATTTTTAATCTAATTATTAGCCTTCTTGATATTTAGAAAATAATAGATAAGATAGATTCTAAAAGTCAATCTTACAGGAGGAAAAGATGAAAGGGAGGCGATGGAAAGTAACCCTTTCGGCCGGAACCCTTTTCTTACTTGGACTTTCAGCTCAAGGATTTGCACACCCGGAAGTAACCCTCAAAGACATCAACGGTAAGCCTATATCAGAAACCCTAAAAAAAGACGATACAGTTACCATTGGCGGTAAGACTTACGTCGCTGGAAACCCGGTAAGCTGGGAAACAACCTGTGGATCCTGTCACAAGGAGATAACAGGTAACGTAAGCAACGGACTCTTATCCCCCGGCCCTATACATGCAGCCTACCACGTAGGTAGAGGCTGGGAGGAGATGGCAGACGACTTTGGCTACAAACGGGTAAAGGCAGGAAAAGACTGGAGGAAGTTTATACGCTCCTTCGGTGATGACGGAGCCTGGTGACCTCCCTCTTACCGCCAGTTGGCGGCAAAACACCCTGCAAACGACCCGGGACTCTCACCAGATGTAAACAACGGCATTGACTACAGAGGAAACGTTAAATATGCAATGGATTTAGGAACCCCTGACAAGATTTTCACCTGTGCCTCCTGCCACTCAGGCGGAATACTGGCCTTTGATAGGGATACAGGTGTCAGGCATGACCTTTCTGAAACCTGGAACGACGAAACCGACGGCACAGGATTTTTCTCAAAGGCTTCATATACAGATAGCGAAGTGGACGGAGATCTCTTCTCCTACACTGCAGATGAGTACTCAAGGGGATACATAGGAATGCCCCACAAGTTCAACTGGAAAAAATCTGGGGTTCTTGATACAGACTGTTTCCTCTGCCACTCAGACAGAACCCTTGCAGAAAACGAAGAACTCGTCGTACAGACGGCAAATGGCTGGAATGCTGCAAACCCAACCCCGGCAAATCCAAGGGTCTTTGTTTTCGTTAAGAAAGATCCTACTGGGAAAGTTGTTGAGATCTCAATGGGATTTCCTCCTCAGCTAACACAGGAGGAGATTCAGGAAGGTTACACAATAGATTCGGCGGCATTCTACTCTGATCCCCTTGAAAGGCTGGTTGCCAACTACTACGGGGAGGTTATACAGCAGGTTGTAGGTGCAGAACTCCAGAACTCTGGCGTTGATCCCAGCACTCTCAACGAGCAACAGATGATGGCAATTCAGAGCTTTACAATCGGCGTTATTACTGGCTACCTGAGACACGGAGTGACAACTGGATTCACTATTCCCTACTCACAGCTTAATCAGAAGATCGGCGTTAACCTAACAGACTTTACCTACAACGATTCAGACTTTGGCAATAAGCTCTCTGGATTCTTCAGCCAGTTTTACTTAGACATCGGAGCTCCCAACTTCTCAGCCAGAGACTACCTGAGAAACGCCTTCTACGAGTCAACAACGGAAGGACAGCCGTACGTAGGAGCAGGATTTTACCTAAGGGTAGCCTCCCCTCAGAACAACTATACCTACTCACCTAACGACCCTAACGTTCCTTTCGTTAACCTTGCAAGGGCCGGCCACTTCTTCGGATGGGCGGCAACGGGAACTTTAATGTCTATCGCAGACCCTAACGATCAAACAAAACCTCTGGTGTTTATAAAACTTGAAAAACAGAAAGATGGAACTTTTAAAGCCGTTGCCTACTACGCTGAAGATGCTGACCTTGATAACGTAGAACTCCCCATCCTGGAAACCAACAACCACTACACGCTTGTCTCTCCAAATTCCGACACAGGAACAGACGGTACAACGATCTCCTTTGACGGTGACAAAGACAGGGAGCTCTCCCTGATGTGCGCCCAGTGTCACTTTGCAGTTCCAGACATTAGAAACAGGTGGACCGTTGACGGCAAACAGACATTCCCCAGCTGGTACGTAAGAAGGGGTATCATCGGCCTTGGAGCAGACGTTGTAAAGAGAGGAGCTGTCTGTTCTCCAGACGAAACGCAGAACGATAACTCAGTAGCTCCAATTGCCATCACACCAAGCGGTGAGATAGCCCAGTACAACAGCATTCAGGACGTACAAAACGTTACCCAAGGACTACCTGTAGGATACGACGTCCACATGGCAGCCGACGGTGGAAAACTCTCCTGTCTATCCTGTCACGGCCAGGACAACCTATCGCCTGAAGAGAGAGAACACCACAATCCCCATAACTTCTTGAAAGGTAACGACTCCGCAGGAGAAGTTATGCCGGCACTTGACTACAACCCCTCTGTCAGAACCTGTACAAGCTGCCACTGGGGAACCGACAGTAACGCAGCTAAAGCACACGAGGCCTGGTTTGGACCTTCTGCTGGGACTCACGTATCGGCAATTGAGTGTCAGGTTTGCCACATTCCCTACAAAACTTACTGGACCTTCAGGTTCTTTGACGACAGCTTAGGCTACGTTAACCAGTTTGACGACAGGCTTATGAAAGTTGACATGACTACAGGAACCTTCTACCAGTTCCCACCGGAGTGGGCTATTCCTGCTTTTGGTCCGAGCCCAACTTACGGGATCAACTACTCCTACGTAATAGCACAGACAGACGACGACGGTAACGACGTTGTACTGCCGATATTCGCCATAGATATGGACCCCTACAGGGCACTTATGAGAGTTGGAAACTCCATGTTCGGAGCCTGGGAGATTAAACCTGGACTCTTCCCCTGGCGCTGGGCACCACCGATAATTAAGCGCTGGACGATAGACGACAAAGGCAATCCGGTTCTTAAAGCAGGTTTAATTAACCCAATTCAGGTATTTACCTGGATGGATGCCGCCACCCACAGAGCTCTCTTCGTCAGAGAACTCAACATGGCCATAGACGGAGTCGCCTACACTCCTGACGGAAAGCCACTCGGAAGGTCAACGATAGATCCAGAGGATCCTGAAAAGAGCGTTCCCGGCCTCACAATTGATCCAAACACCAAGAAAGTTGCCTTTAAGATCCACTGGCTTGACGGAAATCCCGGAGGGCTGCCAAACTACATAGATGACGACAACGGAGACGGCATACCGGAGATTGACACAAACGCAGAGTACGAAGCTATGAAGGCTGCCCTCAAACAGGTTCTTGACCACGAAGATCCAGGCCATCCCCACAACCCGGTTATTATGACCTTCATGGCACCGTTTGGAGTTGACCACGGAGTTCTGCCTGCAGAGTACGCCCTCGGAGCTCAGAAGTCCGGTCCTCTCTCCTGTAACGCATGTCACAACCCGGACGAGAGCAAGAACAGGCTCAGCCCTGCCGTATGGAGTGGAGATGAAAGTGCAGGAAGGCTAGTTACACTCACAGCAAGGGCTCTTCCACAAGAAGCTATTGACGAGGCAAAGGCAAACAAAACCTGGTTCCTTCCAGAGGGAACGACCGTTAAGGACGGAAGGTTTGTCATTACCCAGGGAGCTCTCTGCCGCGTAGAATCTGTAGGGGTTGAAAGCAAAGAGTACGCCGGGTTCTTCCTAGTAACACCCGACGGAACAGTTACAGGTCCAAACTGGAACGAGATAACAGTTGCAGTACAGCCGGGAACCGTTGATACACCTACGGCAATTAAAGTTGAGAAAGTTGAGGAGAACTCTATAGAGGAGTCCCTGATTTCAAAGGCCAAATCCATCGGCATAGAAAGTCCTGTCCTTGCAACCGAGATCTACGACATCCATACAAAAACGAACAGCTTCAACAGTCCGGTTACATTTACCCTCAGATACGATCCCGCAAAAGTGGTTAGAAAGGTTGTAGTTCTAGCCAGTGAAGACGGAAAGAACTGGTCTGTTGTTACAAGTGCAAACGTTGACCCCAACAATCCGTTCGTCTCATTCGCAAGAACGAAACTCAGCTACTTCGCAGTTGTAGGAGAAGCTCCATCTCCTACAAACTTTAACGTTGTAGTTCCAGAAGAGACCATTTCCAGCAGCGGAACTTCAGCCACCTTAACAGTTAAGCTCAACGGAGAAGAGCTTAAAGTAACTGTTAAAGTAGACAACGCCTCTATTGAGGGACCTGCCCCAGAAGAGACAGTAAAAGAGGTGGCTAAAGAGAAGAAAATCGCTAAAGTCCTCGCTTACTTAACTGTAACTCCTCAGTCTAACACCTTCACAGTATCCTTCACCGACCTTCCTTCAGAAGAGGTCAAGAATGCAACAGTTGCCACCGATAGAGGAACTGTTACAAACATCACCAGGGACATAGAAAACGGAACAATAACGGCCACAATCTCTACTACAACTACAAGGGCCACAGAGCCGGTAACGGTGGTAGTAGGAGAACCTCTAACAGCAGTCGCTCCAGTAGAAACAACCGCTACAGCAGAGACTGGTGGAGGTGGAGGAGGAGGCTGCTCTATAGCTCCAGAAACTGCTCCGGCTTCCGGAATTGCCAGCTTCCTAACGATGCTCTCCGGTATCGCAGGGCTCTTTATAGGAAGGAGAAAGAGGAGAAATTAACTAAAGGGGGCTCCGCGCCCCCTTTTTTATTTTTCAGAGAAGATTGCCAGAACGTAAACGGCAAAAGCAACCAAAAACAGGAAGACGATTAGCCACCAGGTTGCTTTAAAAACGAAGCGTTTCCAGTCCCTCCTTTTACCCCGTTCCCTGTAGTAGTCTCTATCGTAAATTCCCATTACAGCCTCTTATAGATGGTTCCTGTTGGTAGGTCTTCAAGGGCAATTCCAAGCTCTTTTAACCTGTCTCTTATCAGGTCGGCAAGCTGAAACTCCTTTTTCCTGCGGAGCTCCCCCCTTACCTCAATGAGGAGCTCTATCAGTTTCTCCTCAAGGGAGCTCTCCCTCTCCCTCTCTAACCTGAAACCAAGGGTTTTTAGGGCGTTTTCAACAAATTCAACAGCCTCCTTAAAGGAGTGCTTTTCAGCTCTCGTTATCTTACCCTCTTTTAAAGCCCTGTCTTTTAGTAGGTTTGCGCTCTTTACAAGCTCAAAAAGGGCTCCCAGAGCTCTGGCAGTATTAAAGTCGTCATCCATAGCAGACTCAAAGAGCTCCCTGAACCCTGAAACCAAAACCGGCTCCCCTTCCCCTTCTACAACCTCAAGGGACTCAACGGCAGCCAGCGAGTCAATAAAGTTGAGAAGCCTCTTTAGAGCCCTCTCTGAATCTTCCAACCTCTCAAAGGAGAAGTCAATGGGGCTCCTGTAGTGGGTAGAAAGGAGGAAGAGCCTGAGAACGTCTGGAGAGAACCTCTCAAGAATCTCCTTTATAGTAAAGAAGTTGCCGAGGGACTTACTCATCTTCTCCCTGTTAACCATAACAAAGCCGTTGTGAACCCAGTACCGGGCAAAAGTCTTCCCGGTATAACTCTCAGACTGAGCTATCTCGTTCTCGTGGTGGGGGAATATGAGGTCTAAACCGCCTCCGTGGATGTCCATCGTTTCACCTAAGTACTTCATAGACATAACGGAGCACTCAATGTGCCAGCCCGGTCTTCCAACTCCCCACGGAGACTCCCAGCCGGGCTCTCCCTCCTTACTCCTCTTCCAGAGGGCAAAGTCAAGGGGGTCTTTCTTGTTCTCACCTGGTTCAATACGAGCGCCGGCGCGGAGCTCCTCAATATTTCTCTTAGAGAGCTTACCGTACTCAGGGAACTTCTTAACAGAGAAGTAAACGTCCCCTCCGGCCTCGTAGGCGTACCCCTTCTCAATGAGGCCGTCTATCATCTCAACAATCTCCCTTATGTGCTCTGTAACTCTGGGCTTGTAGGTCGGTTCCTTAACGTTGAGAGCTCTCATATCCTCTTCGTAAGAGGCGATGTACTTCTCGGCAACCTCCCTCCAGCTAATTCCCTCCTCCTTTGCCCTCCTTATTATCTTGTCGTCAACGTCTGTGTAGTTTCTAACGTAAATAACCTTGTAGCCCCTGTACTCCAGCCACCTCCTTATAACGTCAAAAACAACGGCACTCCTTGCGTGGCCTATGTGAGCGTGGTCGTAAACGGTAGGCCCACACACGTACATCTTAACTGTCCTGTCCTCTAAAGGCTTAAACTCCTCCTTCTCACCTGTCATAGTGTTGGTAACGTAAACCATTTTCGCCCTCCGGCGTAAATTTCAACCGATTATCCTACAATACAGATAATAAGGGTAGGGTGATAGGTAGAGCAACCGATTCTTCCACCTGCCTGACCCTGTGGGGTTACATAGGTGGAGATATATATA
>JALWGN010000045.1 GCA_027013575.1 Desulfurobacteriaceae bacterium
AGAAGGAGGGAAGACTCACCTTTTACGGACACGACAGAGTGGGAGCTGAAATAGCTAAAGAGGCTCTTTTAAGGCTTTCCTTTGGCAGGAAAGCAGCAAGGATGGCTTACGTCTGTATAAGACACCACCTCAGGCCTTTCTTCCTCTACGACCTCTGGAGGAGAGGTGAGCTTACAGGGAGGGCTCTCTACCGTTTCTTCAGGGATGCCGAGAAGTACGCCTTTCACGTTCTCCTCCTCTCCGTTGCCGACTTTGGGGCTACTTCAGAGAGTTTTAAAAAGGAGCTCCCCTCTTACGAGGCGTTCGTTAAAGAGGTTATCTCCTTCTACAGGAAGAGGCTTGAAGGGCTAAAACCTCTCCTTTCCGGAAGGGAGATAATGGAGATAAAGGGGCTTGAAAAGCCTGACAGGTGCGTTGGGAAGATAAAGGAGAAGCTGCTGGAGCTCCAGGCTCTGGGGAAAGTTAAGACAAAAGAGGAGGCCGTTAAGGCCGTTAAGGGTATCAGCTGTGAGAGTTCTGATAAAGAGTAGCTGGATTGTAAAGCCAGACGGAGAGGTTCTGAAAGAGGGCTGGGTAGTCGTTGAAAACGGGAGGATTTCCGGCTACTACAGGCGGCCTCCCGAAGGGAACTTTCAGGTAGTTGAGAACCTTCACGGTTATCTCTACCCCCCTTTCGTTAATCCCCACACCCACCTGGAACTCTCTCTCCTCTCCTTTAACCCCGACTGCTTCAGCTCCTTCTTTGACTGGCTCCTCTGGATAATAGGGAAGAGGGGGCTATTTACAGAGTCTGAAATACTGAAAGCTCTTGAGAGGGCGGAAAGGGAGCTCCTCTCCTGTGGCGTTGCCTATGCCGGAGATATCTCCTCTTTTGGAATTTCTCCAGAATTTCACTTTAAAAGACTGAGAGTTACAGCCTTCAGGGAGTTTATAGGAAAGGAGTTCTACCCTGAAGAGTTCACCCCTCCTGTCTCTGCTCACTCTGTCTACTCCGTTTCGTTTGAGGCGCTTAAGTTAATAGCTTACGATAGCCTTAAACGGGGTTACCGTTTCCAGCTTCACCTTGGAGAGACAGAAGAAGAGCAGAAGTTCGTAAGGTGCCAGAAGAACCTGTTTGAGGAGAGAATCTACCCGGTAATAGGAAGGAAAAGGTACGAACGGGTATGTGCTGAAAACCTTGTTGACTACGTGAGGAAGGCGGGAGCTCTCGTCAGTAACCTGATAGCAGTTCACTGTACAAACCTTTCGGAGTGGGAACTTGACCTTCTGACCTCGGCAGGTGCGGCTGTGGTTCTCTGTCCCAGAAGCAACGTCCACCTGAAGGTTGGCTTTCCGAACGTGGAACACCTGCTGGGTTACGAAAAAGTGGCGCTTGCAACAGACGGCCTCAGCTCAAACGTTAACCTCTCTGTTGTTGAGGAGCTTAAAACCGTCTACTACAGCCTTCAGGGAAGGGTTAGCGTCAGGGAGCTCCTTCCTCTCATAACCACCTCTGCGGCCAGAGTTCTCTCTATTGAGGAGTACGAGGAGAGAGCTCTCTTTACCTTTCTACCTTCAGGCTCTCCTGTTTCAGACCCTTACACAGCTCTGCTTAAGGGGAAAGAGTTTAAAGTTCTTGACTATACAGAGTCTCTTTGATTTAATTAGCTTGAGTGCGAAAAAACACAGACAGCAAAGGAGCCGCAATGTTTAGAGTCCTCTACGACATCTTTAGCTCTGTAAAACTCGCCATTGTTCTCCTCCTTACCCTTGCAGTTACCTCAATAGTTGGAACTATCATTGAGCAGCAGCAGGATCCAGAAAAGTACTTGATGGAGTACGGTGAGACTACCTACAAAATCCTTAAGTTCCTCGGTTTCACCGACGTTTACCACTCCTGGTGGTACATAGCGCTTTTAACCCTCCTTGCACTTAACCTGATAGTCTGTTCAATAAAGAGGCTGCCGAAAATATGGAAGATTGCGATGGAGCCCCGGAAAACCCTTCCTCCGGGGTACGAGAAGAGCCTTAGGGTTTCAAGCTCTATAACTCTTCAGGCGCCAATAAAGGAAGTTAAAGAAAAGCTCCTGGAAGCTCTTAAAAACCTTAAGTATAAAGTAGAAGTTTCAAAGGAAGATGAGAGTGAAGTTCACATTTTTGCAGATAAAAACGTTTATGCCCGCTTTGGAGTTTACGTAGTTCACCTTGGAGTTCTTGTAGTTCTTATAGGTGGTCTCGTAACAGCGATTTTCGGTTATAGAGGCTATATGAACCTGGCCGAAGGAACTTCAAGTAACCTTGTAAGCTACTTTTCTGGACCAAAAATTGTAGAACTTCCCTTCTACGTAAAGTGCAACAAGTTCAAGATAGATTTCTACCCCTCAGGTATGCCAAAAGCTTACATCTCTGACCTATCAATAATTGAAAACGGAAAAGAAGTTCTAAGGAAAAAGATAGAGGTTAACCATCCCCTCAAGTACAGAGGTATCTACTTCTACCAGGCTAGCTATGGACAGGGGGAGGCGTTTCTCAAAATAGTCTCTCCCAAAGGTCAGGAAGTAATTGGGGTTGCTTTTGGTCAACCGGTTAAGCTGGGTAAGGATACCTACCTAAAGATAGTGAGTATAGATGGCAACACTATGACAATAGGTATAGAGTTTATACAGAACGGAAAAGTTCAGGAGGGGGTAATTAAGCCATTTGTGCTCTACAAAGTTCCCGGTACTGATAAGTCTTTTGCTATGGTTGATTTCAAACCGGTCTTCTACACTGGACTTCAGGTTTCCAAGGATCCCGGTACCTGGATAGTTTGGGTAGGTAGTATCATTCTCATAGGTGGTCTTATAGTGGCCTTCTTTATTCCCCACAGAAGGGTCTGGGCAAGGCTTGAGAAGAAAGGAGATGATAAGACCAGGCTTGTAATAGGGGGACTTGCAAACAAAGGAACTGAAAGCCTGGCCAGGGAGCTGGAGGAGGTCTTAGGGGTGCTTAAGTCTTCATACTGCCAGAATACCCCTAAGGAGGAAAAGTCATGATCCACTCCGTAACACTCTTTAACGCAGGGATGGTTGCCTACTTCCTTGCATTTCTCTTCTACACCATTTATACCTTCTCAAAGAGCAGCTGGTCTTCTAGACTGGCTACGGCCCTGGCCTGGTTGGGAGTTCTCCTTCAAGGAGCAGGGTTTGTTGTAAGAGGGATTGAGAAGGCTAAGGTCAACATGGTTTCTGACTGGACGGCCTTCTACAAGTACGCTCCATTTACCAACATGTACGAATCCCTTATGCTCTTTGGCTGGATGGCCGTTCTGATCTACCTCGTCTTTGAGTGGAAGTACAAGAATAAGGCCTTTGGGATGTTTGTTATTCCTCTGGCCTTAATTGGAGAACTCTCCACTCAGATACTCGGCTTTAACGAGGAGGCTCAACCTCTAGTTCCTGCTCTCCAGAGTAACTGGCTTCTGTTCCACGTAGTTACAACTTTCATAGGTTACGCTGCAGCTGCTGTGAGTGCAGGAATAGCCTACGCTTACTTTATAAAGAGGGAAGATACAACTACGAGGGATTGGGCTGTAATCTTCGTGACTACCTGGTTCATCTTCTTCTTCATTATCTACTCAGCTTTCAGGGAAAACTTCGTTATCTACCTGGGAGTATCTGCGGTTGTTGCTGCTGCCTTCTGCGGTTTTCTCTACCTCCTCAAGAGAATCGGAGTTTCTAAGATTCTCCCCTCAATTGATGCAATGGAACAGATGATGTACCAGTCTGTGGCTGTGGGTTTTGTCTTTCTTACAATTGGGATAATCCTGGGGGCTGTTTGGGCAAAGTACGCCTGGGGCGGTTACTGGTCCTGGGATCCAAAGGAGACCTGGTCTCTTATAACCTGGCTTGTCTATGCTGCATACCTCCATGCCCGTTATATTAAGGGACTAAAGGGCAAACCCCTTGCTTACTTTACGATCGTAGGTTTCCTGAGCGTTATCTTTACCTACTACGGCGTTAACCTTATCATTCCAGGGCTTCACAGTTATGCTCAGTAAGAGGTCGGCTTCACGCCGACCTTTTTATACTTCTACAATGTTCTGGAGTAAGTTCTACAGCCTATTCAAGAAAATTTTCGCGCTTTAACATATGCATAGTAGTGGGGCCAAAGTGTCACAGGTTTAAAAAAAGTTGCTAAGAAAGCCCCGCTTTTCAAAGTGGGGATGAATTAGGGGAGGCAGGTTGAGTATAATATGGTAATGAGAAAAGAAAAAGCTCAAAGGATTAAAGAAACTCTAAATACGACCAGACAGCGAAGAAAAAATCAAATCCCTAGAGTCTATCAACTTAAGCTACAAAACCTCTCCAAAAAAAGACGAAGAAAAGCTAGGCAGGCTCTTCCTTGAAGCCAAATGGCTCTATAACTACATAGTGGCAGATGTTGAAAAGCGTTTAAACAACGACAGTTGGAAACTGAAAGAGGTTGAAATCAAAACACCCGAAGGACTTTAAAAGAGAGAAATAAAGAACCCTCCTCCCAGATGAGACAAGGGATAGTAGAAAGGATAAAGAGGAATCTTTATTCCCTCAAGAGAGCGAAAGAAAAAGGGAATAAGGTAGGGAAACTCTCATTTAAGAGCGAAATAAGGAGCATACCGCTAAAGCAGTACGGGATAACTTACAAGATTTCAGGAGACAGGAACAGGGTAAAGATACAGGGGATAAAGAAGAAGTTCAGAGTTTTAGGACTCCACCAGCTACCAAAAGAGTGTGAAATAGCAAACGGACTCCTTGTAAAGAAACCGTCTGGCTACTACCTGTATATCACCTGTTATCTGCCAAAAGAGGAAGTTCTCAAAGAAATCAAAAGGAAACAGACTAAACAGATAGTTGGAATAGACCTTGGAATAAAACACCAGCTAACGCTGTCAACGGGAGAGAAGATAAGCTGGTATATTCCTGAAACCGAAAGGCTTAAGAGACTTCAGAGAGAACTTGCAAGGAAAGTTAAAGGAAGCAGAAACTACCACAGAACCAAACATAAACTCCAAAAAGAGTGGGAGTATATTCAGAACAAGAGGAGAGACATTCAGAACAAAGTAATCAGCTACCTCAAGAGTTTTTCTCTGATAGCGATTCAGGACGACAGTATAAAAGGCTGGCACGAGGGACTATTCGGGAAGCAGGTTCAGAACACAGGGATAGGAGGAATAACTGCAAGGCTAAAGCGTCTTGCGACTCTTATTCCTGTGGTGTTCGTAGGTAGGTATGAACCTACGACTCAAGTCTGTTCATTCTGCGGACACAGGCAAGAGGTAAGACTTTCAGAGAGAATGTTTAAGTGTCAAAAGTGTGGTAGAGATATAGACAGGGACGTTAATTCGGCGAGGAACATACTCAAGGTAGCGATGAAGAGGCTGGCAGACCCTGTTAAGTCTGCCCTACCCGTGGACTGCGGGGAAGTAACGCCCGTGGAGTGGGCAGTAGCCCACGATGAAGCAGGAAGCCCCTCACTAAAGTGAGGGGAGGAAGTCACATCTTTAACTTAGTTTTGGCCTTTAAGTTTTCTCTACTTTAGAACTTCTAGAGGTTGAATGTGGTAGGTTTTGCCTTTGTAGATTCTGCTTACGTCAAAGTAGAGTCCACTCTTTCCCCATATTCCTGAAGTTCCAGCAGTTCCTATTACCTCGCCTCTCTTAACGATCTGATTGGGTTTTACGAAAACTTTATCAAGGTTTCCGTAGACAGTTCTGTATCCTTTGGGGTGCTGGATGATTACCATGTTTCCAAAGGCTTTGAGTAGTTTGTTGTCCTTGCCGGCAAACTTTACTATTCCTGTTTCAGCGGCTTTCACGGGAGCTCCCGGCCTACTTACTATGAAAATTCCCGGATATCCGTTCTCTCTGATGGTAGGATCAACTCTTCCGTCGAGGGGGAAGTGAAACTGAATAGGTCTATTAAGTTTAAGAACGTCTTTATAGCCAACGAGTATCTTGAGTTTCTGTCCCGGTCTTAGTATGTAGGGTTTCCTTAGTCTGTTAATTCTTATAATGCTTCTGGGGGATACGTGGAACTTTTTTGCTATTTTAATTACAGAATCTCCCCTTCTTACTCTGTAGTACTTGTAAACGGGAACCTTTGTCAAACCGTTAGGGGCAAAGAGAGTTCTCTTTTCTGCTTTTCTGTGTCTAGAATTTCCTTTAGAGCTATTAACTTTTATTGGAATTTTGAGCTTTTGACCGGGATATATGGTATTTCCTCTAATTCTATTCAGTTTCTTAATTTTATATACTGTAGTTCCAAATCTTTTTGCTATTTTACCCAGGGAATCTCCACGTTTTACCCGGTATATTAAGTAGTGTTCTCTCTTTAAGCTTTTAGTTTCAGACGGAATTTTGAGTTTTTGCCCCACATAAATTGTACTTCCTCTGATCCTGTTTAGTCTCTTTAATTCAGATACCGAAACACCGAACTTTCTGGCAATTTTCTCTAGTGTATCTCCTCTCTTTACTGTATAGTAGTTTGTTGCACTTGCCGATACTGTTAAAATGAAAAAGCTAATAAGCAATAATAAAGTCCTCATACTCTCCCCGTGGTTCTTCAAACTGAAACTCAACGTTCGTAACTTTTGCAAAGAAGGGTCCCTGGTAGAGTTTCTCTAGGAGCTCTTTAAGCCTCTCCTCTTCACCTTCAGCGTAAACTTCAACTCTACCGTCGGGCAGATTTCTGACAAAGCCTTTGAGCCCGAGTTTCTTTGCAGCATCCCTTGTAAATGCTCTGTACCCTACTCCCTGGACTCTCCCGGATACAAAAGCGTGTAAAGCTTTTATAGCCATTTCTCTATCTCCTCAACGGTTCCTTTAAATCCAGCTTCTACTGTTTCCTCTATTCTGGAAAAGTCAAAAGGGCTATACGGAATAGGGTGGTTGACAATGATATCACAGTAGTTGAGTCTCCAGCTCTGATTCTCTATAACGTTTGCCAGAGAGGCTCTCACAGTTACGTTTGTTATTGACTGAGGATCGTAGTTCTCCAGTCCTGAATATGTATTAACGTTAGAACAGATGTTAAGGTCAACGCCAGAGGATTTCGTCACTTCAGCTGGAAGGCAGTTTCTAACTCCTCCGTCAACGTAGTGTTCGTTTCCTACCTTCCAGGGAGAGAAGAGGGGAGGAACTGAGCAGGAGGCAACTACAAAGTCAACGGCCGGTCCTTCTCTCTTAACTTCCACCTTTAATGTTTTGAGGTTAACAACTGTTAATGCAAAGGGGATTTTGAGCTCTTTCAGGTCGGGGTTTCCTGTAAGTTCTGTTAGGATTCTGTGGAGGCCATCAAGCTTAAACAGGCCACCTTTAAGTGAAGGGGTTGCAAGTTTTTTCCAGGAGAGCTCTCTCCCTATCTCCTCCATCTTCTCTAAGGGTATTCCACAGGCGTACAGGAACCCGACCAGAGCTCCTGCACTGGCTCCGGCTATAAACGAGGGACTTAAGCCCTTATACTCAAGGGCTTTGAGGAATCCAATATGGGCGGCTCCTTTGACGAAGCCGCCCGAAAGGGTAACGCCGATTCGCTTCATTTAGAATTCTATCTCGTCTCCGGGGTTGAGTATCTGAACGTTTACTCCTCTTGCTTCGGCCAGCCTCTTGAAGTCTTCAGGCTCGGCGTCAATTATCGGCCAGGTTTTAAAGTGCATCGGAATGGCAACCTGTGGCTTTACCATTTCAGCAGCAATTGCTGCGTCTCTTACGTCCATTGTGAAGTTTCCGCCTATCGGGAGAAGAGCGATGAAGATGTCCTCGTACCTGCCGAGGAGCTCCATGTCGGCTATCAGCCCGGTATCTCCTGCGTGGTAGATCGTTTTTCCTTCAACTTCTATCAGCATTCCACAGGGAGTTCCAAGGGTTACAACCTGGTCATTCTCTATGACGGAGCTCCCGTGTGCTGCAGGAACCAGTTTTACCCTTCCAAATGGGAAGTTGTAGCTTCCCCCTATGTGCATTGCGTGGATGTTCTCAACGCCTTTCAGGTTACAGTACTGGCAAACCTCAAAGATACTTACAACCGTGGCACCGGTTCTCTTTGCTATCTCTGCGGCGTCTCCAAGGTGGTCTCCGTGGCCGTGTGTAACGAATATGTAGTTGAGCTCTGTGAAGTCTTCAGGCTTTGCTACTTTCCAGGGATTACCGTTGAGGAACGGGTCAATGAGAGCTTTTATCCCTTCACCCTCAAGGTAGAAAGTTGAGTGTCCTAAGTACCAGAGCTTTGCCATCTCTCCCCTCCTAAAGTGCCTTTATCAGTTTTGGAAGCTTTGACCTTAATTTAAACCTCGTTCTACCGTAAAGGGGAGTTCTCTTTGCAACGACGACCAGGAATGTCTCGTTCACAAGTTTGTAGATAAAGACGGCGTATTTCCCGGAAAAGAGAATGACCTCCTCCAGCTGGTCGTTCTCCCCTGTAAGGTCACTGATTGCCTCGTCGCAGCTCTTAATCGGGTTTACCAGCTGGGTGGCAAGTTCCTCAGAGTCTATGGAGGTTTCTCTACCGTCGTACCTGTAAACGACTATTCCGTCTTCGTCAATAACCAGTGCAGATTCAACTTCCGGAACTTCATCTACAAGGTTTTTCAGTATCTCCTCGCTCATTTATCCCCCTAAATAAGTCCCCTTTCAATGAGGAGCTCCGCTATCTGAACCGCGTTCAGAGCTGCCCCCTTCCTGAGGTTATCTCCAACAATCCAGAGGTTAAGCCCGTTTTCTATTGTATCATCTCTCCTTATCCTTCCAACGAGAACGTCGTCTTTTCCAGCAACATCTATAGGCGTTGGGTAAACGAGGTTTTCAAAGTCGTCCATAACTGTTACGCCGGGAGCTCTTGAGAGAGCCTCTCTTGCCTCTTCAACAGTTATAGGCTTTTCAAACTCAACGTTTACAGACTCAGAGTGACCTATAAATACGGGAACCCTTACGCAGGTTGGGGAAACCTTTATGGAGTCGTCGTGCATTATTTTTTTGGTCTCATTTATCATCTTAATCTCTTCTCTGGTGTAGCCGCTTTCAAAGAACTTGTCTATGTGAGGAACGCAGTTAAAGGCTATCTGCTTTGGTATCTTCTTCGGCGGAGGAACCGGTCTTCCCTCAAGAACAGTCCTGGTCTGCTCCTTCAGCTCCTCTATTGCCTGGGCTCCCGCTCCCGAAACTGCCTGATAAGTTGAAACAACAACTCTCTTTATCTTGGCCAGGTCGTGGAGAGGTTTTAGAACGACAACCATCTGAATCGTTGAACAGTTGGGATTTGCAATTATTCCCTTGTGCCAGTCAACGTCTTCCGGGTTAACCTCTGGAACAACTAAGGGAACATCTGGCTCCATTCTGAAGGCCGAGCTGTTGTCAATAACTATTGCTCCTCTCTTAACAGCTTCAGGGGCAAACTGTTTGCTCCTGTCTCCACCTGCAGAGAATAGAGCTATGTCAACACCTTCAAAGCTTTCTGGTTTGAGCTCTTCAACAGTTATCTCTTCTCCTCTGAACTTTACCTTTTTACCTGCAGACCTTGCAGAGGCAAGGGGAATTAGCTTCTTAACGGGGAAGTTCCTCTCTTCCAGAACCTTTAACATTTCTTGTCCAACGGCTCCGGTAGCACCTACAACGGCAACTGTGTACTCTTTCATCTGCTACCTCACATAGACTTTATTTCTTCTGCTATCAGGTCTCCCATCTCCTCTGTTGAAACCAGCTTACACCCTTCAGAGTAGATGTCTTTTGTTCTGTAACCTTTAGCTAAAACGCTTCTTACGGCTCTGTCTATCGCCTCTTCAACCTCAGGCATGTTGAACGAATAGGTAAACATCATTGCAGCGGAGTTGATCGTTGCTATCGGGTTGGCGATGTTCTGACCCGCTATGTCGGGGGCAGAACCGTGAATTGGCTCGTAGAGGCCGATTTTTCCGCCGATAGATGCAGAAGGTAGCATTCCGAGTGAGCCTGTAAGCATTGCGCAGGCGTCGGAGAGAATGTCTCCGAACATGTTTGTTGTAACAATAACGTCAAACTGTTTTGGCCACCTGATTATCTGCATTGCAGCGTTATCTACGTACATGTGGTTTAGTTCAACGTCTTCATACTCCTTGTGAACCCTCTCTACAACCTCTCTCCAGAGAACAGTGGCCTCAAGAACGTTTGCTTTGTCAACGCTGGTTACCTTTTTGTTTCTCTTTCTTGCAACCTCAAAGGCTACTCTTGCTATTCTCTCAACCTCGTGTTCGTAGTAGCGTAGTGTGTTTATTCCTACCCGTTCGTCTCCGTCAACGAAAATCCCTTTGGGGATTCCAAAGTAGATGCCACTTGTCAACTCCCTTATGACCATTATGTCAACGCCTCTTATCACTTCAGGCTTTAAGGTAGAGGCGTCTATCAGCTCGTCGTAGAGTTTTGCAGGGCGCAGGTTTGCAAAGGCGTTGAGGAGTTTTCTCATTCCGAGGAGAGCTCTCTCTGGCCTTATCTCAAACGGAAGGTTATCCCACTTAGGCCCTCCAACTGCTCCAAGAAGAACGGCATCTGACGAGAGGATTATCTCCTTTGTCTCCTCGGGAAAGGGTACGCCGGTTTCGTCTATGGCAGCTCCGCCGATGAGGCCGTACTTGTAGTTGAGTTTTACGTTAAACTTCTCAGAAACAGCATCTAAAACCTTAACGGCCTGCTTAACTATCTCCGGTCCTATTCCGTCTCCTGGAAGAACGGCTACTGTGAACACCTTCACTTTTCCCTCCTACTTCAGTCCTAACTTTTTCTTTGCGTACTCCATGAGACCACCGGCTTCCATTATCTGCCTTATATCTTCAGGTATAGGGGTTGCTTTAAACTCCGTCCCTTTTGTTACGTTCTTAATAACCCCTGTTTCCGGGTTTATTTCAACGATGTCTCCCTCTTCTATTCCCTCAACAGCTTCAGGAGATTCAAATATCGGCAGGCCGATGTTTATTGCGTTTCTGTAGAAGATTCTGGCAAAAGACTTTGCTATTACTGCTGAAACCCCTGCTGCCTTTATAGCTATTGGAGCGTGTTCCCTTGATGAGCCGCATCCAAAGTTCTTACCTGCAACGATGATATCTCCCGGTTTTACCTTTTTTGGAAATTCTGGGTCTGCATCTTCCATAACGTGTTTTGCCAGCTCTTTGGGGTCAGAGGTGTTTAGATACCTGGCGGGAATTATTTCATCTGTATTGATGTCGTCTCCAAACTTAAACGCCCTTCCTTTGAATACTTCTGCCATTTTTCCTCCTTAATGAAGAACTTGTTTGCTGGAATTGTAAATCGTAAGGAAGGGCTCTTCAAGGGAAGATTGGAGGGATTGAATTGGGAAGTTTAACTGGTTTGAAGGTAGATGGATTTTCAAGGAGGAGAAAATAAAATGGAGCGGGCGACGGGATTCGAACCCGCGACCCTCAGCTTGGAAGGCTGATGCTCTAGCCAGCTGAGCTACGCCCGCTCATTGGTTGCGGGGGCATGTTCTTCAACCTGTTTGCCGCCCGCAGGTTCTAAGCGCTTCCTGCTGGTTAGGTAATATAGTCGGGTCTTTAAAATTGTCAACGGGGGTAGGGGGGATGTGCTTAATTTCCTGGTAGAACTGAGTTTTATTAACCATATTCCTTTTTGGTAAAGAAGTTAATGTTGAACAGAGGATTACCCTTATTAGGTGGTTAGGGGGTCTTCCGAAAAAACAGAGCTAATTCTTCTGACCAACTTCTTGTTCATTCCAGCACATCCTTTCTATGTATTCCACAAGCTTGTCTGGAGGAATAAAGTAACTTCTGGGTGGTGGGGGGTCTTCATTAAACAGTTTTCTGTAAATCTTTTTTCCCTCTTTTGTTTGACTTAATCTGCGTTTCAGAGAGCTAACTATGTATAGGTCAACTGGTGTAGATTTTTTCTTTCTGTACCTGTTTACTACTTCAAGCAGTTTCTGGGGATTTTCTATAACTGAGGGAAAGTCCCATAAATAGGAAACTACAATTGACTTAATTTCTCTATCTGAAATCTTAACCATTTCAGAACTTCCTCAGTGGTTATAC
>JALWGN010000046.1 GCA_027013575.1 Desulfurobacteriaceae bacterium
GGTGGGCGTCTCCGTTGTCCTCTCCCGTTCTGTGGTGTTTGTAGTCGGGCTTAAAGGGAGCCAACCTCTCAAGCCACTCCCAGATGTCCTCGTGTAGGCCTTCCTCGTCGTCCTGAATGATAACTGCTGCAGTTAGGTGCATTGCAGAGACAAGGCACAATCCCTCTTTAACTCCAGACTTCCTTACGGCCTCTTTAACAGTATCGGTGATCCTTATCAGCTCCCGCCTCTTTTCTGTGTTGAAAGTGAGGTACTCTGTGTAGGCCTTCACCTCTTCCTCCGCTTGTTGGAGTTGGAAAATAATACTACACTGCAATAGTTTTTAAAGAAAAAAGGAGGTGAGAATGTACAGCGTTGCCGTTGTTGGTGGAGGAGTTGCCGGGCTTTCGTGTGCCTTAACTCTGGCAGACGGAGCAAAGAGGTTTGACTTTGCAAAGGGAAAGAAGTTCCTGGTTGTTGACAGCGGGAGCTCCGACGTTCTAAAGGCAGTTCTCAACAACGTTCCCGGAGTGAAGAAGGGAACAACAGGAGAGGAGTACCTGGAGTTCTTAAAGGCTCAGGTTGAGGAGTTTGAGGACGTTAACTTAGTTGAAGGTGAAGTAGCAGAGGTTACAGGCTCTAAGGGGAACTTTAAAATCGTTCTATCAGACGGAAGGGAGTTTGAGGCAGACTTAGTTGTGTTTGCAACCGGGTTCCACTCTTTTGACGTCAAAACCAATCTGGTTGAAGTTATTCCACACCCCCGCTCTCCAAGACCTGGTAAGATTGCGCTGAAACCAAAAGCCGAAGGGGTTTACGTTGCAGGCCTTGCAGCCGGAGAGATAACGATGGTTGCAACTGCGGCGGGAAGCGGCGTTGACGTTGCCTGTGAGATACTCTCTGAGTGGGCAGGAAAGGTTGTTGTAGGCCACGATAAGATTTCGGGGTAGCGGGGCTACCCCTCTTACATCTTCAGGAATTTTTTCAGGAACTCCCTCCAGTTTCCAAAGGGAACCTCTGTAAAGTCAAGGTCTTCAACCAGAATCGGGTTGAGGAAGTAAACCCACGCCTCAACAAACTCGTTCATCGGAATGAGCCGTACAGGTTTTAACTTCCTTATGTAGAAGCTCTCTTCAGGGAAGAGCTCGTTAAACTCCTCAAAGAGGTCTATGGCTTTAAGTGTAAGTTCATCTACCCTGTAGACCTCTCCAAATACCGTTCCCTCTCCCTCAACGGCTCCGGGGAAGCCGTCTCTCAGGTGGACGAGCCTTGCTCCGTAGAGTATCCCGTGGGAGATAAAGGTGGAGTCAACGAGAAAGGTGTGGGCTGAGAGGCCGTTCATCAGGGTTCCGTAAACAAAGAGGAGCTGGTAGCTCACAGCTCCCCCTTAAACGTCAAGGTTTCTGACCTCTTTGGCAAACTTCTGGATAAACTCACGCCTCGGCTCAACTTTGTCTCCCATCAGAACTGTAAAGACCTCGTCGGCTCTTACTGCGTCTTCAACGGTAACCTTAAGGAGCGTCCTGTTCTCGGGGTTCATCGTCGTTTCCCAGAGCTGCTCCGGGTTCATCTCCCCAAGTCCTTTGTACCTCTGAATGTATATCCCCTCTTTCCCTGTGTCTATAAGGTAGTTGTAGAGTTGGTCAGCAGTTTTAAACTCAAGAACTTCTCCCTTCCTGCTCTTAACCCTGTAGGGGGGCTGGCCGAGGAGCTCCCTGAGCCTCTTCTTCAGTCCCCTTCCCTGTTTAAAGAGGTCTGAAATAAGGAGGTCTTCGTCTATCACCTCCTCCTTCTTCAGGTACCTGTCAAAGGGTATTCTGGCAACAATTTTAAAGGAACAGTGCTCTTTATCTTCAACAAGCTCAAACTCGGTTCCTTTAAGCTCTTCTAGCAGGTTCGCTTTAAGCCTCTCAATTAAGGCTTCTGCCTTCTCCCTGTCGTAGAGCTCCTTGTAGTCGGCTCCCACCCTTAAAAGGAGGTTTATAAGCTCCCTGTCCCTCTTCCTTGCAAGGATTGAAACTACGTTCTGGAGCTTAAGGAGTTTATCTGTTACCTCTCTGGCCTCTTCCTCACTTAAAGGCTTACCTTCGGCAGAGAGGAGCTCTACCGAATCAAGGGCAAACTCTAAAACTACCCTCTCAAGCTCCTCATCGCTCTTTATGTATATCTCCTTCTTACCCTTTTTAAGCCTGTAGAGAGGAGGCTGTGCAATGTAGAGGTGCCCTCTCTCAACGATTTCCGGGAACTGACGGAAGAAGAAGGTTAAGAGAAGGGTTCTGATGTGGGCTCCGTCAACGTCGGCGTCTGTCATTATGATTATTTTGTTGTAGCGGAGCTTACCGATGTCAAAGTTCTTCCCAACCCCCGTTCCAAGGGCTGTAATTATGGTCTTAATCTCGTCGTTAGAGAGAACCTTCTCAATTCTCGCCTTCTCAACGTTTATTATCTTTCCCTTAAGGGGCAGTATGGCCTGAAAACGCCTGTCCCTTCCCTGTTTTGCGCTTCCGCCGGCAGAGTCTCCCTCTACAAGGAAGAGCTCCGTCCTTTCAGGGTCTCTCTCTGAACAGTCTGCAAGTTTTCCGGGGAGTGAGAACTCCTCTAAGGCGCTCTTTCTCCTTGTGAGCTCCCTTGCTCTCTTTGCCGCCTCCCTTGCCCTTGCAGCGGTTATAACCTTTTCAGCAATCTTCCTGCCGATGTCAGGCCTTTCAGTCAGGTAGTTCCAGAGCTTCTCGTAAACGATGGAGGCGACAACAGGTCTAACTTCAGAGTTCCCCAGTTTTGCCTTTGTCTGACCCTCAAACTGGGGGTTCGGAACCTTCACGGAGATAACCGCAACAAGGCCTTCTCTAACGTCGTCTCCGGTTACTGAGATTTTAGCGTTCTTCGGCAGGAGGTTGTTCTCCTCAATGAACTTCGTGATGGCTCTTGTTAAGGCCATTCTGAAGCCTGCAACGTGAGTTCCGCCTTCCCTGGTGTTTATGTTGTTAACGAAGCTGAATATCTGCTCTGTATAGGTTGAGTTATACTGGAGGGCAACTTCAACTAAGATGTCGTCCTTCTCACCTGTTATGTAGATGGGTTCAGGAAAGAGGGGGTCTTTCTTCTCGTTTATCTTCTTAACAAACTCAACTATTCCGCCTTCGTAGTAAAAAACCTCCTTCCTCGGAGGCTCCGTTCTCTCGTCTATCAGAGTGATTTTTAAACCTTTATTCAGGAAAGCAAGCTCCCTCAGCCTGTTTGCAAGGATATCCCAGCTGAACTCCGTAACTTCAAATATTTCAGGGTCTGGCTTAAAGGTTACTATAGTTCCCCTCTTCGTCGTCTCTCCAACACAGGCAAACTGGGTAACGGGTTTGCCCCTTTCGTAAACCTGCTTGTAAACTTTCCCGTCTCTGTGAATCTCAAGTTTCAGCCACTCAGAGAGTGCGTTAACAACAGAGACCCCAACTCCGTGAAGGCCACCTGAGTACTTGTAGGCCTTCTTCTCAAACTTACCTCCCGCGTGGAGAACGGTTAAAACGATCTCGGCAGCGGGCTTTCCATACTCTGGGTGTATGTCAACGGGAATTCCCCTTCCGTTATCTGCAACCGTTACTGAGTTATCGGGGTGGATAATTACCTCTATCTCTGTACAGTAACCGGCCAGAGCCTCGTCAACGCTGTTGTCAACAACTTCAAAGACGAGGTGGTGAAGACCGTAAACGCCGGTGTCTCCGATGTACATTCCCGGCCTTTTACGAACCGCTTCAAGACCTTCCAGAACTTTTATAGCCGAAGCGTCGTA
>JALWGN010000047.1 GCA_027013575.1 Desulfurobacteriaceae bacterium
TCTCTGTCTAAGGTGAGGCCTACGTAGAACTCCTTGTCTATGTTTACCCCTTCTTCAACCAGAACGCAGTTGATGGGAAGACCTTCCGGGTTCTGGTAGGTTTTGAGTCTGCTGCCTATCATCTCGGCAGCTATTTTGCCGGCTTCTTCTGGAGACTTTGCCAGCTTAACGCCTCCTGCTTTACCCCTTCCGCCGGCGTGAACCTGGGCTTTGACGACTACTACCGGAGTCCCCAGCTCCTTTGCGGCACACTCTGCCTCGTGGGCGTTGTGGGCAACTATACCTCTAGGGACAGGCAGGCCGTACTTTTTAAATATCTCTTTTGCCTGGTACTCGTGGATTTTCATTCTTTCCTCCCGCCACTGAAATTGGTAATCATTTTAACAAAATTTTTACAGAACTTTTACAAGTGACCGGTTAAGACTCAAACTCAAGCTCTGTGAGTTTGACCTTTAGCGCCTCTATGTCTTCTACTTCTTCAATCTGGTGGAACGTTACTTTTATCTTCAGTTCTTCTTCTACTTTCTCTACTGCAGCCTTAACGGCTTCCTGGTTCGGATGGAAGATGAGGAAGTTGTCTCCCGAGTACCTGACAATTACCGCGTCCTTTAGTTCTGACTGGAGAAGCGTTACTGTTTTCTTCAGTATCTGGTCTCCCCTTTTCCACCCCTCTTTGATGTTTATCTGGCGGAGCTCCTTAATGTCTACCGTGAAAGCTTTAAGTTCCTTGAACCGCTCTTTTGCTATCTTGTAGGCAAGCTCAAGGGCATTTCTGTTGAAAACCCCTGTAAGGTGGTCTCTCAGGTAGTAGTCAAGCCTTCTCTCCTCAACAGTTGATAGAAGCTGTGAGGAGATGAACTCCTCTGAAGGGGGTGGATCTTCATTTAAGAGTACGTAAAGTGCGTTCTCCACAACTTCGGGGTCGTAGGACTTACCTGAAAGTTCTTTAAGTTCCTTTACGGCTTCTGCCTTTGAGACTCCCTTTCTGTAGATTCTGTCGCTGGTCATTGCGTCAAACGTGTCTGCAACCGCTAGTATTCTTGCCTGAAGGGGTATCTCTTTACCTTTCAGACCGTCCGGGTAGCCACTACCGTCCCACCTCTCGTGGTGGTGTTTTATTCCGGGGAGGGAATCTTCCAGAACGTCTATGTGTTTAAGGAGTTCGTAGCTCAGTCTGGGGTGGAGTTTTATTATCTCGTACTCTTCGTCTGAGAGTTTTCCTGGTTTAAGTAGAATGCTGTCTGGAATTCCGATCTTTCCTATGTCGTGGAGGAGACCTGCCGTGTATATTGCTTTTACCTCTTCCTCTTTCAGTCCCATCTCTTCTGCGATTCTCTTTGCAAAGAATGCCACTCTCTCTGAGTGTCCTCGGGTGTAGGAGTCTCTAATTTCTATACCTCTTACAAGGCTCTTTACTAATTTTTCCGTTAACTCTTTTTCCCTTTTAAGTTTCTCCTCAAGGTCTTTTATCAGCTTTCTTATCTCTACCGAAATGGCTATTGACTTTGCAATGTTCCTTATAAAGTGTTTTACTTCTTCACTAACCGGTTTTTCTTCTCTCTTGAAGAAGATTATGAAGCCAACAGTTTCCGACATAACGGTTAGCGGAATGCCGAATATGTACTTAATTCCCATCTCTTTTTCTGTAGAAGAGAGTATAGAGCCTTTTGTTGTTTCTATTTCTTTCTGCAGTTCCAGAAGGTAGGGTTCTATTCCCTGAAGCTGATCTATAGACTTAGCTTCTACTACTGGCGCTTTGTTGTTTTCTCGTGGAATAAGGCGAATTTTTACGGTTTTGTTGTTTTCTTTGACCCCAATTATCACACCGTCGCACCCGGTTATGTTTAGTACCTTTCTCATAAGAGCTACGAATTCTCCGTTAAAACCTTTTCCAACGGTTAAGAGATGGATAAACTGAGAGATAACGTCCTCTCTTTCATCTTTTTTCCTTATCGTATCAAGCATGGAGTTTATACTTTTTCTTATTCGGTCAAACTCGTCCCTGTTTTTTCCTTCAGGGAGTCGTGATATTTCTCCTTTTGAAATTCTCAGTATGTCTCGTTTTATTCTCCACAGCGGTTTAAGGTAGAAGATCCTTACGGCTATAAGAACCAGACCCGTCAGGAAAACCGTAACCAGAAATGTGCTGAAGGCCACTTTCTGAGCGACCTCTTTCGTTTTTGTCAGTATGAGGTTCTTGTTGAGCAGGACAAAGAGCCTCAGCTTTCCATCGGGGAAGATGAGGTCTTTCTTCAGGAGGAATTCGCTCTTTTTCTGAGGAGGGGTAAGGAGAACTTTCTCTATGTAGGGAGCTCTCTCCAGTATCTCTATAAGCTGTTTGGCTCTCTTTCTGGAGCCAACTGAAACAGAAGTAACTTCAACGTAGTTTTCGGCGTTCTTTATGCTGTTTTTTATCAGTTGCTCTTTCAGAAACTGGTAGGTTATGAAATAGGCGCTTATTCCTATTAGTAGAGAGGCTAAAAAGCTGATTCCGGAAAGTATCCAGTATTTCTCGGCTCTCACACTTCCCTCACTCCCCGCAGTGGAGGAACTTATACCTGAGCTTTTCTGCTGAAAGGAGTTTTACTACTGCGGGGTCTTTTAGAAGGTCAACTCCGTTGTTCCACCCCTTTATAACGGCTACTGCCTCCTTCTGGTTTCTCAGTAGAGTTTCTTTCATCAGCAGAACGAACCGTCCCCTTCTCCCTGTTATCGGATAGTTTTCTTTTTTCTTAAGGGCTACTGTGCAGATGGGACTCCACCTTGGGGAGAGCTCCTCTATCCGTTTCGCCGTTTCCGCGTCTGTTATTACCACTGTGTACTTGCTGAAGTTGAGGAATCGGATTAGTGAATCACCGTTTGGAACGGAGTCCAGCTGAAGGTCTATTCCCTGTTTGTCAAAGAAGCCAAAGAACTTACTGGCTTTAAAAGGCAGCAGAAGCTGAGGAGAGGAAGAGATTACGTAGACAGGCTTTTCATTACTACAGCCTGTAAGGACAAAAATCAGTAGAGTTATCAGCAGTCCTGCCAGTTTTCTCATAGCCTTCAGGATTATATCAACCGGCTAATCAACGCATCTGGCAAGGAGGTCTGCAATGTGGATTGACTTCTGCTGAGAGTTTACCCTCTCCAGCCCTTCCGCTATGTTCATAACGCATCCGGGACACTCTGTAAGCACGGCGTCTGCACCTGTGGACTGTGCGTTTTTGGCCTTCTTCAGCTGGATTTCACGGGAGATCTCCGGGTGGGAGATCTTAAAGGAGCCTCCCATTCCGCAGCAGTTGTCGGCCTCGGGCATGTCTATAAATTCTACGTTCTGAAGCACTTTCAGAACGTCTAACGGGTAGTGGCGGGGTATCTTCTGCCCCCTTACTATGTGGCAGGGGTGGTGCCAGGTTACTCTTACCTTCTCAGGGAGTTTCCACTTCCCTATCTCCTCAATGTTTTCGTAGAGGACTTCTATCAGCTCTTTTACAGGGATTTTCAGCTCTCTGTATTCTCCCTTTAGAACGTGGCCGCAGGTGGCGCAGGCAGATACAATGAAGTCTGCCTTCTCGTCTCCCCACCCTTTCAGGTTCTTCTCTTTCATTTTCTCAAAGGTCTTCAGGTCTCCCGAGAAGAAGGCGGGAGCTCCGCAGCAGAACTGCTCTTTCGGAACGAACACGGTGTACCCAAGCGCGTTTAAAACTTTAAC
>JALWGN010000048.1 GCA_027013575.1 Desulfurobacteriaceae bacterium
ACCTCTCAGGAGGTTTCACTTCCTACAGAGAGAGAGGTCAGGACGGAGCTCCGCTACAACTTCACCTTAAAAATTTCCCACCGCTTTAACTCTTTCCCTCCCAGAGCTTCACCTCTCTCTGCCTGAGCAGAACTTAACCTTTTCACTCTAACCAAACCTAAAGAGATCCGGAGGTGAAGCTGTGATTAACGCTATTCTTACGAAAATTCTTGGAAGTAAAAACGAAAGAGAGATAAAGAAGCTCAGGCCTTTAGTTGACAGAATAAACGCCCTTGAGAAGGAGTTTGAGAAGAAGAGTAAGGAGGAGCTCCAGTCCCTAACGGCAAAGTGGCGCTCTGAGCTTGAGAAGATAGGGAGCGCAGAGGAGCAGTTCCGCTACATGGACAGGATACTCCCTGAGGCCTTTGCTGCCGTTAGAGAGGCCTCAAAGAGAACGAAAGGAATGCGCCACTACGACGTTCAGCTGATAGGAGGAATCGTCCTCCACCAGGGAAAGATAGCGGAGATGAAAACGGGAGAGGGTAAAACCCTCGTTGCCACCCTTCCTGCCTACCTGAACGCTCTTGCGGGAAGGGGAGTTCACATAGTTACGGTTAACGACTACCTGGCAAAGCGTGACGCCGAGTGGATGGGGCCGATATACAACTACCTAGGGTTGTCTGTAGGTTACCTCCAGAACCAGATGGAGAAAGAAGAAAGAAAGGAGATGTACTCCAGGGACATTACCTACGGAACCAACTCTGAGTTTGGATTTGACTACCTGAGAGACAATATGGTCTTCTCAAAAGAGGATAAGGTTCAGAGGGAGCTCTTCTACGCCATCGTTGACGAGGCAGACTCGGTTCTCATAGACGAGGCCAGAACGCCCCTTATCATTTCCGGTCCTTCCGAAGAGAGCGTTGACGTTTACTACATAGCCGACGGTATAGTAAGACAGCTCCAGAAAGAGAAGCACTTTAAAGTTGAGGAGAAGACGAAAACCGCAACCCTTACAGACGAGGGTATAAGGAAGGTTGAGGAGATAGTTAAGCAGATAACCGGAATGAAAGAGTTCAACCTTTACGACCCTAAGTTCTCCGATCTCCTCCACGCAATAATCCAGTCCCTCAGGGCCCACCACCTCTTCCACAGGGACGTTGACTACGTTGTGAAAGACGGCAAAGTAATAATTGTTGACGAGTTTACAGGCCGTATTATGCCTGGAAGGCGCTGGAGTGACGGTCTCCACCAGGCCGTTGAGGCCAAAGAGGGAGTAAAGATAGAGGCCGAGAACCAGACCCTTGCAACTATAACGATTCAGAACTACTTCAGGCTCTACAAAAAGCTTGCGGGAATGACCGGAACTGCCGAAACTGAGGCTGCAGAGTTAAAAGAGATATACGGCTTAGACGTTGTCGTAATTCCAACAAACAGGCCTGTAATCAGGAAAGACCATCCCGACCTCATCTACAAAACGAAAAAGGCCAAGTTTAACGCAGTTGTTAAAGAGATAGAGAAGAACTACAGAGTAGGCAGGCCGGTTCTTGTTGGAACCAGCTCTATAGAGGACTCCGAGTACCTCTCAAGGCTACTCAAGAGGAAGGGAATTCCTCACCAGGTTCTAAACGCAAAGCACCACGAAAGAGAGGCGGAGATAGTTGCCCAGGCAGGCCGTATAGGTGCCGTTACGATTGCCACCAACATGGCCGGTAGGGGAACGGACATTTTACTTGGTGGAAACCCGGAGTTCCTTGCAAAGAAGGAGCTGAAGGAGAAAGGGATAACCCCTGAAAAGGTGGGAGATGAGAAGTACCGGGAGATATACGAGGAGACCCTGAAGAAGTATAAGGAGATAACGGAAAAGGAGAAGGAGAAGGTAAAGGAGCTTGGAGGACTTTACATAATCGGAACGGAGAGGAACGAGTCAAGGCGTATTGACAACCAGTTGAGGGGAAGGGCTGGAAGACAGGGAGACCCGGGAGAGTCAAGGTTCTTCCTCTCACTTGAGGATAACCTTTTAAGGCTCTTTGGCTCAGACAGGATAAAGAAGATGATGGAGATGATGAACGTTCCTGAGGACGAGCCGATAACCCACAAAATGGTCAGTAAAGCCCTTGAGAACGCCCAGAGAAGGGTTGAGGAGCAGAACTTCCAGATAAGGAAGAGACTCCTTGAGTACGACGAGGTTTACAACGTTCAGAGGAAAGTTGTTTACGAACAGAGGAACAAAATACTGGAGGGTGAGAGCCTTAAAGATGAGATCCTAGGTTTCTTTGAGGACGTTGCCTGGGAGCTGGTTGACTCCTTCGCTCCTGAAACCGTCCTTCCCGACGAGTGGAAACTTGAGGAGTTAAAGAAGACCCTTGAGGCCCGTTTCGGTTTTGACTTCCCGATTCCCGTGAAGTACGAGGAGCTGATGAATCTTGAAGTAGAGGGAGCTCCCACCGACAGAGAGAAGCTTGCAAAGCTCATCTACGACACCCTCATTGAGAAGTACCAGGAACTTGAGAAGCTCGTAGGTGAAGGGCAGCTGAGGGAGATAGAGAGGATGATACTCCTTGATAGGCTTGACCACTACTGGAGAGAACACCTTAGGGCCCTTGACCACATAAAGGAGAGTATAGGCTGGAGAGGTTACGGACAGAGAGATCCGGTAGTTGAGTTTAAGAAGGAGGCCTACCAGCTCTTTGAGGACTTCCTCTCAAACGTTGAGAACGGAGTTGTTGATTCACTGATGAACTACTACAGGTACGTTAAGGAGCAGGTTGAGACTGAAGGAGCTTTGGCTTAACTGTGTTAAAATTTGAACTCACCGTATGAGGGAGAGGTTGGAGTGAGGAAGCTCGTTCTCTGTTCCGTTTTTCTCTTGCTCTCTTCCGTTCCTGCTTTCTCACAGGTTTACGTTGTGAAGAGAGGGGATACGCTTGCAAAGATAGCGAAAAAGTTTCACACGTCGGTCTCAAAGATAAAGAGGGCAAACAGGCTGAGGAGTTCCTTAATAAGAGTAGGTCAGAGGCTCTACATACCTCCCCGTTTCCACTCTGTAAGCTGGTACAAGAAGTTTAAACCGAAAAAGAGCTTGGAGACGATTGAGTTCCTGGAGGAGAGGTCGGAAAAAGTAAAGTCAAAGATAGTCTCTGAGGAGATATATCCGATAACCGACGTTGTTTATAGAGAGGCCGAAGCCCTCTCTGACGTTTTATCAACTCCTTTAAACGTTAAGTACGACAACTGGAGCCTCTCTATACTTAACGACCCGGAGTACAGAGGAACCTTCTTTCGGATACTGGCCGAGATCTTCAGGAATTTGAAGAATACTCCGTACGTTTTTGGAGGCAGCAATCCAAAGGTGGGGTTAGACTGCTCTTCATTTACTATGTACGTTTACAGGAAGCTAGGTGTAAGGCTCCCTAGAACTGCGAGGGCTCAGTTTAACGTGGGGATGCCCGTTGATAGAAAACACCTTAAAGTTGGAGACCTGGTCTTCTTTAGGACCTATGCCAGTTATCCTTCTCACGTTGGGATATACATAGGGAACGGTAAGTTTATCCACTTCTCCTCCATGTACCACGGACTGGCAATATCGTCCCTCGGTGATAGGTACTTCAGCCGTCGGTTTTTGGGGGCTAAGAGGGTTTTAAGTGAGAAGAAGGTGAAAGAGATAGTAGATAGGCTTTACGCAGATAAATAACAGATAAAGGAGGT
>JALWGN010000049.1 GCA_027013575.1 Desulfurobacteriaceae bacterium
CAGGTTTATTTTTCTTGTTGACAGTTCAGCCTTACACAAAACAGCCAGCTTGTTAATCTTCTCAAGAGCCGCTATTATCAGTCTCTCCTCTCCCGGAGGAAGCTCCCTGTAAATCCTCAGAGCTTTTGTAAAAATCTCAACCGTGAACTCTTTACCTTCCATCATTCCCTCCCTTGAGTTGCACAACTATTGCGCAGATTCTTTGTAGTCTATCAAAGATTTAGAAAGTCTTGAGAAAAGCCTTACTTGTGGTTTATTATTCGTTTAGCGGTAGAGCTAAATTAATAGGACTTGATGCTGAAACTACAAATTGTTAAGCCTTTAAAAACTCGGGAGGGCAGAGCTGCAAAAACACGTTGTTTACATCTTTTTCCTCTCGTTTCTTGTCCTCTCGGTCAAAACCTACGGAACCCCCTACTTCCCGTACGTTCTAACAGCAACGCTTCTCTTCTTTACCAACTACGCTTTGAGGTTTAAGTGGAGGGAGCTCCTTCCCGGCGTCCTCCTTCTCGTTCCGCTGATAGCACTGTCAAACACCTTTACAGAAAGGGAAAAAACGGGAAATGTCAGGAAAGTTCTGTGGGTAAAGGAGTACAGAGACAGCTACAGGGTGGCCGTTCTTGAAGGGTGGAAGTACGTAAGGCTAAAAGAAGAGGCAGAGCCGGGAGATCTGGTAAACCTGAAAGGAAAACTAATCAAAAGACCGGAGTTCTCACTTGACAGGTTCAGATACCACCTTTACAAAAGGATAGAGAACAGCATAGACTACCCGGTTTCAGCCCTCGTTGGAGCAACAACGCTGGGGTTCAGGTACGAGCTCCCTGCGTCTGTAAAAGGCTACTTCTCGCTCTCTGGAATCTACCACTTCCTCGCAATATCCGGCCTCCACGTTGGGATAGTGGTGGGAGCTCTCGCCTTCCTCTTCAAACTCCTGAAGTTCAGAAAACCGTTAACAGCAGCAGCTTTAACTGTTCTTCCACTTATGCCTCTAACCGGCCTTCCACCTTCAGCTTTCAGGTCTTACCTCTTCATGCTTCTTTTAGCTGTTGGCCTTGAGAACTACCGGAAGATAACTCCCCTCTACCTTCTGGGAGTTGTAATGCTCTTTACGGTACTGACGGGAAAGTTCAACCTCTCTGCCGCCCTCTCCTTCAGCGCAGTAGGGGGAATTCTCGTTGCCTTAGAGGGAGAAGGCAAAAAACTGGCAAAGAGCGTTAAAGTCTCGTTTGCTCCTATGCTCTTTACCCTTCCGATAGTCTTAAACGTGTTCGGAACTTTCAACCCATTAAGCTGGCTGACAACCCTTGTAGCAGGCTTCCTCTTTACCCCTTTTCTGATAGGAGCATTCCTGATGCAGGTTACTCTTGAGAAAGTTACGGCTATAAACGAAATAACCCAGTTTTTAGGTTACCAGTTTATACTCTCTTCTCACCTCCTCTTTAAACTGACAAAGTGGAGCATAACCCACTACGAGGCACCCCTCTGGATTGCCGGAGCTGTAATGCTCTCTTCCCTTTTCCTCTTACTCTTTACAAAGCCAGACTACTCCTTTATTCCCCTTATCCTCTTAACGGTTCTTGCTTTAGTGCACCCTACAGTTGTCTCCGGGGTAAGGCTGGAGCTCCCCGGCTGGAAACTCAACTCCTTCTACTTCATCTCAACAGAGGGGCAGAAGTACAGGAACAGCGTTTTAGAGGCCAGCTACGTCTTCCCAGCCACAAGAAAACTTCTCTTCAGAAACAGACTCGTTGACACCCGACTGAAAAGATTCAGAAGCAAGCTAAAGTAAAAAGTTAAGAAATTAATAAAGCTTATCTGCATTAACCACTTAACCTTGCCTCTAAAAAGAAATAAATCCTTCACTTTTCAGGCCATTTCAAGTAAATACGAGTAAGTCTAAAGGATATTTACGAAATGTTTATTATCAGTTATCAGAAATTAAAACTCCAATAATCATTCCAATAAATATAAACAGGATAAAAGGAGCAAGAGCTGCAAGAACAAGGAAAAGTTTTAAAAGCAGTTTGCCAATGAAGTATATGGCCACGGCAGCAAGAACAACTGCTATCAGTGCAAGCATTTCTCCCTCCTCACTTAAGTATTCATCTTCTTAAAACGCAGGAGGGAGAAATTTTCTGACAGTCAGTAAAGAAAAAAATGCATCAAAATCCCTTCCACTTTTTAGGGCGTTTCAAGTTTGACTGGAAGCTTCGCACTGGAGCGTACAGAGTTGGTTGCAATCCCTTCCACTTTTTAGGGCATTTCAAGACTACCCAATAGAATCATTGGAGTAACATGTGTTACACAAAATAGGGTTAGTACTATTTTAGAATATTATCTTGGAGCTGCCCTAAGCTTCCTTATTCCAATATCAAAGACTACAAGTTGATTTTAACATGTTTGTCAGATTATCTGACTGTGTTCCGTTTTTATGTCTACGAGAAAAAAAAACTCAGGAGGAAAAGAGTGGTTTTCAGGAATTTGTTTATAACCAAACATGACCCCCGCCCGGGAAAAAGCGGAAGCTATACAACTGTAAAGGAGAAAGATATTAATGAGAGAATACCTTTAGATGCTTTTTCAAATGGTTTTATCTTGGTGAAGGTCTGGAGGAGTTCATTTTCACCAGACATTGTTCTGGCAAAAGAGGTAGAATAATGGGGGTATTATAATGAATAATAGAGAACAATTGCTTAGAGATATTAAAACTATAATGCATAAGGAATACAATCATGAACTGATAAAGTTCTACAACAGAAGGAGATACATGAAAGAGATGAAGAAATATAAAAGGAAAAGAGATAGATTAAAATTTAAGAAAATGGATGTACAAATTTAAAATTGGTGAAAAGATTAGTCATTAGCCGCAATCCTTTTCACTTTTAGGTATCTCATGGGTAGCTTCCAAAAATTTAAAATTGCTGAAAGACAGCAAGCAAACAAGAATGCAATTGCACTATTTTAGAAAATGCTTAAACAGCAGAAATTCCCCCTCTTTAAGTTCTATAGACTGGCATCCCTGGTTCTTTTAAGGTTTTTATCATAAAATTCCCCAAACTAAAGAGAACATACGGCTGGAGAGGTCTGAAAATGCTTGAACACTTAGGAAGCTTTAAAAGGACTCACTACTGCGGAGAGGTTTCAACAGAAGACATAGGAAAGAGGGTAAGAGTTGCAGGCTGGGTTGACACGACGAGAGACCACGGCGGGGTTGTATTTACAGACTTAAGGGACAGAACAGGTAAGGTTCAGATAGTTTTCTCACCTGAAATTTCAGAGGAACTGGTTGAGAAGGCCAAAAAGTTAAAACACGAATACGTAATAGCTGTTGAGGGAGAGGTTCGCAGAAGACCGCCGGGAACGGAAAACCCGAAGCTGAAAACCGGAGAGGTTGAGATATACGCAGAGAAACTCCAGATACTGAACAGGTCTCTGCCTCTTCCGTTCCCAATTGAAGACGAGGTTAAGGTTGGAGAGGAGACGAGGCTCAAATACCGCTTTTTAGACTTAAGGCGTAAAAAAATGATGGAGAACATAGTCTTCCGCCACAAACTCTACCAGACTGTAAGGAGAGTTTTCAACGAGGAAGGCTTTATAGAGATAGAGACTCCATACCTTACAAAGAGCACCCCTGAAGGGGCGAGGGACTTTTTAGTCCCCAGCCGTATTTACCCGGGTAAGTTCTACGCGCTTCCCCAGTCTCCTCAGCTCTTTAAGCAGATTCTGATGGTTTCAGGTTTTGACCGCTACTATCAGATTGCAAGGTGCTTCAGGGACGAAGACCTGAGGGCAGACAGGCAGCCGGAGTTTACCCAGATAGACTTTGAGATGTCTTTTGTAACGGAAAGGGACGTAATGGCGGTTGCAGAGAAGGTTCTGAGGGAGCTCTACAGGGAGCTCCTTGGCGTTGAGATAGGGGAAATTCCCGTTATGACCTACGACGAGGCCATGGCGCGGTTCGGAACAGACAGACCCGATACCCGTTTCGGCCTTGAGCTAAAGGAAATAACAGACATAGCAAAGGAGTGTCAGTTTAAAGTTTTCAGAACCGTTGCAGAGAAAGGGGGAATTGTAAAGGCCATCAACTTTAAGGGAGGAGCTAAGCTCTCAAGGAAGGAGGTAGAAGACTTAACAAAGTTTGTCGGAATTTACGGGGCAAAAGGCCTTGCCTGGATAAAGGTTCTGCCGGATGGTCTTCAGTCTCCCATCGTTAAGTTCTTCTCTGAAGGGGAGATGAACAGGATTTTAGAAAGGCTTGAGGCCGAGCCGGGAGACATTCTCTTTTTCGTTGCAGACAAACCAGAGGTTGTTAACGCCGCGCTCTCTAACCTGAGGTTGAAACTCGGGAAGATGGCAGGCCTCATAGACGAGAACAAAGTAAACGTTCTGTGGGTCGTTGACTTTCCTATGTTTGAGTGGAACGAGGACGAGAACAGGTGGGAGGCGCTCCACCATCCGTTTACAAGCCCTAAGGAAGAGGATATAGATAAGATTCTTGAAGACCCGGGAAGCGTTAGGGCAAGGGCTTACGACATGGTGTTAAACGGAGTTGAGATAGGCGGGGGAAGTATCCGTATCCACAGGGAAGACGTTCAGGAGAAGGTATTTAAGGTTATAGGTCTTTCAGACGAGGAGGCCAAGGAGAGGTTCGGCTTTCTCTTAGAGGCCTTAAAGTACGGAGCTCCCCCCCACGGCGGAATGGCCTTTGGTTTAGACAGGCTCTGCGCAATTATGAGGGGAGAGGAGTCTATCAGAGACGTTATCGCCTTCCCCAAAACCCAGAGGGGTCAGTGTCTCCTGACGGGAGCTCCCGACACAGTAAGGCCACAACAGCTTGAGGAGCTCCACATAGAGGTTAAACTTCCCAAAGAAGAGAAGGAAGAAGGTTAGGGGGGAGAGCTCTCCCCCTCTCTGTTAGAACTTATCAACTCCTATAAAAAAGCAAATAGCCTTTTCTAACTGTTTCATCTCTCCCGGTGCAAGGGTAGCTATCCTGTCAGGAACAAGCCTTGACAGGTCAATTGCTCTTATCTGATCTACCATAACGGCTGAATCTCTCTCTAAACGCTCCCTTGCTTTTATAAAGAGCCTCATAGGGTACTTACCTTTAAGGTTTGATGTTATCGGAGCTACAAGAACAGTAGGGTAGCTACCCAGAATCTCCTGCCTCTGAATAACTACCACAGGTCTTGTCTTACCGGGCTCTACTCCTTTCGTGGGGCTGAGCTTTGCCAGGTATATCCCTCCCCTAACCAAGTCCATCGGTTACCGTTCCTTCCAGCTCTTCTATGTCTTTCAGATTTTCTGGATCGTCTGCAAGTTCTCTCGCTGATTCAATCAGGTTTTGGAGCATTTCCTGCTTCTCAAGCTCTCTCTTATATAGGAGAAGTGCTTTTTTGACTACCAGGCTTTTCGGACTTTTAGTTTTCTTTGACAGATCCTCAAGCAGCTCAAAGAATCGGTCGTCTAATCTGATTGTATAGGTTTTCAAAGTAACCTCCAGATACCACTTAATTAATGAACTTAATAATTCACTATTTAAATAGCAAGAACAGTTGTTTAAAGCGTTGTAGAACCAGAGCTGCAGGCAAAAATACTGAAAGTTTTGAAAATAGAAGGAAAACCCCTCACCTTGGTGAGGGGGGTGAAACTTACTTAAGAAACTCAAGGTTCATGAGGTCTTCAAGGAGTCCCTGAAGGTCTTCCTCGTGCTCCATCTCGTCGGTCATGATCTGAACGGCAATGTTGTAGGTAACCGGATCAATCTCCTTCGTGTAGTCAATTATCTTGTGGTAAACGTCTATGGCGCAACGTTCTCCTTTGATGTTCTGCTCTAAAATGTTCTTGACAAAAGGGTTCTCCGGAGCGTCGTATCCGCAGTTTGTAAGGTCAAACCAGAGTTTCGGCGTTAAAACAGGTGTTCCTCCAAGCTCTAAAATCCTCATCGCCAGCATGTCTGCGTGGCGGAGCTCGTCCTGAGCGTGCTCAATAAGTTCCGTCGCAACGGCAGACTTCATAGGTCCCTTAACGACCTTTGCACCTATCCAGTACTGGTAGTAGGCAAGCCACTCGTCTGCCAGAGCTCTGTTTAAAAGCTCAACAATTTTGTCTGCGTGTTCCCCGACAAGCTCACGCGCTTTCGTTCCCATGGTACCCTCCAGATAGAATTTAAGAGACTAATTAATAAGATAGTGTAAGTTTAATTATTTAACAACTAAAAGCACTTGGCGTTCCTTACAAAGGCTCTCACCTTTTCGCCGTCCTTTACTCCCGGCTCAGCTTCAACTCCGCTGCTTACGTCAACGGCGTAAGGCTTCACGGTTTCAACGGCTCTTTTAACGTTTTCGGGGGTCAGACCTCCTGAGAGTATGAGGGGGAGCTCCGGGAACTCCTCCTTGACCCTTAAGGCCACCTTCCAGTCAAAAGGCTTTCCGGTTCCTCCGTAAACCTTTGAGTCGTAAGTATCAAGGAGAACAGCCCTGACTTTTCCAACGTAAGGCCTTATCTTCTCTACCTCTTCCTCACTCTTAAGGCGGAAAACTTTTATAACCCTGCTTGCTCCCACGTAGTCGCACTCTTCCGGGGTTTCGTCTCCGTGTAGCTGGGCAAAGTCTAAGTGGGCGTAGCTGAGTATCTCCAAAACGTCTCTTGGGTCTTCGTTAACAAAAACTCCTACTTTTGTAAGGAAAGGAGGAAGCTGAGAGGTTATCTTTCTTACCTCTTTTGCCTTTATAAACCTTTTACTCTTTGGGTAGAGAATGAAGCCAACTGCGTCGGCGCCGGAGTGGCAGGCAGAGAGAGCGTCGTTGAGGTTTGTAATACCGCACACCTTTACCTTTACCACGGTTCCCTCCTTCCGAAACTTGAAATAAATTAGAATTACATTTCAGTCAAAATTGCTAATTAACTCAAATCTATGGAAAGGATTATAGAACAGCTCTCGGAGCTCTGCGGTAGGGACAGGCTTTTTGCTCTCCTTAACGGAGTTACGGCGGTTCTCCTTGCCGTCATTTTTTACATTCAGCTCTCGGTTGCTCTCTTCACCGGAAACCTTCCCTTTTCCCAGTTTTTAAAGCTCCTGATCGCCTACTACTCCGTTCCCGGAACCGTTCAGCTGACGGTTTCACTCCTCATATACAGAACCTGTAACAGCAGGTTCTCAATCTGGAGTTTTGCGGCTCCAACCTTGGCCTCCGGGTTAAACCTGTTTATAACTCCTCCGGTTGTTTTTGTAAGTGAGGCATACTTTATTATGGTTAACTTCCTCTACACTGCAGTTTACGGCTGGAGGAGGGAGCTCCCACCCATCTACCTCCTCTTCCTCTTAACCCTGCTCTTAACCTCGCCGTTTAACACCTTTGAGAAGACCTTTTACTTCCTTACGCTCATCTTTATGCTCATCTTCTCAACGATTTCAGGTTTTGCCGTTAACGTTTTTATCAGACTACTTGAGGTTAACTACCACCTTGACAACCTGAAACCTTCAGAGGTTAAGGAGAACCTGGAGCTCCTCTTCAGAAAGCTGTTCCCCTTTCTCAAGATGAACCATGAATCAGCAATTAAGAACGCGAGAAAGATAAAGAACCCCCTCGTTTCCATTCCTCTGAACCACTTTCTCCACAAAGTTTCAGAAAAGCTCAAACTGCTGGAGGAGATGGAGAGAAAGAGAAGGAGGGAGGAGGAGATAATAGAGCTCCTCTCTCTGGTTGAGGAGCTGAAAGACCCCTACACGAAAGGCCACTCGCTAAACGTTGCTGCCTACTCAGAGGCTATAGCCAGAGAGATGGGGCTGGAAGAAGGAGAGGTAGAGAAGCTAAAAACAGCAGCTCTCCTCCACGACATAGGAAAACTCTGTATCCCCGACTGGATACTCCTTAAACCGGTTCCCCTCTCTAAAGAGGAGTTTAAACTTATAGAGCTCCACACGGTAACCGGAGAAAAGCTCCTCTCTATGGTTGAAGGCTTTGAGGAGATTGCACGAATTGTCCGACACCACCACGAAAAGGTTGACGGTTCAGGCTACCCCGACGGACTTAAGGGAGAGGAGATTCCCCTTCTCTCACGGATCATTGCAGTTGCAGACATCTACGACTCTCTTACGTCTGAAAGGCCTTACAGAAAAGCTCTTAAACCGGAAGAGGCCATCTCCATTTTAAAGGAGCTCCCCCTTAACAGCGAGATCGTTAAAGTGGCGGAGAAGGTTCTACCCTCTATAGAGAGGATGAACTTCCCCATTGCAATGGAGGAGATAGAAAAGCTTGACAGCTACAAGAAGAGCTTCACCAGGAGGAACTTCACCTACGGCGTACCTTCTGATGAGCTCTCCCTCTTTGTCGTAAAGTTTAAAGGGGAAGGGGAGCTCCTTAAGTTCCTCAACAGAGTAAGAAGCCTTCCTCTCCCCTTCCTCTCAACACTTCAGATAAAAGGAAACATTCAGGTAATCGTCTGCAACAGGGAGTCGGAGAAAGAGGTTCTGGAGCTCTTAAGCTCTTCCGAAATTGAAAGACTCCTCTAAGTTCCCCTATATTTCAACCTGTCAAACAAACCAACAGGAGAGGCAGATGTTTGAGACAAACATTCCAGAGAGAAGGTGTTCCTTCTGCGGAAGAGGCCAGAACGAAGTAGAGGCTCTCATAACGGGACCTAAAGGGGTTGCAATCTGCAACGTGTGTGTTGACGAGTGTTACAAGATGCTCCACGAGAAGGAGGAGAAGAGGAAGGGAGCTCCGGTAAAAGTTGACAGGCTCCCAACCCCTAAAGAGATAAAGGAGTTCCTGGATCAGTACGTAATCGGACAGGAGGAGGCAAAGAAAGTACTCTCAGTTGCCGTTTACAACCACTACAAGAGGATAATGTCGGGCGGAACCGTTGACGACGTAGAGCTTGAGAAGAGCAACATCCTCCTGATAGGGCCTACAGGCTCAGGAAAAACCCTCCTTGCAAGGTCTCTGGCAAAACTCTTAGACGTTCCGTTTGCAATTGCCGACGCAACAACCCTCACAGAGGCCGGTTACGTCGGAGAAGACGTTGAAAACATACTTTTAAGGCTCATTCAGGCCGCCGACTACGACATAGAGAAGGCAGAGAGGGGAATCATCTACATAGACGAGATAGACAAGATAGCCAGGAAGAGCGAGAACCCCTCAATAACAAGAGACGTTTCGGGAGAAGGCGTTCAGCAGGCACTCCTTAAAATACTTGAGGGAACAATTGCCAACGTTCCCCCTCAGGGAGGAAGGAAACACCCCCACCAGCAGTACATTCAGATAGATACCTCAAACATCCTCTTTATCTGCGGCGGAGCCTTCGTAGGACTTGAGGACATAATCGCAAGGAGAATCGGAAAAGGGGCAATGGGCTTTACCGCCGACGTTGACAAGAAGAAGATGGAGAGGGATGAGCTCCTGAAACACGTTGAGCCAGACGATTTAGTGAAGTTTGGCCTCATACCGGAGCTCATCGGAAGGCTTCCGGTTATCGCAACCCTTAAAGAGCTCTCAGAGGAAGACCTCGTTAGAGTCCTTACAGAGCCTAAAAACGCCCTGGTTAAACAGTACAAGAAGATGTTAGAGCTTGAAGGCGTTGAGCTTGAGTTTACCGAAGACGCACTGAGGGAGATAGCAAGAGAGGCCATAAGGAGAAAGACAGGAGCAAGGGGCTTAAGGGCGATAATGGAAAAGCTCATGACAGACGTTATGTTTGAGGTTCCCACAAGGAAGGACGTAAAGAAGGTTATAATTGACGCTGAAGCTGTCAAAACTGGAAAGCCAAAGTACGAACTAACAAAAGCCTCTTAGGGGGATAGGTTGAGAAGGCTCTTAATTGCAGGAAACTGGAAGATGCACAAGACGGTTCCGGAAGCTCTGGAGCTTGTAAGGGAACTTAAAACACTGGTATCAGACGTTACAGACAGGGACATTTTAGTATGCCCTCCCTTTACAGCCCTCCACCCGGTTGGAAGGGAGCTTGAAGGTAGCAACATAGCCCTGGGCGGACAGAACATGTTCTACGAGGAAGAGGGAGCTTTTACAGGGGAAATTTCTCCTTTAATGCTTAAAGACGTTGGCTGTTCTTTCGTTATTTTAGGCCACTCAGAGAGGCGCCACATCTTTGGCGAAACAGACGACCTGATAAACAAAAAGGTCATCTCTGCAGCCAAACACCGGCTGACCCCCATTCTCTGCGTAGGTGAAACCCCTGAGGAGAGGGAAAGCGGAGAGACTGAAAAAGTTGTTGAAAGACAGGTAAGGGAAGGACTTAAAGGGCTCAGCCCTGAAAGTGAGCTCGTCATAGCCTACGAGCCCGTTTGGGCTATAGGAACCGGGAAGACTGCCACTCCGGAGCTTGCCCAGGAAGTTCACTCTTTTATAAGAAGCATCCTTTCCGACATCTTCGGAGAGGAGAAGGCAGAGAGAACGAGAATCCTTTACGGCGGAAGCGTTAAACCTCAAAACGCTAAAGGCCTCCTTGAGATGCCAGACATAGACGGAGCCCTCGTTGGAGGAGCGAGCCTCAAGGCTGAGAGCTTCGCAAAAATCGTGAAATTTGACTCGGAGGAGTAGATGTTTACGCTTCTACTTGTAATCCACGCAATCCTTGCCCTCCTTCTCATACTCGTTGTGATAATCCAGCCGGGACAGAGCGAAGGCGGAGTTGCCATGATGGGAGGGAGCTCCACCGGTTCAGCCTTCGGAGCGGAAACCGGCTCCGTTCTAACCAAGACAACGGCTATTCTGGGAGCTCTCTTCCTCCTCAACTCACTGCTGCTCTCTGTAGTCGGGTCAAAGTTTATGGGTCAGACCTCAGTTGTTGAGAAGGTTGTAAAGGAGAAGAAGGCCAAGTAAGGGGGAAACTGTGAGACTTAAACCTCTCTTCCTCTTCCTCCTCCTCTTCCTCTCCTTCAGCTGTTCTCCCCAGCAGAAGCAGGTTCAGACTTTAGAGGGGAAACAGGTTGAAACGATGGCCTTCTTCTCGCCGAGGGGAGGTTGCAGGGAAGCGGTTATAGACCTGATAAACCACTCAAAACGGTCTATTGACGTTGCAATCTACTCGTTTACAGACAAGAAAATAGCCAGAGCCCTCATAAAAGCCCACGACAGGGGCGTAAAAGTAAGGGTAATAATAGACTATGGAAACGGTAAGTCCCGCTACTGCGTTGGCCCCCTCCTTGAGAAGGCCGGAATTCCCGTAAGGTACAAGAGGGGAAGCGGCGGCGGACTGATGCACCACAAGTACGCAATCTACGACGGGAAAGTTCTCTCAACCGGAAGCTTCAACTGGACTGCCAACGCAGACAGAAGAAACGACGAAAACTTAGTAGTTATAAGGAACGACAGCCACCTCGTTGAGCTCTACCAGAAGAACTTTAACAAACTCTGGAAACTGGCGAGGCTTACAAATTGAGCCTTGAAGCTCTAAAGGAGAAGTTCTTCAGAGAGGTTGAAAAAGCAAGGGAGCTCCACTACAGGAAAGAGCCCGGTTTTGAGGTAGCCGAAAGGCTGAGGAAGGCGTTAGACGGCCTCTTAAAGCCGGCCTTTAAACA
>JALWGN010000050.1 GCA_027013575.1 Desulfurobacteriaceae bacterium
TCTGAGGTTATGACCCACTTAAACAGGTCTGCCTCTGAGGCTATGGTTTCTGTTGGAGTAAGTGCCTGCACAGACGTTACAGGGTTTGGATTTTTAGGCCACCTTTACGAGATGGTTAAGTTCAGTGGAGTTTCTGCAGAGGTTGACTCCTCTGCCTTTAAGCTCCTTCCCGGTGCCAAGGAGTACGCCTCTATGGGGCTTCTGCCGGCTGCTACTTACGACAACGTTGACTACGTTGGAGAGGCAGTGGAGTTCCCGAAAGAATTTGACGAGGACTTAAAGATGCTCCTCTTTGACCCCCAGACCTCCGGCGGCCTTTTAATTGCCGTTCCTGAGGGTAAACTACCGGAGCTCCTCTCAGAGCTCACCGAGAAAGGAGAGCTCTGGGTTCAGGTTGTTGGTAAGATTAAAGAGGGAAGCGGAATAAAGGTTTTCTGAAGGAGATAGACTTGAAGAAAAAGGTTGCAGTAATAAGCCTTGGCTGTCCTAAGAACCTTGTTGATACAGAAACGATGGTTGGCCTCTTAAAGGCCACCGGAGACGTTGAGTTTGTAAACAGTCTGGAGGATGCCGACGTAATCCTCGTCAACACCTGCGGATTTATCCAGCCTGCAAAGGAGGAGTCAATAGACGAGATTCTAACCGCAATAGAGGAGAAGAAGAACTCCCCTGAGAAAAAAGTTGTCGTTGCAGGGTGCCTTTACCAGAGGTATAAGGAGGAGTTAAGGAGGGAGCTCCCCGAGGTTGACGCCTTCATCGGCGTTAACGAGCTCCTTGAAAGCGTTGAAAAGATACTAAACAGAAAGGCCTCAGTCCAGAAACCATACCTTTTAAGGGAGATTCTCACTCCAAAACACCTCGCCTACCTGAAAATCTCAGAAGGCTGTTCAAACGGCTGTACCTACTGTGCCATTCCTTTAATTAGGGGCTCTTTAAAGAGCAGGCCTCCTGAAGAGCTGATAGAGGAGGCAAGAAGGCTTGCAGACCTTGGAGTTAAGGAGCTCTACGTTATAGCTCAGGACACAACCGCCTACCTCTACGATAGAGGCGAAAAAGAGGGTCTTGTCAAACTCCTGAGTGAGCTTGAAAAGATTGAGGGTATAGAGTGGATAAGGCTCATGTACACCTACCCGTCCCACATAACAGACTCCCTCATAGACTTTGTGGCCTCTTCTGAAAAAGTTCTTAAATACTTTGATGTTCCGCTCCAGCACATAAACGACAAAGTCCTCGCCTCTATGGGAAGGAAGTACTCAAGGAGGTTTGCAGAGAGCCTTATAGAGAAGCTGAGAAAGAGAATCCCCGGAGTTGCAATCAGAACAACCTTTATAGTTGGCTTTCCAACGGAGGGAGAGGCAGAGTTTGAGGAGCTCCACTCCTTTATAAAAGAGGTAGAGCTTGACTGGGTAGGATTCTTTAAATACTACAGGGAAGAGGGAACAGCAGCCTACAAACTTGGAGACCTGCCGGAAGAGCTAAAGGAGTCAAGGCTTTCACTCCTTGAAGAGACCCAGTTCTGGATATACGAGAAGAGACACAGAGAGCTGATAGGTAAAGAGTTTGACCTTATAGTTGACTCCCCTTCCTCTGAAATGCCGGGGTTTGTAGAGGCAAGGAGCTACAGGAACGCCTACGAGATAGACGGAATCGTTTACCTAAAAGGAGACTTCCAGCCTGGGGAGTTCGTTAAGGCCAGAATAACAGACCTTGCAAGTAACGTTGACCTTATAGCGGAGCCAGTAGGTGATAAGGGTTAAGCCTCTGACAGATGAAGAGATACTCAAGAAGATAGTTGAGATAGTCTCTAAATACCTTCCAAACTGCCGAATTTACCTCTTTGGCTCACGGGCTAAGGGAACTGCAAGGAAGAACTCAGACTTTGACATAGCTGTTGACTGCAGCTCTAAAATCCCTCTCAGCGTAATGGCAAAAATTGAGGGAGAGCTTGAGGAGCTCCCCACACTAAAGAGTTTTGACCTCGTAGATCTCTCCCTCATTTTCAGAGAATTGGTTATAAGAACGGGAGTTGTCCTCTACGATGGAAGAGCTAAAAGAGAGACTGAAACTCCTTTTAAAACCCTCTGAGTGGGATTTCTACAGGAACTTCGTGAAAGGGAAGTTCAGGGAGCTCTAAACAACTATAATTCTCTATTACCCACTCAGGTAGAGGTAGAGCCAATGGAGCAGTTCAAAGTTGTTAAGACCTACGAGGAGATAAACGAGAAGATAAGAAGAGGCGAGGCGGTAGTTGTTACCGCCGAGGAGATGATTGAGATAGTTGAGGAGCTTGGAGTAGTTAAGGCAGCAGAAGAAGTTGACGTGGTTACAACAGGAACATTTGGAGCGATGTGCTCCTCGGGAGCCTTCTTAAACGTTGGCCACACAAAACCAAGGATGAAGATGGAGGAAATTTACCTCAACGGCGTTCCTGCCTACGGAGGGATTGCAGCCGTTGACCTCTACATAGGAGCGACAGCCCTCCCTGAAAACGACCCCCGAAACGAGGTCTACCCCGGAAAGTTTGAGTATGGAGGAGCCCACGTTATAGAGGAGCTTATAGCCGGAGAAGACATAGAGCTTGAGGCCTACGCCTACGGAACAGACTGTTATCCAAGAAGAGAGATAAAGAAACTTATAAACATAAAGACGATAAACGATGCAATCCTCTGCAGTCCAAGGAACGCCTACCAGAACTACAACGTTGCCGTTAACAAGTCCTCAAGGACTATCTATACCTACATGGGAACCCTGAAGCCCAACTTCGGAAACGCAACCTACTCGGGAGCCGGCCAGCTCTCTCCGCTGATGAACGACCCGTTCTTTGAGACGATAGGGATAGGAACGAGAATCTTCTTAGGAGGAGGAGTAGGCTACGTTGCATTCCACGGAACACAGCACTCACCCTTTGGAGTAAAGAGGAGTAAAAAGGGTCAGCCCATGGAGGGAGCCGGAACTCTAATGGTTGTTGGAGATATGAAACAGATGTCAACAGACTTTATAAAGGCGGCTTCAATCCTTGGCTACGGCGTTTCAATGTTTGTAGGAATCGGAATCCCGATACCAATACTCAACGAGAGAATCGCCTACTACACCTCTGTTAGAGACGATGAGATATTTGCTCCTGTAATAGACTACTCTGTTGACTACCCCTCCGGGAACGCAAAGCCGATTAAGTACGTGAGCTACGGGGAGCTCCGCCGGGGCTACATTGAGATAAACGGTAAAAAAGTTCCAACCTCTCCTGTCTCTTCCTACTACAAAGCCCGTGAGATTGCAGAGATTCTGAAAGAGTGGATAAAGAGCGGAAAGTTTGAAATCAGCAAACCCGCCGAAACCCTACCAGCCCCTGAACCGGACGTAAAGATTGAGTACGACGAAAGGAAAGGTTAGTTAAGAGGGAGGGGATTATTAAGTGGAGGCGGCGGGCGGAATCGAACCGCCGAATAAGGGATTTGCAGTCCCCTGCCTTACCACTTGGCTACGCCGCCTTAATGGAGCGGGCGACGGGACTTGAACCCGCGACCCCAACCTTGGC
>JALWGN010000051.1 GCA_027013575.1 Desulfurobacteriaceae bacterium
GTCGTTGGGGCGATGAGGGCAACCTGTTTACCTGCCGACACCGCCTTCATTGCTGCTCTCATTGCAACTTCCGTTTTACCGAAGCCCACGTCTCCGCATATCAGCCTGTCCATCGGCCTGTCGGATTCCATATCTCTGTAAACTTCCTTTATCGCCTTCTGCTGGTCGGGGGTGAGCCTGTAGGGGAACTTCCTCTCAAAGAGTGAGATGAGCTGGTGGTCTCCTGTGAGCCTCTCCTTCTTTGCCTGTTTCCTCTCCCTGTAGTGTTCTGCCAGCTCCTTTGCAAACTTGATGAGGGAGGCCTTTATCCTCCTTTCAAGGTTCTTCCAGGAGGTTCCTCCGAGTCTGTCAAGTTTCGGGTTCTTTCCCCTGTAACCTGTGTACCTGTAGATCCTGTCTATCTGGGTAAATGGGGCGTAGAGCTTTTCCCCTCCTGCGTACTCAATCTCTATGAAGTCGTAGATCTTTCCTCCTATCTCCCTGCTTACAACTCCCTGGAACAGCCCGATTCCGTAATCTCTGTGGACGACGAGACTCCCCGGCTCAAGTGCCGTAATGTCTTCTCCTTTCCCCTTTGATACGGGAATCTCAACGTCTCCTTCAACTATCCAGGCTACCCTCTTTTCGTCAAACCGGAACCCTCCCGAGGAACTCCCCTTCTCCGACTCAAAGGTTACTTTGTGGAGCTCCAGCAGTTTCTCGGCCTCCTTCCTGAAGGTTTCACTTACGTAGATGAGTTTCGTTCTGTAGCCTTTTAAACTCTTCACAACTTCGGGAAGGTTCTCCTCAGAAAGGAACGGAAGAGGGGAGATTCCGAAGTCTACGGCCTCTTTTACGGCCTTCTCGTATATCAGGAGCTTTGCTTCAGGAAGGCTCTCTTCCACAAACTTCTCAGGCCTTGAGGAGCCAATACCCTCCTTCTGAAGGAGCTCGTAGTTCTCCTTAACCTGCCGCAGGAACGAGTCTGCCGCCGCTCTAACCTGGTCTGGTTCAACAAAGATTGCCTTTAACTTTCCTGTGTACTCTGTAACGGGAACGAGCTCTAAAACTTCAGGAAGGAACTTCTCCGCACCGCTCAGCTCTCCAAGGAGAGAGTGCCTCTCTGCAAGCTCTTCGTCAATCTGCGACAGTTTCTCTATCACCTCCTTTGTAGGAGGGAGCTCCAGCAGAGGAACAACTGTAAACTCGTCTACTTCCCTGCCGTTAACCTTTATACTCTCTACCTCGTCTCCGAAGAGCTCCACCTCAACCCTTTCGTCCTCCGGCGTTACCACCTCAAGGTAGCTCCCTTTAAGTGAGAACTCTCCCCTCTCCGGCTCGCTTTCAACCCGTCTATAACCCATTTCGGTAAGTCTTTCTGCAAGGTTTTCAACCTCTTCTCCTCTCTTAAGGGGCACAGAGAGCTCTATTAGCCTCTCCGGTGAGATTACCCTCTGGAGGAGTCCCTGGGGAGTCGTTACAAGGTAGTGGAACTCCTCCTCCAGCAGAGAAAATAGGGTTTTTAACCTGCGGTACTGAAGGAGGGAGAGGGGAGACGATATGTCCAGCGGCGGAACGTCCCAGCCGGGAAGGTATAGAGCTTTCAGGCCTATCCTTTTAAGGTCTTCAGAGAGACTCTCTGCAAACTGCTCCGTCGGTACAACGACAACGCCTGGGTAGAGGAGTTTAAGGAGCTCCTTTAGAAGAAGAGCCTTTGCTCCTCCGGGAACTCCCCTTACTCTGGCAGTTCCCTCTTTGAGCTGTGATGAGACGAGCTTTACGTTCCTCTCAAACATTAACTCTCTTTCATCTCAAGGAGCTTTGCTTCTCTCTGCATGAGGCGGTTAAACAGCGTATCCCAGAATACCTCCAGCTTGCCCCCTGCGTGCTCCCTGAAAAAGGCTACGGAGTCCTCAATTTCCCCCTCAAGCCTCTCAAAAAAATCGTCGTTAAGGAGTCCTTTGTCAATTTTGTCCTGGTTGTATAGGAAAAAATCTGCAACTATAGTTCTTGCTAACCGCTGAATTTTAGCTTCTGGCGTTGCCATTCTATCCTCCAAAGTGGGATAAGAGCTTTGAGAGGACGCTTTTAAGCTCTTTCCTCTCAACAACCATGTCTATGAGGCCGTGTTCCAGTAGAAACTCTGAACGCTGAAAACCTTTTGGAAGTTTCTGCCTTATCGTCTGTTCAATGACCCGGGGGCCGGCGAAACCTATCAGAGCCTTAGGCTCTGCAATAATCACATCTCCAAGAAAGGCAAAGCTTGCCGAAACCCCACCCATTGTTGGGTGGGTTAGAACCGTAATAAAAGGTACCCCCCTTTCCTCAAGGCGTGCAAGGGCTGCCGAAGTTTTAGCCATCTGCATGAGGGAGATAACCCCCTCCTGCATCCTTGCACCGCCTGAGGCGGTAATACAGATAAAGGGAATACCCTCCTCGGCAGCCCTTTCTGCGTTTCTCGTTACCTTCTCGCCGGCCACCGAGCCCATACTTCCACCCATAAACCTGAAGTCAAAACAGCTAACCAGAACCTCTTTCCCCTCTATCTTACCCCGTGCGTTAACTACGGCGTCCTTAAGGCCGGTCTTCTTCTGAGCCTCTTCTATCCTCTGCGTGTAAGGTTTCCTGTCTTTAAACCCCAGAACGTCCCTGGGGGTGAGTTCCCGGTCAAGCTCTTCAAACTCCCCGTTGTCAAAGAGCATGAAGAGTCTCTCTTTTGCCGGAACGGGAAAGTGGTACCCACACTTGGGACAGACCCAAGCGTTGCTCTCAAGTTCCCCTCTAAAGAGAAGGGCTTTGCACTGCTCACACTTCAGCCACAGTCCACTTGGAAGCTGAAGCTGCCCCTTCTCTTTTGGGGTTTTACGCTTCTTAAAGAGCCTTTCTAACATCTACTAACCTCTAAAGCAGGCAATCTGCGGGAGCAGGTTGAGGAGCTCCCTGAAAGCTTCAGAAGATATTGTATAGTAAACCTTGTTCCCTTTCCTGCTCTTTGCAACTATTCCTTTGTACCTGAGGGTTCTAAGGTGCTGAGAGAGAGAGGATTGGGAGATACCGAGCTCCTGCTCTAGATCTGTAACACACATAGGTTTATCTTTCAGAGTAAAGAGTATTTTAAGCCTTACTGGGGAGGCAAGAGCCTTAAGGCACTCTGCTCCTTCCTCTATTCTCTCATCGTCAAGAATGATGTTGTCCTTCCTTTCGGCCATACTTCCTCCCAGAATACGGTATTATCTTTAATCTCAATTTTACATCAATTTAAAATATAAAACAAATAGAATGGAACCTTAAAATTTATTGCTATTTAATATAGAATTATCCCTCTGTACTTTCAAGTCATTTATTTAATTAGGAGGTTCTTAATGAAAGTTGTAGAGACGAAAGGGGCACCGCAGCCTGTAGGTCCTTACTCTCAGGGTATTCTATACGGTAACTTTATATTTACTTCAGGCCAGCTTGGAATAGACCCGAAAACCGGTGAACTTGAGAAGGATTTCAGAATGCAGTCTGAGAGAGCTCTCAGGAACCTCATCTCCGTTGTTGAGGCTGCCGGCGGTAGCAGGTGTAGTATAGTAAAGGTTACAGTTTACCTTTCGGACATAAGTAAGTTCGGCGAGTTTAACACTGTTTATGAAGAGTTCTTTAAAGAGTGTCCCTTTAAACCCTGCAGGTCTGCCGTGGGGGTGAAGGAGCTCCCCTTAGGGGCAGAGGTGGAGGTTGAATGCATAGCGGTAAGGGGGTAGGCACCCTTTACGTCGTTGCCACTCCGATAGGCAACCTTGAGGACATCACGCTTCGCGCCGTAAAGGTTCTGAAAGAGGCCGACCTTATCGCCTGTGAGGACACCAGGAGAACTAGGAAACTCCTCTCACACCTCGGGATAGAGGGAAAGAGGCTCGTTCCCTATCACGAGCACAACGAGAGGGAGCAGTCTGAAAGGATAATCTCCCTTTTGAAGGAGGGGAGCTCCGTTGCACTGGTCTCCGATGCCGGAACTCCCTGTATCAGCGACCCCGGCTACAGGCTTGTGAGCCTTGCCAGAAAGGAAGGGATCCCCGTTTTCCCCGTACCGGGAGCTTCGGCGGTTGTTGCCGCTCTTTCGGCCTCCGGTTTCCCTACAGACAGGTTCTTCTTTGGAGGGTTCCTTCCCAGAAAGGAGAAGGCGCTCAAAGAGGAGCTTAAAGAGGCTTTTTCCCGCCCGTACACCTCCGTTTACTACGAGTCGCCCCACAGACTTGAGAGGACTCTGAAGCTTATCTCAGAGCTCTTTCCGGGTAGAGAGGTAGGTATCTACAGGGAGATTACTAAACTAAACGAGGAGTTTTTAAGGGGGAAAGCAGAAGACCTTCTCTCCTACCTCTCCTCTGAGGGAAAGCTAAAGGGGGAAATCGTACTTCTCGTTCCGCCGGGGGAAGAGAATACTTCTGAGGTTAACCCGGATGAGCTGCTTAGAGAACTTCTCTCTGAAGGGCTATCTGTGAAGGAAGCGGCAAAGGAGGCCGCCAGGGTAACAGGCCTCCCGAAGAGGGAGCTCTACAGGAGAGCTCTCCAGCTACTTAACGATTGACGGCGTACACGGAGTGAGCTTTCCGTCTTTGTACTCGTAGGCTTTTATCTTACAGGGGCCGCCTATGTACCTCTCAACGTCAACAAACGACGCGTACTTAACGTTAAACCACTTAACTGTAAACTCAAATGCAACCATCGGGTCAAAGTCTTTACAGCTGTAAGCGTCTAAGCTGAAGAACTCCTCTTCCGGCCAGGTGTGTATGGTACAGTGGCTCTCAAGCCAGATGGAGACGCCAGAAACTCCGCTGTCTTCGGTTGCCCTCCTTTTTAGAACCTCCTCCATTATCTCAAGGGTTCTACTCTTTACGTTCTCCTCCGAAAGCCTCTTAACGAACTGTTCAAGCTCAGACTGAGCAAACGGAAAGCGGGCAACTATAGGGGGGTAAACGAGCGTCATGTCTATACGGCGGGAGAGCTCCTCCATGTAGTCGTATATGGGCTGTATCATGTTTATCCTTGTAACGTCAGAGACGATGGCGTCCATCATTATGTGTCTTCCAACAAACTCCATGGCGGCCTCCTAAAAGTGCGGTTTACTGCTGCTTCTTAAGGGGAACAACGTCAACGGTAACCGTTGCCTCTATGTCCTTAAAGAGGTGAATTCTCACCTCGTAAGTTCCCGTCTCCCTTATGGGCTTCTCAAGAACTATCTGCTTCTTCTCAACGTCTTCAAATCCTGCCTGATGGAGAGCCTTCTCTATCTGAGAAGTCGTTACAGAACCGAAGAGCTTTCCTTCTTCTCCTGCCTCGTGCTCAATGGTTACCCTTGTTGCGTTAAGCTTTTCAGCAAGCTCTTTGTACCTCTGAAGCTGTCTTTCAGCTTTCTTCCTGAGGGACTGGAGCTCGTTCTGAACCCTTCTGATGTTTGACTTTGTGGCAGGAAGGGCAATTCCGGCAGGTATGAGGTAGTTCCTCGCGTATCCGTCCTTTACCCTTACGATGTCTCCAACCTTTCCAAGGTTTTCCATATCCTTAAGAAGGATTACCTCCATTTTCCTTACCTCCGTTTAGTTTTCTAAAGTTAAACTTCTGGTCAAGGAGCCCCAGAACGAGGGCTGTTAGAAAAAATCCAGGTGGAAAGATAAATATGAGAATACCGACAATCAACTTCCACGCCGGAGAAAACCTCTGGAAGAACCAGAGGAATACGGCTATTCCCTGAACTATCAGTAAACCTACCGAGAATAGAAGCAGGTTTACCGAGATGAGTTTAAAAGTTCCTGCCGTAAGTAGAGTTGCTACCGCAGAGGCGGTAAAGAGAACAACAGTCCAGAATCCCAGCCTGAACTCTGTGAGAGGTGGAAGCTCTTTCACCAGCCAGTTTGCGGCTCCGTAGGTGAACGCTGAGAATACGGCTGAGGAGAGAAAGTAGAGGGCGTATCTGTACCTGTAAATTTCCAGTATCTCCTCTTTGACCTCCTTAGGCAGGCCGAAGAGGTGCTCCTCAAAGATGGTAACTGCCGTGAGTATCAGCGCTCCTCCTAAAACGGCAGCGGAAACCCCAAATCTTTTAAGCAGGCTGAAGGTTGGCCCCAGCATAATGACTGAGGCAACGTCTAAAGTTGCCTCTCTGTTTATGAAGAAGACGGCCGTTAAACCGAGGAGTGAAGCAAGTAGCGTTAGGGGAGCTCCGCTGTTGTTGTAAGAGTAGATAAAGAGTGCAGGAATGAATAGTGAAAGCCCCAGCCCCAGCGGTGCGAGGCCGGAGCTCCCCATTAACACTCCCGAACCTAAGGTTAAGGCAAAGAGAGCCGCAGAAGGTTTTAAGCTCCTCATTCCCTTAGTCCATCTTAACGAATGGTAAGAGAGCCAGGTGTCTTGCCCTCTTAACTGCTCTTGCAAGCTGTCTCTGGTGCTTTGAGCAGACGCCGGAAATCCTCCTGGGTATTATCCTTCCCCTTTCGGAGATGAAAGACTTTAAAAGGTCAACGTTTTTATAGTCAATTCTCTCTATCTTCTCAGCGCAGAACTTACAGTACTTCCTTCTTCTAACAAACCTTCTCTGAGGAAGTGGGTTTGCCATGGCTTACCTCCTTAGAATTCAATGTCGTCAATTTCTTCGGGTTCCTCAATCTCCCTTCTCGGGTCAAGGGCAGCCACTCTGTCAGCTCTTACTTCAATTCGGCTTCTCTTCTCGCCGGACTCTGTTTCCCAGCTTGACTGTCTGAGGCTTCCCTCAACTAAAACCCTTGTTCCCTTACTGAACCTGCTTACGGCTCTGTCGGCGGCTTCACCCCACACAACAACGTCAATAAAGAGGGTGTCTTCCTGCCAGTTTCCGTTTCTGTCTCTGTAAGGTCTGTTTACTGCAATTCTAAAACGGGTAAAGGGTGTTCCGCTGTTTGTGTGCTGGAGCTGAGGGTCTGCTACCAGCCTGCCGATAAGGAACACCTTGTTAAGGTTTGCCATTACTCTTCTCCCTTATTCTCTTCAGCGGTGGCTACAGGTTCCTCTTTCTTTGAGATCTTCTCCTTCATCTCTTTGATCTCTGTCGGCTTGAGCCTGAACAGGAGGAACCTGATAACGTCTTCGTTGATCCTGAAGAAGTTCTCCATGTTCTTTACGAAGTCTCTCTTGTCTGTCCTTATGTACTCAAGAACGTAGTAACCTTTATCGTAGTCGTTTATCGGGTAGGCAAGCTGCCTCTTTCCCCACCTGTCTACGTGAAGAACCTCTCCGCCGTACCTCTCAACGTAGGAGTTGACCTTGTCTATGGCAGCCTTTGTCTCCTCGTCAGACATTGTGGGTCTCAGTATGTAAACCATTTCGTAGTAGTACTCCCTCATCTCTACCTCCGTTAGCTGCATTTACTTAAGGTTTTCTGTGAAACTCCCTCTTTTAGAAGGGTTTCAACGCAGTCTGCTGCCCTCTTAACCGCTTCCTCAACGGCTGGGAGCTCCCCTCTGCCAAAAGGAGAGAGGACGTAGTCAACCACCTCCTCCTTCGTCGCCGGTCTGCCGATTCCTACCTTTACCCTCGGAATCTCGTTTGTTCCGAGGGAGTCTATTACCGACTGGACTCCCCTGTGGCCGCCGGAGCTCCCCTTTAACCTTACCCTCACCTTCCCGACGGGAAGGTCTAAATCGTCGTAGATGAGGAGAACTTCAGAGGGCTTCAGCTTAAAGAAGCGGACGAACTGAGAAACGCTCTCCCCGCTCCTGTTCATGTAGGTTAGAGGCTTCAGAAAGATAACCTTCTGGCCGTTGACCCTTGCTTCCCCGTAGGCTCCCTTAAACTTTTCCCTGTCAAACGAGAAGCCGAGCCTTTGAGCCAGCTCGTCTAAAACCCACCAGCCAACGTTGTGGCGGGTCTTCTCGTACTCCCTTCCGGGGTTTCCAAGGCCTACGACCAGCTTAATCAATTACTCCTCTCCCTCTGTTGCCTCTTCTTCGGCTGCTTCCTCTCCTGCTCCTTCAGCAGGTTCGGCAACAACTACAACTGTCTCTTCAGGGCTGTCAACAAGCTTTGCACCCTCAGGGAGAGGAATGTCTCCAACGTGGAGGGCGTCTCCAACGTGGAGGTTAGAGATGTCAACGACTATCTTCTCAGGAATCTCCCTCGGGAGGGTTTCAATTGTTATTTCCCTCTTGAGGATCTCAAGAACTCCACCCTCCTCTGTAACGCCTACAGGAGTTCCTTCAAACTCAAGCTCAACGGTAACCTCAATGGTCTCTCCGAAGGTTACCTCGTGGAAGTCAACGTGGATGGGAACGTCTCCCAGCCAGTTGTACTGGATGTCTTTGAGGATACACATCCTCTCTTCGTCGCCAAGCTTCAGCTTGATGAGGCCGTGGTGGTGTTTGAGCCTCTTTACCTCTTTTGCAGGAATGGCGATGTGTGTCGCCTCCGGTCTTCCACCTCCGTAAATAACGGCAGGTAGAAGGCCTTCCCTGCGCAGTTTTTTGGCTACCTGCTTACCTGTCTTTTCCCTTCTGGTAGCCTCTACTTCTACTACCTTCATCCTTACCTCCTGAAGTTTTTTGCGGGAAAGCAAGCCAATATTTACATTCACCTATTTTGTTTGTCAAGGGGAATTTTTTCTCTCTCCCCTGTTGACAATCTCTTTATTGGTTCCTATATTTCGGAGCGTCAGGTTGGGCGGATAGCTCAGCTGGGAGAGCGCCAGCCTTACAAGCTGGAGGTCACAGGTTCGATCCCTGTTCCGCCCACCACTTCGGGGACGTAGTTCAGTTCTGGTTAGAACGCCGGCCTGTCACGCCGGAGGTCGCGGGTTCGAGTCCCGTCGTCCCCGCCACTTTATCCCTCCCGTTACTCAACTAATCCCTATGGTAAGGAGAACCCCTCAGGATTTCCTGAGCTCTGAATATCTGTTCCAGCAGAACTATTCTTGCAACGTCGTGCTGAAGGGTCATTTTTGAGAGTGATAGGAGGAAGTCCCCTTTTTTCTTTACCTCTTCGCTGAGGCCGTCTGCTCCTCCTATTACAAAGGTTATGTTTGGGTGTTTTGATATCAGGGAGGCAAACTCGCGGGAGGGGAGCTCCCTCCCCTTTTCGTCAAGAACCACCGTGAACCCTTTGAGCTTTGGGAGGATCTTCTTTCCTTCTTCTTCAGGTGTTTTTCCCTTCTTCAGCTCAACAAGTTCCAAATTTCTGATTCTCTTCAGGTAGTAGTCCTGCGCCTCTTTGAAGTGGGGCGGTATCTTCCCTACAGTAACGAGCTTTAGCTTCATTGAACCGGTTCTTTAACTACCTCTTCTGGTTCAAGCCTTGGAGCGTCCATCCAGAGGGACTCAAGGTTGTAGAGCTCCCTCACCTCCGGCTTAAATATGTGGACTATCACGTCTCCGTAGTCAAGGAGTATCCAGTTGGCCGTATCGTAACCTTCCGTGCTTACCGGAACCACTCCTTTCTCTTTCAGCTTCTTCTTTATCTCGTCTGCTATGGTTCTTGCGTGGGTTTCAGAAGAGGCCGTTAGTATTACAAAGTAGTCGGCAAGTGAGGTTAACCCTCTAAGGTCTAAAACGACTGGCTCTTCAGCCTTTTTGTCAAGTGCACTCTTTAAGATAACTTTCAGTTTCTCGCTGCTCTCCAAGTGTATCCTCCTAAAGGGTTTCTTTGATTTTCCACCAGATTGAGTGCTTTATCGGGTTGATTACAGGTTCAACTTCAAGGTGTTTTATCCCGTTAAGTATCTGCCGTGCTTTCTCTCCGTACGGGGAGTTGGGGTATTTTTCGGCAACTTCTGTAAGTATTCTCTTTCCTATCTCCCTGTTCTTCTTCGCCAGCTCTTTCCACCTCTTTATGTCTGACTCTATAAGGGCTATTCTGTTCTCAGCTACTCTTCTCTCGTCGGGGTTCTTAGACTTTAACCTCTCCTTTTCCTTTTTGAGAGCTCTCTTTAGCCTGTCTATCTCGTCTTTAGACTGAAGGGGGGTGTAGTAGTAAGCTCTTCCTAAAAGGTACTGTAGCCTGTCGGGGGCTTCAACGTCTGAGTATTTCTTCTCTACGTCTTTGTACCGGTGGATTGAGGCTGTAAACTTCCTGAGCATGTCGTAGGTTCCGCCTATGTAAACCTCGTGTTCTGCCAGTATTTTGCGGGCTATCTTCATGTACTCTCTGGCCTTTTCTACCCTCGGGTCGTTTGGGTACTCTTTTACGAACCTTTTAAAAATTTTATACGCTCTCTCTGCAAAGGTTACGTCCCACTGGGGGCCTTTTACCAGGTTCAGGTAGCAAACTCCAAGGCGGAAGAGGGCGTCTTTTGCCTTCGGTGAGGCCGGGTAGAGCTCCAAAAACTCCTCGTAGTTGAGGGCGGCGTCTTCAAAGTCTCCCTGGTTGAAGTAGGCGTCTGCAAGTGTAATCTTTGCAATCTCCTGCTCTTTTGGCGGGAGCTCCCCCTGAAGAGCCTTGTTAAGAAGGAAGGAGCTCCTTCCCCAGTCTCCTCTAACTGCTGCCTCTATTCCCTGTCTGTACTGCTCCTGAGCCGTTTGGGGAATCTTCTCGCAGGAAGTAGTTATTAGAACTAGAAGTACAGCAAAGAGTAGTTTGTCCATTTTCCCTCCAAGCAACTGAAGAGATTATATCAGCCGTGGGAGACTGTGAACTTTTCAACGTGGTAGTTTTCAACGGGTATTACTTTTATCTCTATTCCGAAAGTTTCTGAGATTCTGTCTATAACCTCTTTCTCTTCGTTTGTCAGTTTGTTTGCAACTAAGGGGTTTGCGTAAACCCTTACGGTGTTAACTTTTCTCTTTTTCAGGTTTGAGATTATCTCCCTCTCTATTTCAAAGGCTACGGTTTCAGGAGACTTTACCCTTCCCCTTCCTTCACAGTAGGGGCAGGTTGTCGTCAGGGTTTTCCCGAGGCTCATTTTTACCCTTTTTCTGGTCATCTCTACAAGGCCAAGGTCAGACATGCTTACAACTTTTGTTTTTGCTCTGTCCTTTTTCAGCTCCTCTTCCAGGGTTTCAAGGAGTTTTCTCTTGTTTTCCTCCTCCTTCATGTCTATAAAGTCAATTACTATTATTCCGCCGA